>JAFDCZ010000240.1 GCA_019312665.1 Deltaproteobacteria bacterium | reverse complement strand
TTCTGCCAGTTCCTCGGCGCGTAGCCAACGTTCAGTCGGTGGCTGTAGGCCAACGTCTCCGTGCCGTCGCGCGCCTCCTCCGGCATGGAGAACTCGATCGTCGTCACGTCATCGAAAGCGTGAACGCCGAAGCCGTTGAGAATTGAGAGCAGGATGATCCGGGGGATCTTCGGCTGGGCCCAGCCGCCAGCGCTGTTGCCTGCGCGCAGGGTCGGGGCGTCGTGCGCCAGATAGGGCGCCAGCAAGACGAGACCGGAGGCTTCGCCACCTCCGCCTGCGAATCGCAGCGCCAGACCGCCGCCAGACGAATGGCCACCGACGAAGATGCGGCCGCCCGCGTGACGCTCACGCACCCATCCAATCAGATCGACCAGATCGTCTTCGAGCTGATCCACGTAATCGATGTCACCGCGTCGCTCCGGATCGACTCCGTGTCCGCGCAGATCGGGCGTGTACACATGCGCCGCACCAACTCCTGCGAGGCGCTCCGCAAGCGACGCCAGGTAGCGGGAGTGATAGCCAGATCCGTGGATCAGGACGAAGACGTCGGAGGCCTCGCTCGCATAGTGCCGAACCGGAAGGCTGCCGCCGGAGTGGGTCGGATAGATGATCGGCTCGGGGGGCGGTGCCGCGGAGCCAGCAATGGCCGTGAAATCGAGGCCCATGGGTGCATCTCCGGCATCCGGCGCGTCTGCGCAGGCCAGCAGACAGACCAGGATGCACATCCGTGTCGTGTGAATCATCGCCGAAGCTTCGCCCACGGTGCGGAAGGATGCCCTTCCTGCTGGGTTCAAGCTTCGTACGAGTTGCGCGGCATGAAGTCCCCGCGGCCCTCCGGAAGCAGATCGAAGAAATGCCAGGCGGGCGAGAGCAGATCCATGCCTCGAAAGCCCGCCTCCCCGAGCAACGCGCATTGGGAGTAGAAATGATGAAGGGCGCCGTCGGTGCCACGGGTGTAGATCGAGACGCCGGGTAGCTGACCCCCTTCAGGAGTCTCGAAGCCAAGCTCAGCTTTCAGGCCCGAACCCGCTGCCGAGATCAGCCGAAGGTTATGCCAGCCCCGGCCGCGTGCGTAGTCGGAGAACTCGCCGACGTCACCAGCGACCAATACCGCGAAGTTTGCGCGCTGCTGGAGGTGGGGAACCACGCCGTCGTAACCGTCAGCCCATAGCGTGCACACCGGGCAAGGCTTCGCCTGGCTCTTGCCGAACATGAACTGCATGAGGATCAGCGGTTTCGTGGGATCGACGAACAACTCAGAGAGCTTGACCGGAACGCGCTTCCCCTCCCGAAGCTCTTCAAAGGTTTCGTCGGGCACCGCCGTATCCTGGGGAAGGCTGCGGCGGAGTTCCGCGACACGCTCTCGCTGATCTCGCAGAGCAACCTCCGCCTCGAACAACTCATCACGTAGCTTCGCGTAGCCCGGCGATTCACCGGGGTGTCGGCTGGCCATGTCAGCTCTCCTTCTTGGGATTCTGGGAGACGAGATCGAGGATCCGAGCCCAGCCTGCCTCGTGGCCCGCGTAGGTATCGGAATCCGGGAGTTCGTCGTGCTCGAGGTGCAGACGGGTCTGGCCTGGACCTGCGGGCTCGAGGGTCACAGTGACGCGGGTATGGGCCTCGGCGTCGGCAATGAAATCGGAGACCCAGGTGAAGGCGGCCGCCAACCCGGAAATCGAGCTCGACCGTTGCGGGACGCATGTCCTCGGCGGGACACATCCAGCGCGAGAGACTGGCCGCATCACTCCAGGCCTCGAAGACTTCCTCCGCCGTCCCTTCGATCAGGCGCTCTTGCACGATCCGATTCGTCATCGCCTCGCCTTTCGCTTCGTCCGAAGATGCTGCTCCAGAGCGTCGAGACGACCCTCCCAGAAATCCGCGTAGCCGGCCGCGTAGCGTGCGACCTTGCGCAACGGGTCGGCTCGGAGCCGCAGATGATGTTCGCGGCCCTCCACCTTGCGTTCCACCAGGCCCGCTTCCTCGAGCACCCGCACATGCTTCGAGACCCCGTTCAAGGAGATCTCGAACGGCGCCGCGATCTGGCCGACCGTGGCGGGCCCGCGCCGCAGGCGGCCCAGAATGGCCCGGCGCGTGGGATCTGCCAGGGCGGCGAAGGTTCGATCCAATTGTTCAACCATTCGGTTGAACGTTATCCCGGAGCCGCGGCCTCGGTCAAGGCCTTGCCCGCGGAAAGGCCGATCTCACGAGTACTTCCGGAATTCCGGCGTCCGCTTCGCGCGAGCGGCCTCTCCGCCTTCTTTCGATTCCTCGGTGCCGTAGTAGAGGGCGAGCCCCTGCATCCCCAACGCGCCGATTCCGCGGATCGATTCGGTATCCGCGTTGAAGGAGCGCTTGGCCAGCGCGATCGCCGTCGGGCTGCGCTCCACCAGCTCCGCGCACCAGGCGGCGGCCTCCGCGTCGAGCTCGTCATCGGGCACGACCTTGTTGACGAGGCCCATTTCGCAGGCTTCGTCCGCGGTATACCGCCGGCACAGGTACCACATCTCGCGGGCCTTCTTTTCGCCAACCACCCGGGCGAGGTAGGCGGTTCCGAAGCCCGGATCGACCGATCCCATCTTCGGCCCGACCTGCCCAAAGATCGCGCTCGCTCCCGCAAGCGTGAGATCGCAGAGCGTGGCCAACACGTTTCCGCCGCCAATGGCGTAGCCGCGCACCTTGGCGAGTACGGGCTTCGGCACATCCCGAATGACCGAGTGCACCTCATCGATCGGCATGCCGATCACACCGCGGCCGCCCCCGTAGCCGCCAGCGTCGTCGTGGCTCGATTGGTCACCGCCGGTGCAGAACGCACGCTCGCCCGCGCCGGTGAGCACGATCGCGCCGATCTCCCGGTCATAGCCAGCCCGCTGGAACGCATCGACCAGCTCGACACAAGTGCGACCGCGAAACGCGTTCATCACTTCGGGCCGGTTCAGGGTGATGGTGGCAACGTGATCGCGCGCATCGTAGAGGATGTCTTGATAGTCCATGATCTCTTTCGTGGTTCAGCCATGCATGGTCAGGCCACCTGACACGCTGATCGTCTGGCCCGTGATGAAAGCCGCGTCATCGGAAAGCAGGAAGGCAACCAGGCCCGGGCAATCCTCCGGCTGGCCGAGCCGCCGCATCGGAATCGAACGGGCCAGGGCCGCTGCAAGCTTCCCGGATTCGTCGAAGCTGGCAAAAAAGGGAGTATCGGTCGGGCCGGGCGCAACGACATTCAAGGTGATCCCCTGCTTCGCCAGCTCTCGGGCAACGGATTTCGAGAACGCGGCAATGCCCCCTTTGCATGCGGCGTAGACGGCTTCGCCGCTGGAACCCACGCGGCCTGCATCAGAGCTGATGCTCACGACCCGACCCCGGCCGTGGTGGGTCATGCGCCGCAGCACGGCCTGGGTCACGTGCAGGGGCCCGTAGAGGTTGATGTCGATCACCTTCCGCCACAGCGTTACATCCGTCTCGAGAAAAGGCGCGGCTTCGTCCCAGCCGGCGTTGTTGACGAGGCCCGCGACCGGGCCCAACTCGGCCTCGAACGCCTCGACAGCCGCTTCGACGCCCGGCCCATCGGTGATGTCGACTTGCCAGGCATGGCCGCGGCCGCCTGCCTCGGCGATGGCGGCAACCGTGACTTCCGCGCCGGACCCGTCCAGATCGAAGATTCCGACGACCGCGCCCTCGTCAGAAAGGCGCAGGGCGATCGCGCGCCCGATTCCACTCGCCGCCCCGGTGACGAGAACCGGCAACCCTTCGAGACCCCGTAGACCCATACTCAAGGGGTACCGCGTCCAAAGGAGAACCGCCTACAGGTCGTGCCCGGACAGGCATTGATCACAGAGACCATGCGAGAAATCTGCGAGGGAGTGCGCTGCCACGTACTCCTCGACCTGCTCCCACGCCCCATCCTCTCTGCGAACGTTTTTGCATTCGGAGCAGATCGGCACGATGCCCCGAAGCGTCTCGATGCCATCGAGCGCGTCCTGGAGCCGGCCGATCAAGGCTTCGCGCTCCTCGGCGGCCACCCGTTCCGGGGTCTCATCCCTCGCGAAGAGCACGACCCTGCCCTCCCCTTCGGCGTTCCGATAGTGCCGGCCACGCAATTCGAACCAGGACAGGTTTCCATCGGGGCGCACATAACGTGCGGAGACGCTCCCGGGTCGGTCGCCCCGCACGAGCGCCTTGAAGAAGACTGCGACGTGCGAAAGATCCTCGGGATGGAGGTTCCGGGTGTTCGCACCTCCGAGAAGGGCAGACGTGGTACGGCCCATGAAGCCCTCGTGACCCGGACTGGCGTAGAGAATCGTCCCGTCGTCTGCGACTTCGACGACGATGTCACGAGCGTTCTCGGTATACGCCCGAAACCGCGCAGCGGTTCTCTCCAGCTCGTCGCAAAGCGCCATCCCCTGTTGATGGGCGACCCGCCTGCCTCGCTCGTAGTAGGTGGCCCCGCCCCAGAAGCTCAACGTCAGCAGACCCACGCCCACCAGTGCATCCGTCGCTCCGAGGGAAACGCCTGGAGATGGAATCTGGGCCGGAACGCCGGCTGCCAACACCAGCGCAGCACACGACGCAATCGCGACCGCTCCTCCCAGACGAGCTGAAACCAGGAGCGTGGCCAGGATGGGGATGACGGTCATCGTGATCAGCGGGCCGAGCGCGGCGCCCCCCGTCAGTACGACGATCCCCGCATTCGAAAACCCCAGCAGGCCGACGGCGATGATGCAGACGCGGATGCTGGCGGGACGACCGCGCAGGGCGAGCCATGCGCCCCCGAACACGAGGGCAATCGCGCTCAGTACGCTGGCATGAAACGCGGAGCCTTCGGAAAATCGGACCGCCGCAGCGTATCCCGTCAGCAGGCAGGCAATCAGCAACGCGAAAACGGCCACCTTCGCGCGACGATCTCCCCGAACTGGACTCCAAGCCACCTGGTTTCCTCCCGGACCGCAACGTCCCCATTGTGCCCGAATGACTCCGCGGTTGTAAAAGGAAGTTGGGACCCTCTGGAACGGGCTGAGCCGCAGACAACCCGCGCGAGTCGATTCAGGCACGCCGCTCGCGGCGATTCGGGGCCATTTCAGGGCGGGGCGCCGCGCGAAATCCTGCCTACCCTCCCGCCTTCTTCTCGCTGGAAGTGCCCCTGGAGATTCCATCGGCATGCTTCCTGGCTGCCCGAATCGGCTCGCGCCGTGGGCGGCCTCGAGGAACGACGCTTCGGGAGACGCTCATGGGTTGGCTGCGCTGGATTGGATTCGGACTCGTGGCTGTGATCCTCTTGATCTGCGGGCTGCTCGCACCAGCCCACCTGCAGATTCGCGAGCTCGATCCGGACCCGCCGCCGGTCGCGGCATTGCTCGCCCTGGACGCCGAAGCGGACCGTCCGGTCCGGCTCGGCTGGATGGAAACCTCCCGACAGCCCTCCTTCTCCCCGCCGCCCCGCGTACTTTCACATCCGTCCTTTGCGCTGGAATGGAAAGACGGGCGGATCCTGCTCATCGATCTGGGCATGAGTCCCGAGGCCGCTCGGGAGTTCGGTGCGCCTTTCGAGAGCCTTGGCGCCGGGCCTGTCGAAGTCTTCGGCTCGGTGGGTGAAATGCTCGGAGACGCGGCGGATCGTGTGGCCGGTGTCGTCATCACCCACCTGCATATCGATCACGTGGAGGGCGCCCGATCGCTCTGCGAGGTCCGCGGCGGTGCCGCGCTGCCCATTTTCCAGGTCCGCGCCCAGGCGGAGCTGACCAACTACGGGACCCGAAGCACCTCTGAGCTGGTCGATGAGGTCGGCTGCCTGAACCGAACGGTCGTACCCGAGGGGAACGCCGTGGCGCTCCCGGGGTTCCCCGGCGTGGCGCTCATCCACGCGGCCGGGCACACCCCGGGCAGCCAGATGCTGGCAGCGTCCATCGCCGGGCCCGAGGGGACGAAACGGGTGATTTTCACCGGGGACGTCGTCAACGACATCGAGTCCGCCCGCCTCGATCGGCCCAAGGCGCTGATCTACCGGCTCCTGATCGTTCCGGAGGCCGATGGCCAGCTGAGCCGGATTCGCCGCTTCCTGGCTGGGCTCGAACGGGACCACGGATTCAGCCTGGCGATCGCCCACGATGGGGACCATGTCGCCTCGCTGGGCCTTCCCGGCGTTTCGGGGCCGTGAGTCTGGCGCTTCCGGCCCCCCGGGTGTTCTGATAGCTTGCTCGGATGGCCAATCGATTTCGGCCCGGCCTGATCGCGGCCGGGCTCGTACTGACCTTCCTAGCGACAATGGCTCCGCCGAGAGCCGCCAACGCGGCATTGACGTGTGGGGACATCCCCGATCTCACGACGTTCTTCTTCCAGAAGCACATCACCGCCCACCAGCTGAACGATGGGATCCGGACACGAACCATCGAGACCTACCTGAAGCGGATCGATCCCCAGCGGGTCTTCTTCCTGGAGAGTGAGCTCGCGGAGCTGCAAGACTCGCTGAAGAGCCTGTTCCTGGAAACCCGCTCCAGCGATTGCAGCCGTTTGCGCCGGCTCCACCAGGACATCCTCGGCCGCAACCGGGAGATCGAGGGCTTCATCCGCGGCTTCGTCGCGCGAGACGACTACACGCTGGATACCGAGGCAACGTTGCTTCTGGATCCGGACGAACGTGGATCCCCGGCCACCAAGGAGGAGCGCGACGAGCTGCTGCGTACCCTCGCCCACTTCCAGATCTCGAACTACCTCGAAGGAGACACCAGCCTGGAGGAGGCCAAGAAGCGCCTCGTCCATCGCTACGAGCTGCGTACGAAGCGGGTCGCCGAGTTGAGCCGGGAAGATCTCTACTCCCAGTTCCTGGACGCGTTCGCAGGTGCTCTCGACCCGCACACGTCGTACCTCTCGCCGCACGTGTGGGAAGACTTCCAGATCCAGATGGAGCTCTCGCTCGAGGGCATTGGCGTCGCACTCACGGAGCGGGACGGCTACGCCGTCGTCGAACAGATCATTCCGGGCGGCGCGACGGATCGCATCGGCGCACTCGAACCGGCGGATCGCATCATTGCCGTGGCCGAGGAAGGCCGCGACTCCGTCGACATCATCGACATGGCATTGCGCGACGTCGTGCGCCTGATCCGCGGACGCAAGGGCACCCGCGTGCAGCTGACGGTATTGCGCAAGGGCGATACGACGGAGCGTTTCACGGTCTCGATCCAACGGGACACGATCGATCTGGAAGAGCAGGCAGCGAAGCTCCGCATCGA
>JAFDCZ010000096.1 GCA_019312665.1 Deltaproteobacteria bacterium | reverse complement strand
GTGGCTGCGGCGCACGATGCGGCGTGTTTCGCGCAGGATGACTTCGATGTGGCGTGGGTCCTTCTCGTGCTCCTCGGCGATCCGGAGGGCCTCGTCCGTGGGGTCCACCTCTGGCAGGTTCACGAGACGGCCCTCCGCCTTGGAGACAATCTTCTGGCAGATCACCAGAACGCCTCCAGTGAGCTCCAGTCCGGTCTGCTCGGCCGCGGCCAGGTGCATCTCGGCCAGATCAGCCCCCGGGGCCACTTCCGGGATGCCCTCCAGGGAAACGAAGGATAGTGAGCGCTGGTCGCTCATTTCGGCGTGCCGATTCCGAGCTCGCCTAGCAACGCTCGCGTTCGTCGGGCCGGCGCGTCACTGGCCAGTAGCGCCTCGAGATCGTCCGGATGGTCCAGGTCGATGGCAAGTGAGGGCAGGAGGCAGCGGCGGAACGGAACACCTGCTGCGGCGGCAGCCTGTTCGTGGGCTGCGGCGCTCCCGCCTCCGAAGCACGAAGGGATCGCGTCATAGGGCGCACGGAGCAGGGCTGCCGTGCCGCCGTCGGAAGAGGGCGCCAGCACGGCCGCGGGCGGCTGGCCGAGTGCTTCCTGGGCGACGAACAACTCGTGGAGATCCGAGGCGCCAGCGCCGGCCACGTCGCCGAGGAGCACGAGCAGACGTTCCAGGCCGCGATCTGCAAGCAGGCGCGCCGCTTCATCGAGGGAGGCGTTCAGCCCAAGCGTAGCAAGCAGCATCGCCTCGGCCCCAGCTTCCTCGGCTGCCTTCCCCACGTCGGCATCCGGCGTCACGACCACCGTGTGGTCGATCTCGGGAACCTTGGCCAATGCACCCAATACGTCGCCTAGCATGGCCAATGAAAGGGCTTCGATGGCGCTTCGCGGTAGCACGCTCATCAACCGGGATTTCCCGGCGTCGAGACCCTTGATGGGAACCAACGCGGAATTCATCGGCTGCTGCGAACCATCGCGCCAAGATCGAGCGATGTCTGCGCCAGGGAAGCGGCAATTTCAGGTGTTCGCATCAGGGTTTCGGTCACTACACAGGCCATTCCCAGGGCTTCCACGTCGGCGCGCTGGGCAGCGTCTCGGTCATCGATCACGATTCCGTCGAGCAGTCCCTTGTAGTGTCCGGCCACGCCCCGGGCCGATACCTCGACGCCGATTCCTCGTAGCAACCGGTCGGCTGGCCCCTTGACCGGCGCACCGCCAATGATCGGTGAGATGCCGATCACCGGGGCCTGGCATTCGATCACGGCGGAACGCATACCGGCCGTCGCCAGGATCGGCCCGATCGAAACCACCGGGTTGCTCGGACAGACGAGGATCAATTCGGCAGCGTCGATCGCTTCGAGCACACCCGGTGCAGGCTGTGCGGCGGCCGCGGCGGCGAGATCGACCCCGGAGACGTCATCCGGCGCGCCGTCCCTTGCCAGGTACTCCTCGAAGTGAGCCCGGCTCCCGTCCGAAAGCTCAACGAATGTGGGTACCGGATCCTCCGTCATCGGGAGGATGCATACGTCGACGCCGTACGCGCAGCGGATCTCGTCCGTGATCTCCGCCAGCCCGGCGCCTTCGCGCAATCGAAGGCTGCGGTGAAGCGCGGTGGCCAGATCGCGATCCCCCAGCCGAAACCAGGTCTCGTGGCCAAGATCGGCCAGTGCATCAACGACCGAGAACTGGTCGCCTTCCAGGCCATAGCCTTTCTCGGGATCCACCCGGCCCGCCAAGGTGTAGATGACGATGTCGAGATCCGGCGAGACGTGGACGCCGTAGAACTCGCGATCGTCCCCTGTGTTCACGATGACCGTGAGGTCAGCAGGGTCGACGACCCGGACCAGCCCGCGAAGGAACCGGGCCGCGCCCACGCCTCCGGCCAGGGCCACGAGCCGCATGCTGCGGGCCTACTCCGCGCTCTCGTCTTGCGCTTCGAGCGCCGCGCGCTGGTCGCGCAAAGAGCCCAACTCATCGAGCCGGCCGGGCAGGCGCATCGCGATGGTCTTGAACGTCTCGTTTTCGCCGGAGGCCAGGGGGCCGCCTGAGTTTGGATCGCTCACCATGCTCTTGAGCGCGTCCTCGTCCTCGCGAATCACGATCTCGAGTTCGGAGATTCTAAGGTCGAGATCGAAGAGGGCGATTGCCTGCTCCTCCGCTTGCTCTGCTACGACGGCAGGATCGACGTAGACGGTATCGCCCGCTTCGTACCAACCATCCGGATCGACCGTGACCGCGCGATCTCTGCCTGCCCACGCATCGGATGGTCCGCCGTAGGTCGTACGGGCAGGTTTCTCCCCGCCAAGTCTTCCGACGCGGTTGCGCAAGGCTGCAGGGATCCGCTCTCGCTCCGTGGTGTAGTGGGCGATCCCATTTTCATCGATCCAGCGGTAGATACGCGGGGACGTCTCATCGGCGGTGTCCTGAGCCGCCGCAGAAAACGGCGCGATTCCCACCACCAGCAGGAGCGCTGATGCCACCGCGAGGCGGAAAAAGCGGATGAGCCGCTTTCCTTGCCACGATTCGGACCACTCCATGGCGCGATTCTTCTGGAGGGGTGGGGGTCCGTCAAGGCGCCAGCGCGAGGAATGCGCTCCCGCGTTCACCTGCAGTTCAGCCTGCCGTTCACGGCCTCGAGGTGGGGATGGCGGAAGTGACCGCCAGAGCAGGGATTCGGCCGGGTTGGCGGTGCCACCACTCTGGCACGCAGCTTGCGGAAGGGCCGCTCCCATGTGCAGGATTTCTCTTCTCTGCGTGCTCTGGATGGCAGCCTCCCCAGCCGGCGCCGAGGCCTTGACGGCCCAGTTGGTGGATGGGCGACGAGACGCCACGGCCGTGGCCTGGGACAGCGTACGCGGCGAACTGGTGCTCGGCCGGGACGATGGCGCCTGGCTGGGGTCGCCGCCGGGTGGAGAGCCGCCCGTGCCGGTATTGCACCGGGGTGCGGTGTTCGATTTGCGTGTGGATGGAGCTGGCCAGTTGTGGGTGGCGACCGAGCGCGGTCTGTTCCTGCGCCGGGCGGATGGCGTCTGGCAGGAGCAGCAGCTTGGCGCCGGTGCCTCACGGGAGGTTCGTCGGCTGGTGGCGGGGCCCGGCGGAACCATCGCTTGCGCCACGGCAGCGGGCGCGTTCCTCCGACATCCCGACGGCGTCTGGCGGCGTCTCGATGGGGCGCTCCCTCACGAGGATGTCACCGCTCTCGCATTTCGGGCGGATGGTGGCGCTGTCTGGCTCGTATCGGCCGGGGATCTCCATGCGGCGCGGTTGGAGGACTTCGTGGCCCACGATGTACGCCGGCTGCCGCTTCCCGAGGGCCGGGAGGCCGTTCTCGATCTGCTGGCCAGTGAGGCCACGCTCCTCGTCCTGACCGAGCGCCGGCTCCTGCATCTCGACGCGGTCGGTCGATTCGAGGTCGAGCGTCTTCCGCTGGCGCCTGGTGCGAGTGCGTCGCGCCTCGCTCTCGCCCATGGCCGCCTGTGGGTTGCTACCGATCGAGGCTTGTTAGGCCACGCCCCGGGCGGATGGGAACGGGCGCCCGGAGGGTTGGCCAACGCTGGCGTCGTGGCGCTCGCAGGAGGTCCGGACCAGCTTCTCACGGCCGGCGAGCGAGGGGTGCATCGGCTCGTTCCGGCTGTGGCTGCGCCCACTTCGAGGCAGGCCAGATTGCCCGCCGGTCCATCACCTTGGGAAGGGGAGCCGGGCATCGCTGCTGTCCGCCTCGCAGCTCTCCGCTACCTGGAGCTCGATCGAGGCCCGATCCGCAGCATGGCGGCCCGCGCGCGTGCGCGCGGCTGGCTGCCAGAGGTCGAGCTGCGCGGGGGGTACGGCGGTCTGCGCCGGCGTACGGCGGATTGGGATCAGACCTTCAGCTCCGGAGAGGACCGCCTCTTCTTCGACCGCGAACAGCGACGCGAGCGGGATTTCGCCGTCCAGGCGGTACTGCGCTGGGATCTTGGCGACACGGTCTATCACGCCGAGGAGCTCGACGTTGCCAAGGAGCGCCGTGAGGTCATCGAACTGCGTGACGAAGTGCTCGATGAGCTCCAGCAGATCTTCTTCGAGCGCCGCCGCGTCTTGCTCACGTTGGCGACGCAACCCGACCCGCGCGAACCCGAAGCGGAGCGCTTGCGTCTGCGCGCAGCAGAGCTGGCCGCCGGCCTGGATGCCTGGACCGGCGGCTGGTGGAGCAGCGCGTCCCTCGTCTCACCCCGAAATGAATCGGAGATCCTCCCATGAACCATTCCTCGCTCGGATCCGCGCTCGCTCTGGGTGCTGTCATTGCCCTGCTCAGTACGAGCCAGGTGGCGGCGCTGCCACTGCTCTCGGAGGTTTACTATGACGCCTCCGGGAGTGACGACGGCTTCGTCTTCGTCGAAATCAGTGGCCAGCCCGGGGCATCCCTGACGGGCTTCACCATCGAAGGCGTAAACGGCACCGATGGCAGCATCACCGGCACGCTTCTGCTGATGGGCCAGGTAGGGGCCGATGGACTCTTCGTGGTGGCCGATCTCGCCAGCGCTGGCGGCACATCGGTGGTCGGTGCCGACCAGCTCCTGAACTTCGATTTCCAGAACGGCCCGGATTCCGTGGTGCTGCGCGACGCCTCGGGCAACGTCGTGGACGCCCTTGGCTACGGCAGCTTCGGATCGGGGCAGACGTTTGCGGGGGAGGGCACGGCCGCGTCCGATGCGCCTGCCGGTTCCAGTCTGGCCCGCCACGACGGGTGGGCGGACACGGATGACAACGCCTTCGATTTCGGGGAACTGGCGGTTCCCACGCCCGGCTCGGCACCCGGCGTGCCGGTTCCCGAGCCCTCTCAGCTGGGCTTTTTGATCGGGCTGCTGCTGGCGCGTCCGATCGCTGTCCGCTGCGCCTGGTGGCGCTCGAGCCGCTGAGCCCATGCCACGGACGGCGCTCCCCCTCGTCCCCCGGGACGATTCGCGCTGTCCGGCCCCGACGTGCCTCGTACCCGGCACGTCGGGGCGTAGGGCCGCCTCGTGGGGTTTGGCCCACTTTGGGAAGAGCGTTGCGGCCGAGAGACTTCAGCGCTTGCGCCGCCAAGCCGATACGCTCACTCCACACCTGAAAAGCGTCAACGCGTCGCGGAGTTGCAAGGCTCCCTGCACGATTGTCGGTTGAAAAGGGAGGCGCCGCTCGCGACACTCGGCGACGTCTTCCGGGGGTAAGAGCGCTCGCATGCTGACGGGCTTCAACACGAATATCCGACATCGGGGCGTGTTGTTCCACGTGCAAAGTGAGGACAGCGGTCGAAACCACCCTCACGTGATCACGCACCTCTTTCACGGCGGCAACATCATGGCCTCCGAGAAGAGCAGCTATGCCGAAAAGGTCGACGACCGGGATCTTGAATCGGTCGTACGCGGAATCATGGAATCGCAGCACAAGGCTGTGCTGAAACGCCTGCGGGCTGGTGATTTCGATGCGGCGATCCTGGCCCGCCTGGGCGAAAACGCATTCGAGATCGCCACCGAACCGCCGGCCGAGGCCGCGCCCGAGGTGGCTACCGAGCCGCCGGTCGACGTGCCGGCGGATACGGCGACGGCGGTGCCGGGTGCGACGAGTGCACCCGAGCCCTCCGTGACGAATGCTCCGGCGACTCCGTCGTCGTCGGCCTCTCCGCGGCCGGATGCGGGCCGTCCGTTCGGCGAGGGCATCGTCTCGGACAAGCCCCTCGACGAAGTGATCCTCAACTATCTCGTCAGCAACGCCCGCAAACGCAAACGCCAACAGGTCTCGTGAAGCATCTGGGCGTCGAGCCCGCCCATGCCGGCGCCGGTGCGTTGGTTCGGCTTTTTCACGTCTCCAAGTCCTACCTGGCCGGTACCTGGGCGCTACGCGATGTGAGCCTGGAGCTCGGCAAGGGCGAGTTCGTGTTTCTCACCGGGCCGAGCGGCGCCGGCAAGACCACGCTGATGCGGATGATCTTCGCCGACGAGCAGCCGAGCGAAGGGCAGATCATCGTGCTCGGGCGAAACGTGAGCCGTCTCTCCCCCTCGGCCGTGCCGGCGCTGCGTCGGCGCATCGGCGTGGTGTTCCAGGATTTCAAGCTGCTCTCGCGGCGCACGGTCGAAGAGAACGTCGGCCTGGCCCTCGATGTGGTCGGGACACCGGCTCGTGAGCGCCGCGCCCGCGTCTTCGCGATGCTGAAACGCGTCGGGTTGCAGCACCGGCGCTACCACCACCCGCTCTCGCTCTCGGGCGGCGAACAGCAGCGCTTGGCGATCGCGCGCGCGCTGGTCAACGACCCGGAGGTCCTGCTCGCCGACGAGCCCACAGGCAACCTCGATCCGGATCTCACCCTCGAGATCATGGATCTGATTGCCGACGCTGCCGCACGCGGCACGGCGGTCTTCGTTGCCACCCATGATCATGGGCTGATCGAGCGCTACGGCCGGCGCGTGGTGCGGTTGGAGGGAGGAGAGCTGGCGGAGGACACGCCGATCCGGAGGCCCCTGCTATGAGCCCGCGCTGGCTCTCGCGGCCGCGCTACTTCCTGCGGACGGCCTGGAGTGGCTTGCGGGAATCCCCGGTCACCGGGGGCATCTCGGTCGTGACCATCGCGCTCTGCTTGTTGTTGGTCGGCTCCTTCGCGCTGCTGGTCGCGAACATGGAGCGTATCCTCGATCGGTTCGGCGAGGAGTTCCGGGTCTCCGCCTACCTGGAGGACAATCTGACCGACGCGGATCTGGCGCGCCTGCGCGAGCGCGTCGCCGCGGCTCCGGGCGTCGAACGCGTCGATCTGGTGACGAAGGAGGCGGCGCTCGAGCGTTTTCGGGCCAGCCACATCGGGCGAGCCGCGCTCCTCGACGGAATGGAAGACAACCCGCTACCCGCCTCTCTGGAACTCGTGCTGGCGCCGGAACATCGCAATGCCGATGCGCTGGAGCGGCTGGCGGAGGCTGTGGATGGGTTTCCCGGGATCGCCGAGTTCGGCTACGGCGCCGATTGGGTGTCTGGCTATCACGGCGCCGTGGCGCTCGTGCGCGGTGTCGCCATGGCGATCGGCGCGGTGTTGGTGCTGGCCACCCTGCTGATCGTGACGAACACGATCCGCCTGGCGGTCTACGCCAGGCGTGACGAGGTATCGATCCTTCGCCTCGTGGGTGGGAGCCGCACCTTCATCGCGATCCCCTATCTGCTCGAAGGCGCCGCACAGGGCCTGGTCGGCGGTCTGGTCGGCCTGGCATTGCTGTTTGCGCTCTTCCACCTCGCTCTGCCGGTCTTTGCCGGGAGTCTGGAGCTTCTGCTGGGCTACGTGTCGCCAAGCTTCCTGGAGCCTCGGGCCTGCGCCGGGCTGGTCGCGGTGGGCGCCGGGCTTGGAGTGCTCGGCTCCGCGGCAGCTCTCGGCCAGGGGCGGCTGGGAGAATGAGGGCGCGGGCAGGGCGCAAGGTGTCGGCCTTCGCTGCGCTGCTGGTGATCCTCCTGCTCGGTGCGTCCTCGGTGGTGGCGGCGCCGGAAGCCGAACCGACCGAAGAGCTGGAGGAGTTGCGCGACGCGATCGAGGCACGTCGCGATCGGCTGGAGGCCTTCGAGAAGAAGGCGGGGGGGCTCTTCGATGCGATCGAGGCCGTCGACCGGGCGGCCCGGGCCCTGCGGCGGGATGCCTCTCGTGCCGCGAAGGCTGCTCGCGAAGCGGAGCGTGCGAAGCGTGCGCTGGAGCGCGAGGCCGAGGAGCTCGAAGAACGCATGGACCAGACCCGCGATACGCTGCAGCGACGCGCGGTGGCGCTGTACAAGGCGGGGGAGATCGGACCGCTGCGTTGGGTGTTTGGTGAGGGATCGCTTCGCGATCGGGTCTCCCGGGTGCAGGCGCTTCAGCTATTGGTCGACCACGACGATCGGCTGATCCGTCGTTATGCCGAACAGCGTGCGCAGCTGGAAGAGGCCCGGGCTGGCGCTGCGAGTGCCGCGGAGAGGCGAGACGCGGCGCGCGACCGCCTCGAAACCCGCTCGCGAGAGGTCGAGCAGGAGCGGCGCACCAAGCGCACCCTGCTCGCACGGGTTCGCCAGGATCGCGCCGTGGAGCGTGCCCTGCTGAACGAGCTGGAAGCCGCCGCGAGGGAGCTCGAGGCCACCCTCGACGATCTGCAACGAGCGCCTTCTCAGCCTGGCCCCGTAGGCCAGGGATTCGCCTCCGCGAAGGGCCACCTCGAGCCGCCCGTGCAAGGTGCCGTGGTGCGCTCCTTCGGGCGCGTGGTCGATGCCGAGTACCGCACCCAGACCTTCCGCAAAGGCATCGATTTCGAGGTCGCGCTGGGTGAGCCGGTGTACGCCATCGCAGGAGGCCAGGTCCGCTTCGCCGATCGTTTCCGCGGCTATGGGCGCATGGTCATCCTTGACCACGGCGACGGCTATTTCAGTGTCTCCGGGCATCTGGATGAGGTCGGGGTCGAGGTTGGCCAGGCCATCGCGGCCGGGGACCCGATTGGGAGCGCTGGCGAGACAGGCTCGTTGCTCGGTCCTAGGCTCTACCTCGAGATCCGCAAGGGATCCGAGGCTCTCGACCCCGCCGAGTGGCTCCGGCTCGTTCCTGGTCTATAGGCCCCGGCTCGTTCCTGGTCTTTAGGCTCCGGCTCGTTCCTGGTCTTTAGGTAGACTCATTCATCGCCGAAGACATGCTGTCTATCGCGACGAGGAGCCCCGCATGCGCCGTACCAGCAACCGTTTCCTGGTTGGATTCTTCGCCGGCACGTTTGTCGCGTCCCTGGTCGTCTTTTCGGGGCTCGGTACGGGCACCTTCGCGGCCAACCGGTACGAAGATCTCTCGCTCTTCAGCGACGTCCTGAGGCTCGTCCGCACGAGTTACGTCGAGGACGTGGACGAGGCCGATCTGATCCGCGGGGCCGTCCGAGGGATGCTCGCCGAACTCGATCCCCACTCGTCCTATATGGATCGCAGCCAGCACAGGGAAATGAAGATCGATACCAAGGGCGAATTCCATGGCCTCGGCATCGAGATCAGCAAGCGCCGCGATGGCTTCATCGAGGTCGTGGCGCCGATCGAAGGCACGCCGGCTTGGCGCGTTGGTTTGCGCGCCCGTGACAAGATCGTCGCGATTTGCCCCACCGTCGTGCCCGAGGATTGGACGGAGCCGTGTCGCGGTACCAAGGGCATGGAGTTGCACGAGGCCGTCGCGCTGATGCGTGGCAAGAAGGGCACGGCGATCACGATTCGGATCTTCCGTGAGGGATTCTCCGAGCCTGAGCCCTACACGATTCGCCGCGACGTGGTGAAGGTCGTGTCGGTCGATGGGCGAATGGTCGAGGAGGGCTACGCCTATGTGCGCGTGCGTTCCTTCCAGGAGCGCACCACCAAGGATCTCCTCAGTGTGCTCGAGCGCCTGCACGAGGAGAGCGAAGGTGGTTTCCAGGGGATGGTGTTGGATCTGCGCGACAACCCGGGTGGCTTGCTCGATCAAGCCGTCAAGGTTGCCGACCTCTGGGTCAAGGAGGGGCTGATCGTCTACACGAAGGGTCGTGTCGAGAGCCAGCAGCAGGAGTTCCTCGCCCAGCCCGAAGGTGAGGACGGCTATCCGATGGTCGTCCTGGTGAACGCTGGTAGTGCGAGTGCCTCGGAGATCGTGGCCGGCGCCCTGCAGGATCACCACCGGGCACTGCTCCTCGGCGGGAACACGTTCGGCAAGGGATCGGTCCAGACGGTCTACCCGCTTCGCGATCAATCCGCGCTTCGGCTGACGACGGCGCTCTACTACACGCCGGCCGGTCGCTCGATCCAGGAAGTTGGCATCGAGCCGGATATCTCGGTCGAAGACGAACGCCTCAGCGAGGAGGCACCGAAAGCCCGACGCAACATCCGCGAGAAGGACCTCAAGGGTCACTTCACCCAGGAAGACGCCAATCCGGAGGCGGAGGTCGAAGGTTCTGGTGGCGCGGAACCCACCGACGTTCCGCTAGCACGGGCCGTCGAAGTGCTGAAGAGCTGGACCTACTTCGATGCACTGCGGGCCGCTCAGGCGGAAGGCGTCGTCGGGGAGCCGACCGTCTCCGCGGTGGTACAGCCCTAGTCTCGTATAGCGGGGACGTTCTTTCCGCTGTTTCCGTTATCCGGTTTCGCGCTCCGCGGGAAACCGGATAACGGAAACAGCGGAAAGAACGTCCCCGCTTCCGCCTCTCTCGCTAAGGTGTTCGGATGGTCGAGGGGCGACGCATCTTCGAGGTCTCAGAGCTCGCAGCGGGCATCCAGGAGCTGCTCGAGCAGGAAATCGGCCGTGTCTGGGTCGTAGGTGAGATCAGCGACTTCTTCCGGGCGCGCTCCGGGCATTGCTACTTCGTGCTGAAGGATGGCGGTGCCCAGCTTCGGGCCGTTCTCTTCCGAGGCAATCTGGCGCGCATTCCGTTCGATCCCGAGGATGGGCTCGAGGTCGTGGCCCAGGCCGAGATCGGCTTCTACCGGCCGCGCGGGGACGTGCAGCTGATCGTCCGAAGCCTCGAGCCACGTGGCCAAGGTGCGCTTCAGTTGGCCTTCGAGCAGCTCCGCAGCCGACTCGAAGCGGAGGGCCTGTTCGCCGACACGCTGAAGCGCGTGTTGCCGACCTGGCCGACGCGGATTGCGGTGGTGACGTCCCCAGCAGGCGCTGCACTCCACGACGTTCTTCAGGTCACTGGCCGACGCGCGCCGGGCATCCCGTTGGTGGTCGCGCCGACCCGGGTGCAAGGGGAGGGCGCGGATCTCGAGATTGAGGCGGCGTTGGCGGCTGCGGCCCGCCTGCCCGATGTCGACCTGGTGCTGCTGGTGCGCGGGGGCGGTTCCCTCGAAGACCTGATGGCCTTCAACACTGAGCGCGTGGCCCGAGCGATTCGCGCATGTCCGCTGCCCGTCGTGAGCGGCGTCGGTCATGAGGTCGATGTCACGATTGCGGATCTGGCAGCGGATGCCCGCGCGCCCACACCTTCGGCCGCGGCGGAGCTCGCCGTGCCCGATACATGGCCCTGGGTTCAGCGGCTTGATCGGGAGGCGGATCGGCTGGCCCACGCCATGGCTGCTGTCGTTGATCGCCAACGTCTGGCGCTGGCAGGGCTTGCCGAGACGCTCCAGACCCATGCTCCGCGAACCCGGTTGGCTGCTCAGCGCGAAAGGTTGCGTGCGAATCAACATGCACTGAATGCAGCGTGGCTCCGAGCGCAGGATGGTTGGCGTGGTCGTCTTCACGAGAACCGCGGGCGCCTGGGGCGGCAGGCCGTCGCCCTGGTTCCGGACCGAACGGAGCGGGTGGTCGGCCTTCGAGCCCGGCTGGATCGCGCCACTCGCGTGGCCACCGCGGAGCACGCCGGCCAGCTTCGAGAGCTCGCAGGTCGCCTTCACGCGCTTTCTCCGTTGGCTGTGCTGTCGCGCGGTTTTTCCATCGTGCGAAAGGCAGAGGACGGCACGATTTTGCGGCGCGCCCAGGATACGGCGCCCGGTGAGCGCCTCCGCGTTCAGTTGGAGGAGGGCGCTCTCGAAGCCGAGGTCCTGTCTTCGGGGGACCAGGCGGGGCCCACCCGCTGATCGGTTCTCGTGTTGCCCGCCGGAGGCTCGCCTGGCCCGGGCGCTCGGTTTCAGGCCGTGCAGGGGACGGTGAAACTCAAGGGGAGATGGCTCGCAGCCTTCTGCTCGGGCTCCAGCTGCTGACGCTTTCGCTCTGGGTTCTGCTCGGCTCCAACGCGTTGCTGCGCTTCGCGCTCGACCATCGCGAAGAATTCTAGGCATTCGAAGGTGCGGCCAGGGCAGGGCGGACATGGCCGGTTTCCTCGGCTCTTGAAGAAACGAGTTGCGTCTGCGAGATCGCCCGTTTGGCAAGGGAACTCACGATTCTGAGCAGAAGTGCTCATGCGTGGCCGTGGCCCCGGCGCGTAGGCTGGCCCCACTTCCCGTCGCTCCCAGGAGATGCTCACGATGCTCATGTCTCTGCGTCGCTCGCTTCCGTTCCTGGCCGTCCTCGCGGCCGTTTTGCTGTTCTCGTCCGCTTCGGCCGAGGCGACGCGAATCACCGTCGCCAACAGTGGGCCGCCCACAGGCGGCGCCGGTTCATCATTCGCCAACACCCAGGGCATCACCTCCGACACCGATCTGACGGACGTCGAGATCTCCATCTTCGTCGGAGCGTTCGATGCCCTGTCTGGCACGGTCTGGTTGAGCACCCAAATCGGTCCCGGGACCAACGCCTCGCATGTGATCGCCCAGGCCTCCCTGCCGGCGGTTTTCTTCATGTCGAACACGGAGACGCTCGTTTTCAGCCTTCCCCACCTGGCTGCGGGCACCTACTACATCTCCCTCGTGTCGCTTCGCACGAACTTCAGCTTCGGCGGGTACACGTGGGGCCTGGGCCCAGCGCCTGGTGCGGTGGCGGTCGGCAACGTCACCGGCCGGGGTGCGGCGGGATTCGGCGCGGCCAACTCGAGCTTTGGGCCGGACAGCACACTCACGTTCTTCAACGACTTCACCCATTCCGTGAAAGTCACCGCCGTCCCCGAGCCCGGGACCGCGATGTTGCTCGCGGGCCTGGGTGTGTGCTGCCCGGGGGCGGATGCGTCGGGTCTAGAGGGGCCGCGAAGAATCTGGCGGCCCCCCCGCGAGGGGCTCGCTCTCGCAAGTCTTCCGCGGGGTCTGAGCGGCCACGGGTGAGCGGAGAATCGACCAGAAACGGCTAGATTCGCGGCATGAAGGGGCAATCCACCAAGGAAAGCCCGGAGGCGCTCGATTTCGAGGGAGCTCTGGGCCGACTCGAGGAGATCGTCGAGGGCCTGGAGGCCGGTGAGCTTGGCCTGGAGGCCGCTCTAGAGGCCTTCGAGGAGGGCGTGGCCCTCTCGCGGCGCTGCTCGGCGCAGCTGGATGACGCCGAACGCCGAATCGAGATCCTGGTCGAGGACGGAGACGATCTGCGCACCGAGCCCTTGGAGACCGACGAGGGCGAGGCGTGACGCCCGAGGGTTTCCTCGAAGCGGTGAAGGAGCGCTTGGATCCGTATTTGGACGGCGCCCTGCCTCCGGCGGACGCGCCGCCCGAGGCCCTGCATGGGGCGATGCGTCACCTCTTGTTTCCCGGCGGCAAGCGTCTGCGCCCCGGGCTGGTCGTGGCAAGCTGCGAAGCGTTCGGCGGCGATCGGGTCCACGCCTGGCCGGCCGCGGCGGCCGTCGAGTTGCTTCACACGTACTCCCTGGTCCACGACGATCTACCCTGCATGGACGATGACGACGAACGCCGGGGTCGGCCCACGGTGCATGTGGCTTACGGCGAGTCGACGGCGCTCCTGGCTGGGGATGCGCTCCAGGCCCAGGCCTTCTCCGTGCTCGCAGCGGCCCAGGCGCCGGCTGATGTGGTGCTCGGCGCGACCCGCGATCTGGCCGGCGCGGCGGGCTCGATGCAACTGGTCGGTGGGCAGGTCGAGGATCTGGCCTTCGCGCTCGGCGGGGCGGACGAGGAGGCACGGGTCGAATCCGTCCACCAGCGCAAGTCGGCTGCCCTGATCGCCGCCTCGGTTACCATGGGCGCGCGGTTTGGAAATGCCGGCGAGGCCTGGCTGGATCGGCTGCAGAAGTTCGGCATCGAGATGGGCATCGCCTTCCAGATCGCAGACGATCTGTTGGATGCAGAGGATGAGGATGAACCCTGCTCGCTGGTCCGGGTTCTGGGTCCGCAGCGGGCCGCTGAACGCGCTGAGTCCCTGCTGGATGGCGCGCTGGGTCGGATTGCAGAGCTCGGCGCGACAGCCGAGCCTTTGAGAATGCTCGCGCGCTTCGCCGTGCGGAGGGATCGATGAGCGGGAACGACAAGCTGCTGGACAAGATCCAAACCCCCGAGGACCTGCGCGCGCTGCCCCGGGAGCAGGTGGCGGAGGTGGCGTCGGAACTGCGGGACGAGATCGTCCTCAACGTCTCGCGCACCGGAGGCCATCTGGCCAGCAGCCTGGGTGCGGTCGAGCTGCTGACGGCCATCCACTACGTATTCAACACCCCGGGCGACCGCCTGGTGCTCGATGTCGGCCATCAAGGCTATGCCCACAAGATGCTGACGGGCCGGCGGGGCGGCTTTGCGAAGATCGGCAAGGAAGATGGCATCGGGAAGTTCTTGCGGCGTTCCGAGTCCGAGTTCGACCATTTTGGAGCGGGCCATGCGGGTACGTCCATCTCGGCGGCCCTCGGAATGGCCCGCGCCTTCGAGCATCAAGGCAAGGATCAGTGCGCGATTGCGTTGATCGGTGACGGTGGGATGACGGCCGGTATGGCCTTCGAAGCGCTCAATCACGCGGGCCATCTGACCCAGAAGAATCTCGTCGTCGTGTTGAACGACAACGAGATGTCGATCTCGCCTAACGTCGGCGCCATGTCCTCCTATCTTTCTCGCAAGCTCTCGGCGCCGATGGTTCGCCGCATGAAGGGCTGGGCGAAGGAATTCCTCACCTCATTGCCGGGTGACATGGTGCATTGGGCCCAGAAGGCCGAGGAATCGCTGAAGGTCTTCTTCTCGCCGGGGCTTCTGTTCGAGGCGCTGGGCTTCAAGTACGTGGGGCCGATCCAGGGGCACCGCATGGACATCGTGCTCGAGACCTTCGAGAACGTGAAGGCGATGCTCGCGGCCGGCGACGGACCGATCCTCGTTCACGCGCTGACGGCCAAGGGTTACGGCTACGAGCCGGCCCAGAATGATCCCTACAAGTACCACGGCGTCGGTGCCTTCGATGTGAAGAGCGGAGAGTTTGTGCCTTCCAAACCGGGGCCCCCGAAGTACCAGAAGGTGTTCGCGCAGACGCTCATCCGTCTTGCCCGCGAAGACGAGCGGATCGTCGGCATTACCGCGGCGATGGCCGATGGGACGAGCCTGGACCTCTTCAAGAAGGAGTTTCCGAAGCGCTTCTACGATGTGGGCATCGCTGAGCAGCACGCGATCACTTTCGCGGCCGGGCTAGCGAGCGAGGGCATGAAGCCTGTCGCGGCGATCTATTCCACGTTCCTGCAGCGTGCCTACGATCAGGTCGTGCACGATGTCTGTCTACAGAACCTCGATGTCACCCTGGCGATGGATCGGGCCGGTCTGGTCGGTGGAGATGGCGCGACCCACCAGGGCATGTTCGATATCGGCTACCTGCGGAACCTGCCCAACATCCTCTGCATGGCGCCGAAAGACGAAAACGAGCTGCAGCACATGCTGCGCACGGCGGTCGAATACGACGGGCCCGCAGCGATCCGCTACCCGCGCGGCCCGGGCTTTGGCGTGCCGATGGATCCGGAGATCAAGGCCCTGCCGATCGGTGAATCGGAGCTGCTTCGCGATGGGACGGATGCGGTGATCGTTGCCTACGGCACGCTCGTGCACGACGCCGAAGAAGCCGCGGCGGAGCTGGCTGCCGACGGAATCTCGGTTGCGCTGGTCAACGCGCGCTTCGTCAAACCGCTCGATGCGAAGCGCATCGTGGAACTGGCCCAGCGCACGGGGGCCGTGGTCACGGTCGAAGAGCACGTCGGGATGGGCGGTTTCGGAAGCGCTGTGCTCGAGGCCCTTTCCGCGGCCGGCACGGAGGCCCACACCCGTTGCCTGGCCCTGCCGGACCGGCCCATCGAACAGGGCAGCCCGGAAGCGCAGCGGGCTGAAGTGGGGCTCTCGCCGGAGGGTATTGCCGCTGCCGTTCGCGAGCTGGTTGGAAGGGGCAGGGGCGCTTCCTGAGCCCGGCGGCGCAACGTTCGCGGCTGGACGAGCGGTTGCTCCAGGAGGGGCTCGCTCCCTCCCGAACCGTGGCGCAGGGCTTGATCCGCGCCGGCAAGGTGCTGGTCGACGATGTGCCCGTGGACAAACCGGGCACCCGGATCCGGACGGATGCGGTGCTGCGCGTTCGCGGAGCCGCGCGACGTTTCGTTTCCCGAGGCGGCGAGAAGCTCGCCGGCGCCCTGGAGGATCTCGGGCTCGATCCCGCGGGCCAGGTTTGTCTCGACCTGGGAGCTTCGACCGGAGGCTTCACGGATTGCCTGCTCCAACGCGGCGCCCGGGCGGTTGTGGCGGTCGATGTGGGCTACGGCCAGCTCGATCTCAGACTCCGAGATGATCCGCGGGTGCGCGTACTCGAGCGCACCAACGCTCGTCACCTGAAACCCGAGGCGCTGCCCGAAGCGATCACGCTCGTGACGATCGATGTTTCGTTCATCTCATCGACCCATCTGTTGGCCCGTCTTCCCGAGCTTGCTCCCGGAGCGGACGTGCTCGTGATGGTGAAGCCCCAGTTCGAGCTCGAACCGGGTCGGGTCGGCAAGGGGGGTGTCGTGCGGGATGACGCCTTGCGCGCCGAGGCCGTCAGCCGGGTTCGCGAAGCGGCCCTGACACTCGGCTACACCGCTCGAGGCGAGGCCGAGAGCCGGCTGGCCGGCCCCAAGGGCAACCGCGAGGTCTTCCTCGCGGGAAACCGGATAACGGAAACAGCGGAAAGAACGTCCCCGCTCTTCCTCCTCACTTTCGGACCAAACTGGTCCGATATGCAGGATTCGCTAGTCTTTTCAACCGTATTCGCCCGTTTCGAGGAGCCCGCCATGGCCTTGGTCAACGTTACTGAAGCCGCCTCCGAGCAGATCAAGCGCCTGCTCGATACCGAAGGCAAGACCGGGAGCCATTCCCTTCGCATGAAGGTGATCGGGGGAGGCTGCTCCGGGCTCCAGTATCAGCTCGCCTTCGACGACCAGGAAAAAGAGGGCGATACGCAGGTCGAATCCGGTGGCGTGCGGGTCGTGGTCGATGAGAAGAGCGCGCTCTATCTGATGGGAACGACGCTCGACTACGTGGATTCCCTGATGGAATCGGGCTTCAAGATCGAGAACCCGAATGCCAAGACGACCTGCGGCTGCGGCCAGTCGTTCGGGGCGTGAGGTGAGCGGGGCCTCCCCGCGCGTGCTGTATCTCGACCATCATGCCACGACCCCGGTCGATCCCAGGGTCATGGATGTGATGGCACCGCTCTTCACCGAACGTTTCGGGAACGCGGCGAGCCACACCCACGCGATTGGCTGGCGCGCCGAAGCGGTGGTCGAGGTGGCGCGGGAGCAGATCGCCGCGGCGCTCGGCGCCGAGGATCCGCGCACGATCGTCTTCACGAGTGGAGCGACCGAGAGCAACAATCTGGCGCTGCTCGGTGCCGTGCGTGCGTCGCGGCAGGAACGGCCTCACGTCGTAACCGTTGCAAGCGAACATCCTGCGGTGCTCGATCCCTGCCGCGCGCTCGAGGCCGCCGGGGCTCGGCTGACGGTACTGCCAGTCGATGGCAACGGGTTGATCGATCCAACTGCCGTGGCGGAGGCCATCCAGGACGACACGGTCGTCGTCTCCGTGATGGCCGCCAACAACGAGATCGGCGTGCTGCAGCCTCTCAAGGAGATCGGCGAGGTCTGCGCGGAGCGTGGTGTCCTGCTGCATAGCGATGCGGCCCAGGCGGTCGGCAAGATCCCACTGGACGTCGACGAGAACGGCATCGATCTGCTTTCGGTTTCGGGCCACAAGCTCTACGCACCGCAAGGCATCGGTGTGCTGTACGTGCGGCGTCGCAAGGCGGGCAAACGGATCCGGTTGGAGCCGCTCCAATACGGTGGCGGCCATGAGTGGGGGCTGCGTCCGGGAACACTGCCCATGCCGCTGATCGGGGGGCTGGCCCGCGCCATCGAGCTTGCCGCGAATGAGAGGGAAGAGGAGGGCGCCCGCCTTTCGAAGCTGCGCGAGCTGCTGCTCGCCGGGTTGCGCGCGGAGATCCCGGACCTCCTGGTGAATGGACACCCGACGAGGCGCCTGCCGGGAAACCTGAACGTGACGCTGCCGGGCGCACGTGCCGAGGCGCTGCTCTCGGCCCTCCACGATGTGGCGATTTCGAGTGGCTCGGCCTGCAGTTCGGCGCGGCCGGAGCCCAGCCATGTGCTCCGGGCCCTGGGCCATCCTGACGAGCGCATTGCCTGTTCGGTGCGCATTGGCCTCGGCCGTTTCACCACCGAGGGTGAGATCGGCCGGGCCGTGGCGCGGATCACCGAGGAGGCCCAAAAGCTGCGGGAGGGTGGATTCCGGCAAGCAGACCCGTCGGGCGGCGTCCGCTAGGATCCGTCGCTCGCCTGGCTGCCATTCGGACACGATCCGAAGGCCTGGCGCTGGCAAGCAAGCTGAGGAGCATCGCAACGATGGCAGAGGCAAAGGCAACGAATATCACGTGGCACGGCGGCACCGTGGCGCGGGCCGATCGGGAGAAGGTGCTGGGGCAGCGCGGCGCCACGATCTGGCTCACAGGTCTCTCGGCTTCGGGTAAATCGACGGTTGCGGTCGCGGCCGAGGCCGAGCTGGTCAAGCGGGGCCGGCTGGCCTACGTGCTCGATGGCGACAACGTCCGTCACGGCTTGAACAAGAACCTGGGCTTCTCGCCCGAAGACCGCACCGAAAACATCCGGCGGATCGGCGAAGTGGCGAAGCTCTTCACCGATTCCGGCGTGATCGTGTTCACCTCCTTCATCTCGCCCTACCGGGCAGATCGGGACCAGGTCCGTGAGCTCTTCGAGGACGGCGACTTCGTCGAGGTCTTCATCGACGCGGATGTGGCGACCTGCGAAGAGCGGGATCCGAAAGGCCTCTACAAGAAGGCCCGCGCTGGCGAGATTCCCGAGTTCACCGGGATCTCCGCGCCCTACGAGGCGCCGGAGAAGCCCGAACTCGTGGTACCGACGAAGGGTGTGAGTGTCGAGGAGAGTGTGGCCCTGCTGGTGGGTTACCTCGAAGAAAAGGGATTCCTGGCATCTCCGCAGGGCTGAGCGAGCCATGCTGCTCAGTCCGATCGGAGGGCCAGCCGATGGGGCTTGGATGAGCGAGCCGAGGTGGTGGAAAAAGGTCGCGCTGACGGCGGGCCTGTTCGCTTTCGTGAGTGCGGCGACCGGCTGCGCCCACCTTCCTGGCCGTTCGCAAGATCCGTCTGTGGCGCTCGAAGTGCCGACCGAGGGTTCGCCGGAATTTCATGTCCTGGTCGCCCAGGATCTGACGGCAGAGGGCCGAAACGACGAGGCCCTGGCGGCCTATCAACGTGCCCTGGCTGGAGATCCGGATTCCGGCTTCCTGCATCGCCGAGCTGCCGAGCTGGCTGCCCGCTCGAACCAGCTCGATCTGGCGGTCGAGCATGCCGAGGCCGCGCTGGCCCTGGAGCCGGACAATGAGGGGATTCGCCTGTTCCTCGGCACCCTGTATCGCTTTCGGCGCGATACGGCGAGCGCGGAGCGGGTGCTGCGCAGCGCATCCGGGGAGCCCACCACGAACGAGGCGGCGGCGCTTCTGTATTCCGTCCTCGGCGAGGCCGGGCGCCTGGAGGATGCCCGCGAGGCGGCCCAATGGCTGGTCGATCACGTTCCGGAAGAGACGCGCTCCTTCCTGGCGCTGGCCGATGCCGAGGAGAAGCTCGGCCACGCCGGCGAATCCGAGGCGGTGCTGCGTCGTGGTCTGATTCAGCATCCCGGCGAACTCACCCTGTTTGGCACGATCGCTCGCCAGCGGCATCAGCGCGACGATCGCGAGGGCGAGATCGCCATCTACCGGGAGATGCTAGGCGCCCATCCGGGCCACCTGGCGACGCTCCTGGCCAAGGCGGATGCGGAGCTCGCGCTTGGGAAGAATGATGCGGCACGCGCCACCCTGGAAACCGCGTTGGACGAGCAGCCGCGGGATCTGCGCACGCTGCTGAGGCTCGGTTTCCTCGATTTCGAGGAAGAGGATTTCGGCTCCGCCGCCGAACGGTTCCGGCGTGCCTTGGCGCTGCAGCCCCGGCAGCAGGAAGTGATCTATTTCCTCGGCATCGCGCTGCGTCGCCAGGACGACGACGTGGGCGCGCGAGAGGCGCTGGCCCGGATCGGCCGAGATCACCCTCGGTTTGCGGACGCCCGCACCCAGATGGCGAGCATGGCCGAGGCCGAAGGCCGGTTCGCCGAGGCGATTGCCTACGTCGAAGAAGCCCGTAGCGCCGCCAAGAGCCGCGCCCTCGATCTGTACCTGGCCAGCTTGCAAGCCAAGAGCGGCGATGTGACCGGAGCGCTGGTCCTGCTCGAGTCGATGCTCGACGAGAGCGAGGCCGACACGGACGTGCTCTACAACATCGGCATCATCCACGGCGAGGCCAGCAATACGGACGAAGCCCTTCGCACCATGGAAACCGTGCTCGAGATGGACCCGACCCATGCCGGCGCGCTGAACTACGTCGGCTACACCTGGGCCGAGCGCGGCGAGAACCTGGAAGAGGCCGAAGCGTTGATCGCTCGAGCCTTGGAGCAGCGGCCAGACGATGGCTTCATCACCGATAGCCTTGGCTGGATCTACTACATGCGTGCGCGCCCGCTCGTCGAGGCGGGCAAGACCGATGAGGCGCGGCCCCTGATCGAGCAGGCGCGGTCGGCGCTGGAAAAGGCCGTGCGTCTGACCGGCGGAGATCCCGTGATTTCGGAGCACCTGGGAGATGTGTTCCTGCTGGAAGGAGACCGGGGCGGGGCGCTTCTGCGCTACGAGGAGGCGATGCGTCTCGGTCCCCGGCATAACGAGCAGCCGAATCTCTCCGAGAAGCTCGAGCGTCTGCGCGAGGAGCTCGAGCAGCCTTGAGCCTCGTTCGGGCCCTGGCCGTCGCTCTGGTATTGATCGTCGGCTGCCGTACGGCACCGGTCTCGGTAGGGGAGACCTTGGACCCCGGGTCGGCTGAGGTCCAAGCGGCGCTCGCGACTTTTCTCGGGCAAGCCAGGGCGCATCAGAGCCTGCGGGGAAATGCGAGAATAGCGCTGGAGGGCGTCCGAGGCGCGAGCTTCGCCCGCCATCTGGTCGTGCTCGAGCGCCCGGCGCGCGTTCGCATGGAAGTGATGGGCCTGGCCGGCCAACGCATCGCCGTGCTCGCGACCGACGGCCAGCGCTTCGATCTGTACCGGGCCGAGACCGCGAAGGTGGAGAGCGGCCTGGTTCACCCAGGGCTGCTCGCCGAGGTGGGAGGCGTGCCGCTCACGCCTGCGGAGCTCGTGGCCCTGCTGCTCGGAGCTCCGCCGGTTCAGGTGGGTAAGCTGAAATCAGCCGTTCGCGGCGCAGACGGCCGGCTGGCGCTCACGTGGACGGGGCCTGCGGGCGAACAGTTGACGGCGATCCTCGCTGCCGAGGGCCAGCTTCAGAAGCTGCGTCTGGGGGATGTCTCGGGCACCGAACGGGTCGTGGCGTCCTACGCGGATCATCGCCCGGCGGAGGCAGGCTCTTTTGCTCATCAGGTGACGTTGGATTTCGGAAGCCAGGGGCTCCGTGCCGAGGTGAATTTCCGACAGGTCGAGCTCGACCCGGAACTGCCCGAGGGGCTCTTCCGTCTCCAGCTTGTATCCTCGCCGGGGGGGTGAGATGAGACAGGGGGGATGGTTCCAGGCGCTGCTGGCCGCTGTGCTGGTGGTGAACACCGGCTTGCTGCTCGTGCTCGTGCTCCAGCAGAACAACCGGGAAGAGCGGGCGATTCGACAATCGGCCCAGTTCCGGGAGCTGGCCGAGAGCACGGACCGCGTGCGCGGCGAAATGCGCAAGCTCACCCGTGCCATCGGGGCAGGAGATCTTTCCGGCCTGGGCGGTGGCGGAGGCAACGGGCAGGCCTCGGCCCGGGTGTTCCGTCATCCGGAGCTGCCGAATTTCCTACAGCCCCAGGATTTCGACGTCGTGCCGGCGAACGCCGAAAACACCGACGGCGAGATCACGCTCTATTTCTCGCCCAGCGATCCGAAGGGCTTCAACAGCCTGGTCGAGAACGCAGCGGATCTCTCGTTCGTCGAGTCGCTCGTGTCCGAAGGCCTCGCAAGCCGGTTGTCTTTCACGAATCCGGATCATTGGCACGGCGAGCTCGCCGAACGCGTCGAGGTCACGGACGACGGGCGGACGTTTACCTTCTATCTCAAGAAGGGCATCCAGTGGCATCGGCCTGCCGGGATCGATCTACTGGACCCCCGCTACGCCTGGCTCGATGTTCCCCATGAGGTGACAGCCCACGATGTCGCCTTCCAGCTGCGCATGATCAAGGATCCGCAGGTCCAGAACGGCTTCATCAAGAGCTACTACGCGGATCTCGAGAGCTGGGAGGTGATCGATGATCACACCCTGGAGATCCGCTGGTCGAAGAAGATCTTCACGGCATTGGCGTCGACGCTCTGGCTCGGGCCGGTTCCCGAGTTCCTCTACGCGTACGACGAGGACGGCACCCGTTTTCCCGATGAAACCCTCGGGTTGAACCTGAACCAGCATTGGTACAACCACAAGGGCATCGTCGGCTCGGGTCCGTATCGGTTCGCCTCCTATGAACCCGGCGAGCGGATCGTGCTCGAGCGCAACGAGGACTACCACGGGGAGTTGCCGGCCATCCGGCGCATCGTCATGGAGATCGTCGCGGACCAGAACGTGAAGTTCTTGAAGCTCCGCTCGCACCAACACGATTTTGGTTCGCTTCGCCCTTCCGAGTATCGCGACAACATCAAGCCCTGGGAGGACGATCCGAGCCTTGCGCGTCCGGAAGACAACCCGTTCGTCGGCCCCGACATGGCGAACGATCGCCGTTCGACGCCGGGCTACTTCTACATCGGATGGAATGCCGACAAGCCGCTCTTCGCCGATGCCAAGGTGCGCAAGGCCATGACCCACGCTTTCGATCGCCAGCGACTGGTCGAGAATGTCTTCGTCGGGCTCGGGGAAGTTGCGGCCGGGCCGTTCCTGGCTGGCTCACCCTACGCGGATCCATCGATTCGGCCGTGGCCCTTCGATCTGGAACGCGCCCGCGAACTCCTCGCCGAAGCGGGCTGGACGGATACGGATGGGGACGGGCTCGTCGATCGCGATCTCGAGGGCGACGGCGTGCGCAAGCCATTCGAGTTCACGCTCCTGATCTACGCGTCTTCCCAGGAGATGGATTCGGTTGCCAACATCTTCAAGGAAGATCTGCTGAAGACTGGCGTGCGCATGAAGATCGACAAGGCCGAATGGAGCCTGATGCAGAAGCGCATGGAGGATCGTGACTTCGACGCCTTCACCGGGGGTTGGGCCATGGGTTGGGACGTGGATCTCTACCAGATCTGGCATTCGAGCCAGGCGGACATGCCGAAGGCTTCGAACATGATCGGCTTCCGCAATCCGGAGGCCGATGAGATCATCGAGGCGTTGCGCGAGAGTTTCGACACCGAGGAGCGCGTTGCCCTGGCCCGGCGCTTCCACCGTATCGTTCACGAAGAGCAGCCCTACAGCTTCTTCTATGTGCGAGAGCGCTACTACACCTGGTGGGATGAAGTGAGGCGGGTGGTCTTCCCCAAGGTCCGACCCCTGGTTCGCCCGCTCGCCTGGTGGGTTGCACCCGGAGGCTGAGCGCCTTTGCGCAGCTACATCGTCAAGCGGCTGCTGTTGATGATTCCGACTTTCTTCGGGATCTCCCTGGTGGTCTTTCTCGTGATGAACCTGGCCCCCGGACATCCCGGCGGAACGCAGCTGGCCTCCGATCTTGCCGCCAGCGTACGCGGGGCCGATACGCAGGAGTCCCATCGCATCTTCCGGGAGCAGTTCGGCCTCGATCGGCCTGTGCTCTTCAATACCTACATCTGGCTGGAGCAGGCGGAGGTCGAAGACGTGCTTCTCGCGATGGCCGGACGCGAGGGTGCGACGTCGGCCGATCGCCTGAGCGCGCAGGAACAGATCGAAGACTGGGGGCGTTGGGCGGTTCCGCATCTGATGGCGATCATGCAGGCACCGCCGGATCCGCTGATTCGCGATCTGGCGGTCTACGGATTGCGACTTTCCGCGCGCCAGCCTCTCGTCGATCCATTTGCGAGGAACCCCTCACCCGAGCTACGGGCCGAGAATCAGCGACGCAAAGCGGAAAACGACCGCCTTCGGAACATGCGCTACCCGCTCGATGCTTCCGAAGAAGAAAAGCGGGAGGTGATGACCGCCTGGTCCAGCTGGTACGAAGAGGTCGCCGGGCGTTACGAGCACAGTACGCCTGAGCGCGCGCAGATCTTCTTCTTCGAGACCCGATTCGCCCGCTACTGGGGCAATCTTCTGCGTCTCGATTTCGGTGTCTCCCTGGTCACGCGGGAGCCCGTGCTCGCAACCCTGATGGAGAAGCTCCGCTACTCCCTTTCCCTCTCTCTCACCTCACTCCTGCTCGGCTACCTGGTCTCGATTCCCATCGGGATCCACTCCGCGGTCAACAAGGACTCGTTCGGGGATCGTTCGACCACCGTCACGTTGTTCATGCTCTACTCCTTGCCGAGCTTCTTCGTGGGCACGCTGCTGCTCTTCTGGTTCTCGGAGGGCTCGACCGTCCCATGGATGCGTTGGTTCCCGATCGGGGGCTGGCGCTCGCCGGACGCCGACGACATGACGAGCCTGGCGCAGATCGGCGACATCGCCTGGCATCTGGTGCTGCCGGTCTTGTGCATGACCTACGGCAGCTTCGCGGCGCTCTCGCGCTACATGCGTTCGGGTCTCCTCGGAGTGATCCATTCGGACTACGTAAGGACCGCTCGCGCCAAGGGCTTGCCCGAGCGTCAGGTGATCTTCACCCACGCCGTAAGGAACGGTCTCCTGCCGGTGATCACTCTTCTTGCTGGCCTCCTGCCCGCCATTCTCGGGGGCTCGGTGATCGTCGAGGTCATCTTCGACATTCCCGGCATGGGGCGCTGGCTGATCGAATCGATCTACCAGCGTGACTACCACGTGATCATGTCCGTGCAGCTGATCTCTACGCTGCTGGTGTTGTTCGGCATCCTGCTCTCGGATC
>JAFDCZ010000239.1 GCA_019312665.1 Deltaproteobacteria bacterium | reverse complement strand
CAGCGCTACCGGGAATCCCTGGTCGCCTATCGCGGAGCCTTGGATCTACGCCCGGAGGCCTACCGCGCCCACATAGGGATGGCGAAGGCGCAGATGAAGCTGGGCCGGGAGGCGCAGGTGCTGGCCCACCTGAAAGCGGCCCTCGAGATCGAACCCGACACCTATCCGGCGCGGCAACTGCTCGCCCTGTTCTACCTCAAGCGGGGCGACACGCGGCAGGCCCTGGGCGAGTACCATGAGATGATCCGCATCCGCCCCTGGAGCGCCCAGCCCCACTTCCTCATAGGTAGGGCGATCCGCCGACTCGGGCGCCACCAGGAGGCGCGGCAGAACTTCCTCAGGGCTCTGGAGCTCGATGCGAACCACGCGGGCGCCCGAAGGGCCTTGCGTCTCATGGGTCGAAAGCAACCCCCCGGGGGTTAGGGCCAAAGATTCCGGCTCATTCCGAAATCTTACGCCCTGCCCAGGGCTTGCGTCGATTCTTGCCTACCGAGGTAACGCCGCGGACTTCCTCGGCTTCCTTGGCCAGCCGAAAACTTCTCGGAGCGGCAGATTCCTTTGACACTTCCCCGCACAGCCAGCCACTTCTCTACGTGACCCCAGTTGTCGTCCTGCCTTTCGCAAATGGTCGACGCTTGGGGGGATTGGCCGCCGACAGTGACGGCCCGTCCCCGGGGCGGGTTCTCTCGGCCCCGCGAAAGGCACAAAAGAATTGAACAAAAGGAATTTCCACATGAACAAGTTGATCAAATTCGTTTCGGTTGCCGGCCTCTCCATGGCTCTGGCAGTCTCCGCACAGGCCGGCGCGCTCAGCTCCGGTAGCTTCAACTTTGCCCTATCCGCCCTACCGGGCATTACGGGCACTGGCTCTGGCCCCGGCAGCTCGGCTGGCGGCGCTGGCTCGGTCATCACGCTCGGCGGTACGCCGTTCGGCACTGGCCTGACCCTCGTCACGTTGGCCGCGAGTGCGGCAGCCCCGCTCTCCGCGCTGAAGGCCACCTTGATTGCTCCCACCGGCTGCACGTTCAGTGCGGGCGGCGGTGGCGGTGGCGGCTTCGCCCCTCGGTGGCTCGGCTCGACTCGCGTTCGGCCCCTACGGCAGCTACATCGATCCCCAGGTTTGGACGACGGGTGTCGCAACCGTGACGATCAATGGCGCCCCGGTTCTCACCAGCGGCGGTGCTCCGGAGCAGATGAGCGGCTATGACAACCGGAACGCTGGTGGAGGCGGAACCATCCGTCTCGTCGCACCGGCAGGCCTCATGAGCACCCTGGGCGGACCTTTCCCGCTCTTCGTGTCCATGACGCTGAGCTTCGTCGGCGTCCCGGAGCCGGGAACCCTGCTGCTGCTGGGATCCGGCATCCTCGGCCTCGGACTGCTCGGCCGCCGGAAGCAGAAGAACGCGTAGCAACCGCTAGGTTCTTCGAGTCTGTCGAGGGCGGTCACCCCCAGGGGTGGCCGCCCTCTCTCTTTGTTGAGCCCATCGGAAGATCTCTTCGATCGCCCCCCGGGATGCCATCCATTTGACGGGAATTTCGGGAAATCCGCTCTATTCTCCGAGCCTTGCAAGCCGTGCTGACCCGCTCCCTCTACCTCTTCTCCTTCCTCTCCGGTGCGGCCGCACTGATCTATCAGGTCGCCTGGACGAAGATGCTCGCTCTCGCCTTTGGGGGGACTACCCTGGCGATGAGTGCTGTAGTGGCCGGCTTCATGGGAGGCATGGGAATCGGAGCGTGGCGGTATCACCGCCTCGACCGGCGCGTCGGCGCGCCGCTTGCGACGTACGCGGGCCTCGAGTTCGGCATCGCGGTCAGCACCTTCCTGCTCACGCCGCTCCTGCTCGCCCTTCCCCGAGCGGTGGCTTACGCCTCCCCGTGGCTCCCGGAAACTCCAGGGTTGGAGAACCTGGCTCGGATCGGCTTCGCGTTCGCGTTGCTGCTGATCCCCTCGGCGCTGATGGGGGCCACCTACCCTGCTCTTTGTACCGTCTTGATCCGATCGCGGGAGGGCGTCGATCTTCACCTCGGCCGGATCTACGGGCTCAACACCATCGGCGCCGCCGTCGGGGCCCTGCTGGCGGGGCTCGTGATGGTCGAGCATCTCGGCCTGCGTGGCTCGGTGTGGATGGCCAATTTCATGAACCTGGGCATCGGCCTCGCTGCCTGGGTCTTGTTTCGCCGGCAGGCACGCCCGGCGCAGGCTGCTGCGGAAGCGAGCGACGAGGTGCTCTCCTCCGCCCTCCCGATTTCCCTGCTCGGCGCACTGCTGGTCGTCTCGGGCTTTGCGACCCTTGGCTACGAGATCGCCTGGTTTCGGGCGATCCGATACCTGGTGGGGAGCAGCACCTACGCGCTCACTACCGTCCTGGTGGTCTTCCTCTTGGGTCTCGGCTTCGGGGCCCTGCTCTACCGGCCCGTGCTCCGGTGGCTCCGGCCTGAACGGGCGCTTGCCTTCAGCCAGTTCGCGGTAGCGCTCTTCGCATTGGCGGCCATCGCCGCGGAGCACCTGATCCTGAGCGATTCGGGGCTTCGGAATCGTCTGAGCATCTTCTCCGCGCTCTTCCGGGTACAGCCCTGGGAATGGCGACTCGCCGAGACCTCGGGGCTGGCCACCGTCATCCTGCTGCCAGCCACACTGATGATGGGGCTCTCCTTCCCGGTGGCGAGTCGGCTCTTCCTGGGTCGGGTCCGCGCTGTGGGGCGTCGCACCGGAGGTGCCTACTTCCTGGCCAACCTGGGAAGCATCTCCGGATCGGTTGCCGCCGCCCTCATCCTGCTGCCGAAGCTCGGCACGGTCGGGACGATTCAGCTCCTGGCCGGCATCAACCTCCTGTCGGGGCTCGTTCTGCTGGCCTTTCTCCCCCGAGCCCGATTGAGCCTCGCGATGGCCCTGCCCGCGGCCGGGTTGGTCATGGTCGCCGCACTCCAGTGGCTACCCCCGCGGCTCAGCTTCCACGGCCAGGATCTCGTGCGACGGAGCGTTCCGGCCCTGCTCTTCGAGGAAGAAGGCGATCTCGCGACGGTCCAGGTCCGCGCCGATCCGACGGCCCTGCACAAGCGTGCCATGGTCATCGATGGCGCCATCATTGCGGTCGAACGCGGTGTCAACCCGTTGCTCTTCGAGAAGCAGCAACTCCTCGGCGTGCTTCCCATGACCCTCGATCCGGGCATCCGTCACACGCTCAACGTCGGCCTGGCCTCGGGCTCCACACTGGCAACCCTGGCCAGCTACCCGGACATCGAGCAGTTGGACGTGGTCGAGATCAACGGCCCCGTGGTACGCGCAGCGCGTTACTTCAGCGAATCCGTGGTGCTCGACGACCCCCGCGTGCGACTGATCGTGGACGATGCCATCCACTACCTGCTGCGAACCGAGCGACGCTACGACCTGATCATTTCCGACGGAAAACAGGCGGAGGATTTCTCAGGAAACGCCCGAATCCTCTCCCGGGAGTTCTACTCCTTCGCGCACGACAGCCTCAGCTCCTGCGGCATCTTCGCCCAGTGGATTCCGGGGTCGATGCGCCCGCTGGATCTCGAGATCGTTCTGCGCACGCTGTTGTCGGTCTTTCCCGAACTCGAGGTCTTCTATTCGCCGCCAAGCTCGGTCTTCATGCTCGCCTCCCGTTGCCCACTGCACGGACGCGCCAGCTCACCGGCCGGTCTTCCAACCGCTCTCGTCCTCGAGAACCACGGTTTCGCCGATGACGAGCACCCTCTCACGCGTTGGATCGCGAGTGGAGAGCAGATCCGCTCGGTACTTCCTGCCGGCCCCATCAACGAGACCGACCGGCTGTTGTTGGAGTTCTCGGCCTACCGCGCCGGGCCTCCCAGGGAGGCCGATGTCGGCCGCAACCTGACACTGCTTCTCGCCGCTCAAGGCGCGTCACCTTCCGCAGCAGGAGACCTCTTCTCGCCGCCTGATGCGGGGCCGGCGCGTTCGCTTCAACAGGCCTGGGCCCTGAGCATGACGGGGAAGGATGCAGCTGCGCTTCGCATCGCCCGCGGGCTCAACAGGGAGTACCCCGGAGCCCGCTCGGTCCAGGCGGCCCTGAGGCTATTCCGCGAGCCCAGGTAGCGAACGCGAGCCCGCCGCGTCGGGAGGCGCGATGCGCAGAACCGCTCCCTCCCGGACGGATGCGTCGGAAACGGGGACCTGCCAGCGGGCGCCCGAAAATCCAATGGCGTACGGGCCGGTCGCTCTCGCCGGTGCGACGTCGTCGGTCGAGTACGGCACCCGGACTCGAGCCATGCCGCTCGAATCGGCGCGGGAGACTGCGCGGTAACGGATCACCCGCCCGCGGGGCGAGGTGATCTGCACCTTCGCCACCAGAAGTTCACCCGGCTCGCCCTGCGCCTCGAGCACGGCCCCTTCGACCCGTTCAAAGAGCTTGAAGTGGATGGGCCGCCGCCGCCGCATACTGGCGGATGCGGGCGGCCCGTCATCCTCGGCTTCGGTGATGAGCCGGAAGTGCTGGAGGGCGGAGCGCCCAGACGTTGCTGCAGCGTCGCCGAGGTGAAGCTGCCTGAAGAACGCGCCAGGGCGCTTGCCCGAGACGCCTTGTACCTGCGTCACCACGTAGCGCGCACCAAGTTTCGCGGCGATCGCAACCGCCTCGGCCTCGCTGGCGACCTGATAGAACTCCGAAGCCTGATGGTATTTGTCGATATCGAGGTAGGGGCCGAAGTTGTTGGCGGGAACTGGACGACGAGCGTAGTAGAGAAGGCTATGGCCAAGGCTCGGAGGAACGAGCAGGCCGTACTCCGGAAGAGCCTCTGAATCCAGGAAGCCGGAGGTCTCGGGAGTCACGCGCTGGATCTCCTCGCCAAAGCGGCGCACTCTCTCGCTGGAAGTGATCTGACCTGCGACCGTAGAAGGGAGCTTCCAGAATCTGACCAGCACGCGGGCATGGAATCTCAAAGGTGGCCACAGCAGAACGACGCCGATCCCGATCACGAGAGCCGTCGCCAGCCCGGCGCGCGGAAGCCACGGTGCGAGCCACCTCTTCATGCCGGCCAGGCTCCACGCAAACACCGCCGAACCGACCACGGCGAAATCCATCGCATAACGAACCTGCCCCAACGTAAGCAGCGCGAGCAAGGTCGTCCAGGTGAACACGATGACGAGGGCCTCCGGCGGGTGCCCACCACGCCACCGAAGAGCGACCAGAAGGGGGGCCAACGGGAGCAGGAATGCAAACCAGCCGAATAGCAACGTCGCCGGAAGCTTGCCCGGCGACGACGAGAAGATCGGCTGCTGTTCGGTGTTCAGCGCAGCCCAGACATCCTCTTTCGCCAGGAACCCCGTCCCCGATGCGAGGGGCTCGCGAAGCGCTTCGAAGGAGAGCAGCGGCACGACGATCAACAGCCCCAGGCCCGCCACGCGCAGCACCCTCCGCCACGCGATCGGCTCGGGCTTGAACGTTTCGAGCACCGCGAGAAGCGCGGCCAGAAGGGCGAGTGCAACCAGGACGACGGAATGCATCCAGGAGAGTTCCGTGGTCGAGAAGGGCCCCCCGAGCGGGTTCCCCGTGAGCGCCACCCACGATCCGACCAGCCCCGCCACCAGCAACGCTGACACGCTCTGATCGCGCAGACGATCGGGATGACGACCCACCACCGCGGAGGCGAGCAAGCGCACTCCCTCACCGAGGATCAGGTAGAGCAGGCTTCCGCTCCAGACCAGCATCATCGCCGCCATCACGGCACCATGGAGACCGATGTGAAGCCATCGGCGACGCCTCTCACGATCGGAAAACGCCTCGGCGACCAGCGAGGCGAGCCAACAGGCCGCCAGTAGTGCCACCGCCGCATGATGGTCCGGGTTCCCGATCCCGGAGCGGTTGCTGCTGGCGGGCAGGATCGCGAAGAGAAAAGCGGCACCGAGGCCCACACCGGAGCCACCGAGGCGCCGTCCAACTGCGAAGATGGGCAAGAGCGTCAGCGCCGAAAGGAGCGGTGAGGCCCAGGCCGCCACCCGCTCGAAGGTGAGCGTCGTCTGCCCGAAGATCCTCGCCACCCCTGCCAACAGCCAGTCGTAGAGCGGCGGGATCGGAACCGGAGCCCCGTCTGGATACGCGATGTACGAGTCGAACGTGAGAACCGCGGGGAAGTTCACGAAGCTGTAGAGCGCCCGTCGCGCGTGATAGCTGGCGTCGTGTGGGGCGAAGCGAACCGTTTCCTCGTCGGGAAACGCCAGCTTCAACTGCAGGGAACGAATACCGAGCGACAGAGCGAACGCGAGCAGCAGGCCCGCGATGATCCAACCTCGGCCACCCGCCACCGGCGTCTGTTCGCTTGTAGGCTTCACGGCTTCGCGGACCTGGGCCGCTGACGACTTCCGGGCCGCTGCGGCTCCGTAGCCAGGATCGCTCGAAGCCTGCGCCGAAGCGTTTCGTGTTCTGCGCTTCGCGGAGGATCTGCGGGAACTTCAGCAAGCACTCGAAGTGCGGACCGCGCCGCCCTCGAGATCGGGCCTTTGCGCCCTTGGGGGCGGCTCTGTTCGAGCGTACCCACGACCTCGGAGAGATCCAGCAGGGCGATGCGGGGATACCCGGCGCGCGACGCAGCGCGTGCGCGCGAGACCAGATCTTCCGCGCCCCCTTCGAGCAGGATCAATGCGTCGAGCAACTCGAGCGCAGCCAGCGCCTG
>JAFDCZ010000238.1 GCA_019312665.1 Deltaproteobacteria bacterium | reverse complement strand
AACGGAATAACGGAAACAGCGGAAAGAACGTCCCCGCCCTCCTCGCCTACACGGCTTCGTCGTTGCTCAGACGCATGCGCAGATCGATCGCCATGCCCGCGGCGATCGCCTTGAGGCCCTGGTGCTCGTGCCGTTCGATCGGCGGGCCCGCCTCTGCCAGCCCCTGAGCCAGAGGCTCCCGGTACCAGGGAAAGAGCGTCCCAGGCAGCGCCTCGGGGTCCCACCAGGCCACCCTCGGCGTCTCCGGGCTCGGAGTGAGCATGCCGCTGAGAGGCCGGCAACGGAAGATCCACGCCGTATGAGGCAGGAAGCCTGTGCGGGTCCAGCGACCGATCGGCCGTTCGATCTCGACCTCCAGGCCGGTCTCCTCCCGCACCTCGCGCACCACCGCGGCCTCCGGCGTTTCACCCGGATCGATCGTTCCGCCGGGGAGTTCCCAGCCGCGCAAATCGCGCCGCACCGTCAACAAGACACCCTCGTCTCCGACGATCACAGCCTGTGCCACCCGGCGCGGCCCGCCTCCAGGCAACTTGTGGCCGAAGGCTCCCTTGAGCGCCGTCTCAGCGTAGTCCGGCAGCAGCTGCGCGAGCCGGACCCACCGGCTCAATGAATGATCTTGTTGATCGGGTACTCGACGATGCCTTCCGCACCGAGTTCGACGAGCTCGGGCAGGAGATCGCGCACCACGGTCTCCTCGACGATGATCTCCAGCGCAACCCATTCGTCGTTGGCGAGGGCGGAGATCGTCGGCGTACCCAGGGCGGGGAGCACCGCGAGCACCGCGTCGAGATCCTTGCGTTGCGCGTTCAGCTTCAGGCCTACCCGGCCAGCGGCGGTGATCGCACCTCTCAGCATCAACAACAGCCGATCGAGCTTCCGCTTCTTCCAGGCGTCCTTCACGGACTCCTTGTTGGCGATGAAGCGCGGTGTGGTCTCGAGCACCGTATCGAGGACACGCAGATTGTTCGCTCGAATGCTCGAGCCCGTCTCGGAGACGTCGACGATCGCGTCCGCCAGGATCGGCGGCTTTACCTCGGTGGCGCCGTAGGAGAACTCGATCTCAGCCTTCACGCCGTGCTTCTTCAGGTAGCGACGGGTCAGGCCTACGGCCTCGGTGGCAATCCGCTTCCCTTGTAGATCCTTGACGCTGCGGAACTTCGAACCCGCTTTGACAGCCAGGAGCCAACGCACGGTGCGGTAGTTCGGCCAGGGGGCCTTCAGATCTGCGAGTTCCTTGACCTTGGCGCCATTCTCCTGCACCCAGTCGACACCGGTGATCCCTGCATCGAGGACGCCCTGCTCGACGTAGCGCGCCATTTCCTGGGCTCGGATCAAGATGCACTCGATCTCCGAATCGTCGATTTCCGGATAGTACGAGCGGGAGGGAAAGCGGATGTTGTAGCCGGCCAGCTCGAAGAGCCGCGCCGTCGTCTCCTGGAGACTGCCCTTCGGCAGGCCCAGGCGCAGGATGCGGCGACGTTTGGAACTCACTTGCCATACACCTCAGCGGGATCGAAGACCTGCTCTCCGTCATCGTCCCAGTCTTCACCGTTCCAGACGCGGAAGAAGCAGCTGCGCTTGCCCGTATGGCAGGCGGCACCACCCTTCTGCTCGACGCGGACGAGCACCGCATCGGCGTCGCAGTCGATCCGCAGCTCCTTCAGGATCTGCGTGTTGCCACTGCTCTCGCCCTTATGCCACAGCTCGTTCCGTGAGGTGCTCCAGTACACCACCTCACCAAGCTCGAGGGTTTTCTCGAAGGCGGCCTCGTTCATGTAGGCCACCATCAGGATCTCACCGGTCTCGTGATCCTGGGTAATGGCCGTGACCAGGCCGCCCCGTTTTTCGAAGTCCGGGGGGTTCGGGCAGATCATGGGGCGGCGAGACTACCGGGAGCCCAGGGCCCCCGCCAGCCGACCGAGCAACACGGAGAGATCCCCGTGAGCCTCCCCAGATGCATACAGAGCGTCCGCGCGACCCTCGGCCGGTTGCTTCTCCACGATGCCGCGCCGCGCCAGCAGCTCCAGTGCATTGCGGAACGTGACCGGGTTCCAGCCCTCGGCGCTATGCACTTCGGTGATCAGGATTGCACGGCGGAATTGTTCCTCAGCAGCCTTCTCGAGTTGCTTCGCCGTTTGCGGTGCTTCGCTCTCGGCGATCGCCGAGAACGCCGCGTGATACGCCTCCAGCAGGCTTCGGGTCTGCTCCGCGAGGAAGCCGAAGTAGGCCTGGCCCTTCTCGGTGGCACGCAGCTGGTCCTCCCGGCGCTCGAGCACACCGATACGCTCGAAGTAGTCGAGGTACGCACTCCGCTGCGCGCTCTGAACCAACGCCTTCGGCGCAAAGAACTCCCGGTAGAGGAGGTCGAGCCAGAAGTCGAGATCCTGGGTCAGCTCTCTTTCGGTTCCGCCACGCAGCAGCTGGCGGGAGATCAGGCTCGGAGCCATCAGAAAGTGAAAGAGCGTATTTCGATAGACGACCAGGGCCCGACGCGTGGAATCCTCGAAGTACAGGATCTCACCTCGGGGATCATCCTCGGATTTGATCAGCCCGGATCGCAGCAGGAACGAGATCGACTCCTCGAACTCAGGCTCGTCGGCGGCAAACGCTGGCGTCAGGCGTACGTCCTGGAGCTTCAAGAGTTCGACGACCTCCGCCATGCGCCGCACCAGCTCGTGACGGAAGAGTCCGCGGCGAGGCTCGCCGAGCAGGGCGCAGGCAGCGACGGAAGTCGCGTTCGCGACGATCGACCAGTTGATGCGCTCGACCAGATCATTGGCGAGCCGCTCGGTGAAATCGCGCCTGCCCGCGACGATGGCCGGATCGTCCTCCACGACGTCCGAGCCCGATCCGGTGCGGAAGAGATGCTCGTGCCCTTCGAGGGCTTTGGCCAGAGAAACCGCTTCTCCGAAGCAGAGGAATACGCTTCCGAAACGGCGCTGAAGAACCTTCCGGGCCTGCACCAGGGCCACCATGCTCTCCTGCTGCTTGCCGCCGCCTTCGAGCTCATCGATCATCGCGCCCTCTTCGACGAGGCGCTCGTAGGTGATTCCGACCGGCACGAAGATGAGATCCTTGCGGCCGCTGTCGAGGAATGCCTGGATGTTCCAGTTGAGCATCCCCATCCGCGGGGCCATGCTCTTGCCAGTACGCGAGCGGCCGCCCTCGATGAAGAACTCCTGGGTGAATCCCTCCTTGACCAGATAGGCGAGATAGCCGCGAAACACCGCCTTGTAGAGCGGATCATCGAAGCTCTTGCGCATGAAGAACGCGCCCGCACGGCGAAAGATGAAGCCGAAGGGCCCGAAGGCCATGTTGTCGCGCGAGGCGATATGCGGAGGCATCGTGTGCTGTCCGTAGAAGAGCCACGTCAAGATCAGGAAGTCGAAATAGGAGCGATGGCTCGGCACGAGCACGACCGCCTGATCCTTCGCATAGTGCGAGACCCGTTCCATTCCGGACGTCTCGATCGATGCGAAGAGCTTCCGGAAGATCCACGTGGCGGCGACGTTCAAGATCGCGAGGAACGTGGAGTTCATGTTGGCCGCAATCTCGCGGAAGATCTTCTCCGCCTGGGCCCGGGCAGCCTCCGGCGTGGTCTTCGGATCTCGAGCCCGCTCGGCCACCGCCTGGCTGACCTCATCGCTCGCCAGCACGAGTTCCTGGACCCGGTGCCGCGGCCGGAGCGTGGGCCCCTCGACGATGCGTTCCTCCCGGAACAAGAAAACCTGGATGGCGCGGCGCAGCTTTCGCACGAGCCGGGCATCGCCATCCTCCGGGCGTGACGCAATGAATGCTCGCAGGTCGATCGGAACCCCGGGCCGGATCGCGAGGTCCTGGTAGGTCATCAGGAAGGACGTGACCTTCGCAATATCCGTCGGCCGCGTCGGCGCGCCGTAGGTGAGGTTCAGGAAGCCACGTGTCGCCCGGGGCCCTTTGCGCCAGAAGAGTGCGAGAGGCACGAGAGCGACCTGCTTGTCCTCATCCCGGGCCGTCTTGAGAATTTCCTCGAGCAGATCCTGATCGCGTCGGCCCTCGGCTACAGCGGCCTCGCGTCCGCGCAGCAGACTCCGTAGCCGCTGGGTTCGCAAGAAGAGGAACATCGATTCGCCCCGGCTGACGACCGCCCGCGCCTTCTCCTTCGCGCGGCGCCGATCTTCCTCACGCCGTTCGCTGCCGCTGCCCCGGCGGCGCTTCCACCAGCATTGAATTGCGGGCCAGAACGGCTGGTAGTAGTAGAACGAAAGACCGTTGGCGAAGGCCGAAAGGCGCAGGCCACGCCGCGCAAACAGGGTGTTGAACAGGAAATAGTCGAGACGGCTCGCGTAGCGCATGACGTACACGACGGCGCCCCGCTCTTCGACCGCTTTCAGCGCGGTGGTCGTCGCCTCGTCGAAATCCAGGTGGCTGATGTAGCGACGCGCGAACCAACGGAAGAAGACGTTGTAGCGCGCGGTCATCGCCGAGTAGGGATCGGCAACCTCCGCATCCGGAAGACGGATCTCCGGCTCACCGGAAAGATCGGCTTCATTCACAGTACCCTCTGCAGCCGTCTTCCCGCTCCTGTCCTGCTCGCTCACCATTTCTCCTCGGGCCACAGCTGGCCCTCCCTCGGAGAGCGTACCGACCACGGCCCCGAATGAGAAACATGCCGAGGCGCCTGGGTTCCCTAACAATCCCCAGGGGCCCAGAAAGGGGCCCCGGGGGTGCATCCGGCATCTACTCGGGCAGGAGAATCCCGTCCATCTGGTCAGCGATCTCCTGTGCCGTCCACAGCCCGCCGTCCGCCTTCTTGGTGACGCCCTCGGCCGTCACGACCTTCATCTCGGCGATCCGCCCGCCGCCCACGTAGAAGGTCTTGTTCGTCTGATCCTTCGAGAGGTCGCTCGCCAGATACGTCACCAGCGGCGAAACCAGGCCGGGGGCGATGCGATCCTTCAGCGAATCATCCTGCATCATCGGCAGGTCTTCGGTGAGCCGTGTCAGCGCGACCGGAGCCAGGATGAAGCAACGAATGCGGTAGCGCTGGCCCTCGATGGCCATGCAGCGTGTGAACCCGGCAATCCCGGCCTTCGCTGCACCATAGTTCGCCTGGCCAAAGTTTCCGTTCAAGCCCGAAGTCGAAGAGGTGTTGATGATCACCCCGCCCTGCCCCCGCGCCTTCATGTGGTTGAAGGCCGGCCGGGAGACGGCGTAGGTTCCCTTCAGATGCACGGCGATCACCGGATCCCAGAGATCCTCGGTCGTCTTCGAGAGCGTCTTGTCGCGCAGGATTCCCGCGTTGTTCACACAGATATCGAGCTGGCCGAAGGCATCGACCGCCGATTGGACGATGCGCTCGCCACCTTCCACCGACGCGACGTTCTCGTAATTGGCCACGGCCTCGCTGCCGAGGGCCTTGATCTCATCGACGACGTCATCCGCCATCGCCTGCCCGCCGCCACTGCCATCCCGCGAGCCACCCAGATCGTTCACGACGACCTTCGCGCCCTCACGCGCCAGGGCGAGCGCATGCTCACGGCCAAGCCCGCCACCGGCACCGGTGACCAACGCAACTTTCCCATCCAACAATCCCATCGGGTCTCCTCGTGAGGGGGGGACGTTCTTTCCGCTGTTTCCGTTGTTCAGTTTCCCGCTCCGCGGGAAACTGAACAACGGAAACAGCGGAAA
>JAFDCZ010000095.1 GCA_019312665.1 Deltaproteobacteria bacterium | reverse complement strand
AGCGTCACATGGCCGCCACCCATTCGCGCGGCCAGATCGATCATCTGGCGCCAGTTCGCATCACCCAGCCCCGTGAACATCCAGGCAAAGAACATTCCGAGCGCGATGGACGACAACGTCAAGAACGTGCGGCGACGCTGGCGCCAGAGGTTGCGCCAGGCGAGTGCGAAGAGATTGGGCCCTTGCATCGTCGGCTCCTAGCGGTGGTAGATGGCTCGCACCGGATCGATCCAGGCGGCCTTCAACGCGGGATACAAGACAGCGACGGAGACGATCGCCACCAGGGCCCCGACAGGCGCCAGCACCACGCCAACGCTCATCTCCGCCCGCCAGTGCGGATCCATCGCCATCCCCATGATCGACAATCCAGCCACACTGGTGAGTTCGATACCGTAGATCGCGAGGTACAGCAGGGAGGGCAGGCCCACGGCCAAGCCCGCGGCGACGGAGATCGCCGTCACGATTCCCGCCTCGGCCAACATCAGGCCGAGGATTCCGGCGGGGCCAACTCCGAGCGCCTTCAGAACGCCGAGCTCACGGATCCGCTCGAAGACGGCCATCAGCATGGAATTGAGAATCAAGACGGCGATCGCGAGGTAGACGATGAAGAACATCGCCAACATGGCGCCCTTGGCGGAATCGAGCAGCGAAGCCATTGTGGGCATCAACTCTCGCCAGGTCTGCACATCGAGGCCCGGGGCGAGCCCTCGAACGGCAACCGCTGCCGAATCGAGCGCGACCTCGGGCGGACGCCGTACAACGATCTGGTGCGCCCCGAGCGGCACCACGAAGAGCTCGCGGAAGGCGTCGGCATTCATGAAGACGCCCGCTCGGTCGGTTGCATCTCCGATGCTCTGGAGGACACCTCGCACCTCGAAGAGATCGGCAGCCGTCGCGCCATCCGCGCCTTGACTGAGCACCACGATCTCCACTCCCGGTCCAACACCCAACATACGAGCCAGCCGCCGGCCGAGCACCACACCGTGAGGATCTGCCGGGTCGAGCCAGCTGCCTTCCATCACATGCTCGTGGATGCGGCTCACCAACGCGTCCGCGGCCACATCGACGCCGCGAAACGATACACCTGCGCTCGACTCGTCAGCCGCAGCCATTCCCCAGGCCAGCAGGCGCGGAGTGGCCCGGAAGCCCTCCGATCGCAGCTGCTTCAGCAGCACCTCCGGATCATCGATTCTCGCATAGAGCGAGGGATCGCCCCGGTACTCGATGGCATGGACCTGAAGATCCCCGATCTCGAGGTCGAGGATGCCCCGCTCCATGTCGCGCAGATAGCCGGCGAGGAGCCCGGAATAGAGGATCATCACCCATAGGGCAAAGCTCATCGCGGATACCGTGACCAACGTCCGACGCCGGCTGCGCCACACGTTCCGCCACGCCGTCTTCCAGATCTCCACGACTGGAGGCTAGCGCCGCCGCCCGACCGGCGGGCGGCGGCTGGAACTCAGCGCCCCGCGGCCTTCTGGAGCTTTTTGAACATCCGTTTCGCGTCGGCCTCGGCGAGCTTCGTCAGCTTCTTCCACTGACGCTCGCCGTCGGCCTCGAGGCGACCCAGATGTCGCGAGGCGTCGCGGACGACTCGCGTGAGCCGCCGCCGTGCGTCACGTCCAGCCGATTCGACCTGGCGCTCCACGGCCGTGAGCTCGCGCTCAACAGCCTTCGAGAACTGCTTCAACGACTTGGGGAGTTCTTCCTTCAGCGTCGTCGCTTTCTTGGTTGCCTTCTTGCGCGTGGCTTTCTTGGTTGCCTTCTTGCGCGTGGCTTTCTTGGTCGCCTTCTTTCGCGTCGTCTTCTTGGCTGCCATGATCCCCTCCAATGGGTGTTGGACGGGCCCTGCACACCAACGGCCGGGCCCCGCCCACGCTTAGCATGGTTCCCAGATCGACGCTGTCCATCGCCTGGCTTCTCGAACCCGGTAGCAGCTAGCGTTCCTCGCCACTCTCTGGGAAACGGGCCGCCAGCTCGGCGGAGGCCCTGCGTCGGGTCGTGGGGTCGGTGTGCGCGCTGGCAGCCTCCAGCAGTACCCGGCGAGCGGATTTCCCACCGATACGGCCCAGACCGCGAATGGCCGCATTGCGAAGCCCCACGTCGCTTGCGGTGAGCGCGTCGGCCAGAGCTGGAACCGCGTGCGCGTGGCCACCTCCCCCAAGAGCCACCGCCGCGGCGCGAGCCGACTCGGTTTCTTCCCCTTCCAGAATCTCCACGAGCGCCGCTGTCACCTTTTGGCTCGGAAAATGGCCGGCTGCGCGGCAGACGACAGAACGGTCGGCGCCTTTCGCTTCCTTCAGCACCATGACCCACCGCGAATCCGTCGCTGGCTCACCCCGCCGCGAGAGTTCGGACAAGAGGCCGACTCGGAAGTCCATCAGAGCGGTCGGGGCATCGATCCGCGCAAGCAGCCGATCACGGTCTCTTTGGGAAAGTGGCTCGTTCACGGCCGACCTCGTGAGGTCGAGAAGTGCCATCGATGCGAGACGCTCGTCGGCAGCCGTCATCAGCTCGATGGTGAAATCCGCCCGGGCCTTCGGCCGCTCGTCTGGCGGAAGCCCGGCAAGCGCCACGTACCTGCGAGCGGCCGCCAGGGTCGCCGCGCCTCCACTTCCAACCAGGAGAATGCGGTCATCGTGTTGCTGCAAGGACGTCCATGGCGCGGCCTCCACCAAACGCGGGTCGGCAAGTTCCCGCACCGCCTTCGTCGGTGTGAGGAAGATGAGCACCTCCTCGGCGGCGCGATAGCTGGCAACACCGTGGCCGTGCTGGAGAAAGTGCAATCGCCCCTTGGGCAGGTCGCCCTTCAGCACTTCCGCGACCTCCACGAGAATCGCCGGGCGCCGCAGGGCTGGAAGCTCGATGGCAACCGTCGGGGGATGAAGCGCAGGCAACGCCACCGCGGCGTTCGCATCGACCACACGAGCCCGCACGACCACGTGAGCCTGCCGAACGAGTTCACTGAGGGTCGCGTGGCCCCGTTCCACATGAGCCATCGCGCCACCGGCCGCCAGCACCAGGCACCCCCCGAGGACGAGTCCGAAACGGAACCTTTCGGTCAGTGGAGCTGCCGAAGCAAGGGAATCATCTCGCCCGAGATCGTCGGATCGACCTCCTGGCCGACGTTGTTCTCAAAGACCGTATTGCAATCGATGTTCGGGTAGAACGGACATTGATCCTCGGCATCGGCCACGATGTAACTGGCGCACGCGTGGCAGCTGTTGTCCCACTTCGAGGAGGGCAACTGGTATCCGATCTCGTCGTTCCCGAGGCCAATCAGGAATTTATGCGCAGCGCCCTGCATCTCCGCCCGATAGACATTGCCGATCTGCGGATCGAGCTCCGTCGGCAAGACGCCAAAACTGGCCTCTCCGATGCGGAACGCACCGACCTCCGTGTGCAGATCCTCTCCGATCGCCTGCGGAATCCAGTCGCCGGGCGGCGGCAATGGATGGTCGAGACCGGAAACGGGAAGCCCGTCGGTATACAAGGTCGTCGATCGGGTGTTCAGGACACCGACCGCGATGAACAAGCGGAAAAACGGGTTCGCCAGCGGAACGGCGACTGGCTTCACGGTGGCGAAGGAGATCTCTGGCGTGGAGTCGCCGAGCGGCGTCAGCCCGGCCAGCTTCTCGACCACGCGATCCGCGAGCTGGGTGCCGTGGACCTCGGCGAATCGAAAACTGCGACGCACGGCGGCCTGCCCGGTATTCGGGTCGAGCACATCGATATGCAGGGGCCCCTGCAACACGCCGAGATCCCCGCTGACCCAGATGGCCATGCCGCCAAGCTGGGCTTCGATGCGCTCCCGTACGTAATGCGGGAAATCCGACGTCACCAGGGTGTTACCGGAACCCATCGACTCCGGATGACTCGCGAAGTTGACGAGCGTCGCCATGGTTTCGAAGGGGTGGCTCCGCTTTCGGATCTGCATCGCCGTGAGCAGCGGATCGACGATGCGCCCGGCGGTCGCGGGCGAGAGCAAGGAATCGCCCGCCAGGACCTTCGTATCCGCGACACCCAGGCCATCGTCCTCCGGGTCGAGCCCCATCGAGAGGCCCTCGCCGAATGCCGTCGCATAACGAACTCGGGCGATCTCGAGGTTCTGGACCGCCTCGTCAACACAGCTCGCAACCGCTTCATTGACGAAATCCAGATACCCGAAGTCGAGCCCCGAGATGAGGGGATTGGCACCCCAGATCCCCAAGGTATCGGGGCCTTCGTGCTGGTGGGTACTGTGGACGACCAGGTAGTCGACCTCGGATTCTGCGGCGACCAGCCCACGAATGGTCTCGACCTCCGCATTCGAGTACCCGACCAGATCGAGGGCGACGATCGCGATCCGCCCCCCGGGCCCATCGAGGACCGTCCCCCGCGCCCAGAGCCGATCGTGATAGCCGGTTGCCCGCCGGTTGTTTCCGAAACCCGCCAGGTAGACGGGATCCGAATGGTTCACGACGCCAGGCTGTCCAAAGGCCGTTTGGTAGGCGGCGGCCAGACTTGGACTCACAGGCGTGATGTCTCGTATGCAGGTGCCCGCCCGAAGGCCCGGCTCGAGCTCGGTACATTGGAGTCCACCGAGCATGGGCGCGGCCAGCACGCAGAGGATGACAAGGGCACTTCGCGGCAGGTTCGACATCAACAGCCTCCTCGACACGATGGTACGCGCTTTCTCGGGCCACCTGCAAATCCCCTCGCCATCCGGTATTCCCTGGGAATGTTGACGTCGGCCCAGCTCGAAACGTTCGAGGAACGCGGCATCGTTCGACTCCAGGGAGCCTTTTCCGGGGATTCGGCGAGGGCCATGGTCGAGCGTGTGTGGGAGGCTCTCGGCCGCCGCGGCGTCGAACGCGACGCGCCGGAAACCTGGCCTACGGGCACGATCGACAAGCTCCAGAACCTGAAGAGCCACCAGGTCTTCGACGCGATCGGCAGCGACGTGCTGATGTCGAGCGTCGATCAACTCCTCGGCGCCGGGCGTTGGCGGGTCCCCAAGGAGTGGGGCCAGTTTCTGATCTCGTTCCCATCACACGCAGCGGAAGCCACAGACAGCTCGGCTCGTTCGGAAGGCTGGACGATTCCCCATCACGTCTGGCATACCGATTTCAGCTTCCGGCTCCCGGATCCGCCGCTCTTCGGTGCGCTCGTCTTCAGCTTCCTCGGAGACGTTCCCCCCGGTTCTGGTGGCACGGTCGTCGTCAGAAGTTCCCATCACTTGATGCGGCGCTTCGTCGAACAACGACCCTCGTGCGGGCAGGAGAAGATGAAGGTCACGAGGGAGGCCTTCCTGCGAAGTGATCCCTGGTTGCGTGCGCTTGCGTCCGAGGACGAAGGGGACGCTGAGGATCGCGTCCAGCAGTTTGCGCTGCGAGACCACACCATCAGGGGTGTTCCCGTCCGGGTGGTCGAGCTCTGTGGCGATGCGGGCGACGTGATCTTGTGTCACCCCTGGATGCTCCACGCATCTGCGGACAACGCTGGAACGACACCGCGCATGATGCGCGTTCAGCGCATCCACATCGTTCGGCCGGCCCCAGATGACGCCCAGGGTCGAGAGCCGACGGGAGCTATTCCGCCTCGATCGTGACCTTCGGACGGCAGCGCAGATCCCGAATGATCATGCGCTGGGCGGCCACCATCGCCGTGAGCTGCTGATTCGTATCCCGAAGCTCTTCGAGCTCGGTCCGCAACACCTCCTGGCCCTCTCGAAGCTCGCCAAGGCTGGCTTCCAGGGCCTGATGCTGTTCCAGGGGCACAGTCGCCGCGCAGCCACTCAATGCGGCGAGAAGGGGCAGGACGAGAATGCGCATGCAACCAGAGTAGGTGGCACCCACCTGATCCCAAGCCCCAGCGATTCCCGAACGTGGGACAAAACCATCATGGACCCCCGGGCGAGGCTGTGGCCTAATGGGCCTTCCTTCTGGAGGCGTCATGATCGACCGATTGAGGGACCGCGATGAGTGGGGCTTCTTCGCCATCCTGCCAGAAGCGGACAGGATCCTCGCGATTGGCTGGTGGGCGATCCTGCTTCTTCGGGGTGCGCTGCCAGCGTTCTTCGCCGTCGCCATGGGCATGCTCATCGGGGCCGTCGAGAGCGGCGAGAGCCTGGCGGTCCCGCTCACATGGGTGGGTGGAGTGTTCGTGCTGTTGCAGGTACTGGCACCCCTCCACCACGCCTTCAGCACGAACCTCGGCAGTCGAACGGCGGCCTGGCTCTATGACCAACTCTCCGGCGCCTGCATCGCGCCACCGGGCATGAATCACCTGGAGAATCCGGAGCTGACCCAGGATCTCAGCATGGCCCGGGATTTCGATCTGGGGATCAGCGGCCCGCCCCTGAACATTTCGATGGACTTCATCGCGACAGGTCTGGTGGAAATGGCGGGCGGGCTCGCCTCCGCGGCCGTGCTGGCCGCTTACGCCTGGTGGGCACCGCTGGTGCTTGGCGGCGCATGGCTCGCCACTCATTGGCTGCTTCGCGAGAGCGCCGTGTGGAAGGATCGCAACACGAATGAAGTTCGCGAAGCCCAGCGCCACGCGGACTACGCCTACAGGCTCGCCGTGGAGCCGCACGCCGCGAAGGAGTTGCGTCTTTTCGGCCTCGCGGACTGGACGGTCGAACGTTTCAGGCGGCGGCGCCGCCAGCTCTTCGAACTGCGTTGGGAGGCCACGCGGCTTCGGGAGAGATCGGTGATCGGGAGTCTGATGTTGGTCCTGGTCGCCAACCTGGTCGTATTCGGCTCCATGGCCGCAGCCGCTGCGGACGGCTCCCTCGACCTTGGCCGGCTGGTGACCTTCGCCAGTGCCGCCATCGGTACGAGCATGATCGCTTTTGGTGGTTTGTCCTGGGCTCTCGACGGAGCGGCTGCACCCGCCGGGGCGGTGGTGCGACTGAACGAGAGCATGGCCTCGGCGGGAGCCATGCCCCATGGAGAGGAAGCGGCCGAAAACCTCCCCACCCAGGAGATCCGATTCCGCGACGTCCATTTCGCCTACCCTGCGACCGGCGAGCCGATCCTCGACGGCTTCGACTTGAGCATCCCCGCCGGTTCCTCCCTGGCCATCGTCGGAAAGAACGGCGCCGGCAAGACCACCTTGGCGAAGCTCCTGTGTCGCCTCTACGAGCCGCAGAGCGGAGCCATCGAGGTGGATGGCGTCGACATCGCGCGCCTCGATCTGCGAGCCTGGCGCGAACGCATCACAGCCGTCTTCCAGGATTTCATCCGCTTCGAGCTCTCCCTTCGCGACAACGTGGCCCCGGGCGGAGCGCCGGACGATGTCGTCCTGGCGGCATTGGCCGATGCTGGCGCCACCGGTCTCGCGGATCTGGATACGATCCTGGCGCGCGGCTACGCCGGTGGAACCGATCTTTCGGGGGGCCAATGGCAACGCATCGCATTGGCGCGCACGCTCTGCGCCGTGCGCCAAGGGGCGGGAATCGTGCTGCTCGACGAGCCGACAGCGCAGCTCGATGTGCGCGGTGAAGCCGAGATCTTCCAGCGAATCCTCGCCGCAACCCGCCACACCACGACGATCCTGATCTCCCACCGCTTCTCGACCGTTCGCCATGCCGACCGCATCTGCGTCCTCGAAGCCGGAAAGCTGATCGAGTTGGGCAGCCACGAAGAGCTGATGGCGCTGGGCGGCCGCTACTGCACGATGTTCGAGCTTCAGGCTTCGCGTTTCGCCAGCGGCGACGATGACGAGGGGCTCGATGTCCTCGATTGACGATCTTCCCCGCGCGCTTCCCTCCATGTGGCGGGCCTTGAAACGCGGCTACGAGGCAGAGCCGAAGCTACTGGTCGCCGCCTTCGGGCTATCGCTCGTAGCTGCGCTCCCCGACGCGTTGCTGGCGCTCTGGCTCAAGCTGTTGGCCGACGGCGTCCTCGGCGAGGATGGCCGCCTCATCGGAATCGCTGCAGCCGGGCTCGGCTTCTCGGTAGCGGCTACCTGGTTCCTGCGTGTGATCAGTGATCGCACCCAGCGCCGTTTCCGCGATCAGGTGACGATCGCCCTCGAAACCCACGTGGCGCACCTGCAAGCTTCAGTGGTGACCCTCGAGCACCACGAGCGGCCCGAGCTGCTCGATCGCCTCGCCGTGCTACGCGACCAGGTCTTCGTCCTGGATCACATGTACCTCTCGTTGTTCAGCACGGCGGGTTGGATCCTCCGGCTCGGTGTCACGATCGCCTTGATGGTGCAGATCCATCCGGCCCTGGCGCTACTGGCGTTGTTTGCCCTTCCAACCGTCCTCACCTCGGCCTGGCGGCCGGGGGTGGAGAGGGCGGCCGAGGAGCACGGTGCCTCCTTCAACCGTCTCGCGCGCCATCTCTTCGATACGACCACCTCAGCCCCACCCGGGAAGGAAGTGCGGGTGCTCGGAATTGGGGAATCCCTGATGCTTCGGCGGCGCGAGGCTTGGGAAAGCTGGTACGGCCCGGTTTCAGAGGCGCGATGGGGCAGCGCCCTCTGGCACTCGCTTGCTTGGATGGTCTTCGGAGCGGCCTTCGTTGGATCGGTGGTCTTCGTGTCGTCGGGCCTCGGCGAGACTCCGGGCAATGTGCTGCTCGTACTCGCCGCGGGTTCGCGTCTATCCGCCTACATCGGCGCCACTGTCGGCGAGATCGGTTTCCTTCGCGGGATCTGGCTCGACGGCTCGCGGCGGATGGCTTGGCTCGAGGACTACCATGCATCGCTGGAAGAAGACGCCGACGAGCCGGTACCCGAACGGCTGAAGGATGGTTTCCGGTTCGAGAACGTCTCCTTCGCCTACCCGGGTACCGAAAGGCTCGTGCTCGAGGATGTCGATCTGCACCTGCCTGCTGGATCCGTCGTCGCCCTCGTGGGCGAGAACGGAGCGGGCAAGACAACGCTGGTAAAACTCCTGGCGCGTCTCTACCAGCCGACGAGAGGCCGCATCCTCATCGACGGTGCCGACCTGGCCCGCATGCCGGCGACGGACTGGCGCAGGCGGCTGGCCGGTGCCTTCCAGGATTTTTTTCGTTTCGAGTTCCATGCGCTGCATAGCGTCGGGATCGGCGACGTTCCACGCCTCGACGAACGACCGGCCGTCGGCACGGCGGTGAAGCGAGCCGGGGCGGAGGACGTGGTGGATCATCTCGTCTCCGGGCTCGATACCCAACTCGGGCCAAGCTGGCCCGAGGGCGTCGAAGTCAGCTTCGGACAATGGCAGAAGCTCGCCCTGGCCCGGGGCTTCATGCGGGATCGGCCCCTGCTCCTGGCCCTCGATGAACCTACGGCGGCCCTCGACGCCGAGACCGAGCATGCTCTCTTCGAACGCTACGCCGCGGTTTCGCGGGGTGGCCGGTCTGCAGATGCCAACCCGGACGGGCGCGTGACCCTGCTCGTTTCCCATCGTTTCAGCACCGTGCGCATGGCGGACCTGATCGTAGTGATCAACGGTGCGCGCATCGCCGAGGTGGGGACTCACGAGGAGCTGATCGCGAAAGACGGGCACTACGCCGAGCTCTACGGCATCCAGGCGGCCGCTTACAACGCCTAGAAGGATCCCCAGCCGTTCGGCTACCCTGCTCGCCCGAGGAGGAGAACATCCATGCGGGTTCCGTTGACCGTCCGCGATCATCTCGACCGGGCCCTGGCCGTGTATCCTGAGCGAATCGCGTTCGTGGACGAACCCGATCAGCCCGCGCCTTCGCTTGGCGAGACCCGCTTCAGCGAGCTCGGCGAACTTTCGCGCGCCATGGGAGCCGGCCTCGACCGGCTCGGGCTGCCGAACGGGGCACGGGTGGCGATGGTCTCCCAGAATGCGTCGCGGTTGCTCACCTGCTTCTGGGGCGTGAGCGGCAACGGGCGGGTCTTCGTGCCGATCAACTTCCGCCTGTCCCCGGAAGAGATCAAGTACATCGTCAGCCACTGCGGCGCAGATGTCCTGCTCATCGATCCGGAGCTCGAGGAGAGCCTCGCCGGCGTCCCGTGCAAACATCGCTTCGTGCTCGGCGCGGAATCAGACGAGCGGATGTTCGATACGCAGGCCGAGCCCAAGCCCTGGGAGCCCGACGAAGACCAGACGGCCGTCATCAACTACACCTCGGGAACCACCGCCCGCCCGAAGGGTGTCGAACAAACCCATCGCAGCCTCTGGTTGAACGCGGCCGTCTTCGGATGGCAGACCGGCGTGAACGATCGCGATGTCTACCTGCACACCCTGCCGCAATTCCACTGCAACGGTTGGGGAATGCCCTACGCGTTGGTGGGAATGGGCGCCAAGCAGATCGTGCTCCGCAAGATCGACGGCGCCGAAATCCTGCGGCGCGTGCAACAACACGGGGTCACCCTTCTCTGCGGCGCCCCGGCCGTCGTGCAGACCATCCTCGATGCCGCCACCTCTTGGGACGGGCCCGTTCCCGGCCGTGGCCAAACGCGCATCGTCGTGGCGGGCGCTCCGCCCCCGACCCGCACCATCGAACAGGTCGAGACTGAGCTCGGTTGGGAATTCATTCAGATCTATGGGCTCACCGAGACTGCACCGCTCCTCACCATGAGCCGAAGCCGCGCCGAATGGGATGACCTCACTCCTGCCGAACGCGCCCAGAAACTCGGCCGAGCCGGCGCTCCAGCCCTGGGCGTTCGGGTCCAGACCGATACAGAAGGCGAGATCATGGCTCGCACGAACCACGTCCTCGAGGGCTATTGGGAACAACCCGAGGCCACGGCCGAGGCGATCCGCGATGGCTGGTTCTACACCGGCGACGGCGGCCGTATCGACGAGGACGGCTACCTCGCCATCGCGGATCGAAAGAAGGATGTGATCATCTCTGGCGGCGAGAACGTCTCATCCATCGAGGTCGAAGATGCCCTCTTCTCTCATGCCGAGGTCTCCGAGGTCGCCGTGATCGGCGTTCCGCACGAAAAATGGGGAGAAACCGTGAAGGCGCTGATCGTCCTCGGGCCGGGCAGCAAAGCCACAGAGCAGGACCTGATCGATCATTGCCGGTCCAAGATCGCCCACTACAAATGTCCGACTTCCATCGAGTTCCGCGATGAACTCGCCCGCACGGCGACAGGCAAGCTCCAGAAGTACAAGTTGCGCCAACCCTACTGGGAAGGAATGGACAAGGGCATCAACTAGCGAAGGCGCCCAAGAGCCTCCTGCACCGCCGGCCGAGCCTCGAATTCGTTTTGGCCGCTTCGCTCCTCTTTGCGGATCGCGGGGCGGCCATCGCGGAATGGCTCGGCTGGGGCCTGAGTACCCGCGTAGCACCTGGACGCGGGTTCGCCTACGCAGCTTCGCTGCTGGCGAACGAGCACACGCCCAACAGACGAGATGCCTGCGCTTTATTTCCGCGCTGACCGCCCCCCGCCCCGCGATCGGCCGTGCTGGCAACCGGAACCGCTTCGCCGGGGCTGGGCGCAGGCCGGGCGGAAATAAAGCGCAGGCATGGGTGCCCTCTAGCGTGCGCGTAGGTTGCCCGCGGCGAAGCCGCAAAGGGCAACACCCTGTCCAGCTTCCAACGCGGTCACCCGACCACCGGCCGAGCCATTCCGCCCGGCCTGTGCCCAGCCCCGGCGACTCGCGTCGACGCAAGAGGAGCGAAGCGGCCTCCTACAGCCAGCGTCGCACGGAAGCCTTGTAGTCCAGGTAGATGCTGCCGAACTTCTGCTCGAGGTAGGCTTCTTCGTGGCGGATGGCGATCCTGTAGATCACCGCCCAGACCACGGGGACGAATAGAAGCATCCAGCCGTTGCCCAGGGCCAACCCGATTCCTGCCAGCAGCAGACCCATCGCGACATACATCGGGTTGCGACTGAAGCGATAGATCCCCGTGGAGAGGATCTCAGGTGTGCTCTCCCACGGTTTCGGATCCTGCCCGGTGCGTCGGAACAAACCGAAGGCTGCAGCCATCATGGCCAGGGCCGCGACACATAGAACGGCACCCATCCCGAGGCCCAGGGCACCCTCGACAGGAAGTGGAAGCGGCCAGGCCAGATGCTGGAGCAGCCCTCCGAGAACCAATGCGATCAGCGGAACGAAGGGGGGTGGGAAACGAACAGCAGCGCCATCCGTCGGTTCATCTTCAGTCGTCATTCACGGAAGATGCCACATGCGAGACCGTCCGCCCCGCTCAGCAGGTGTCAGACGCGATCCGATTCTAGATCGGAATCGGCCCCGATCGCCCGTCCAGAATCCAGCGCAGCATCGGTATGTGTTGACGGCCGTAGAAGGGCTCACCATCGACTACGAAGCCGGGAACCCGGAAGAGACCTTCGTCTCGGAGCTCCGATTGCGTCGCCGCTGCGACTTTCGGCCCCTCGCCGACCACCCAGCTCTGGAAAGAAGCGCCGTCGGCATCGAACGAATCGACCAGGGACGCAACCTGCTCCGGGTCCGATGCATCGAGTTCGAGCGACCAGTAGCCACGAAACAGCGCTTGCAGGTATGCCGTCAGGCGCTCTGGTTCTCGTTCCCTGACCCATAGCCAGCCGAGGTGCCCTGCCTCGACGCTTCCGTTGCGATACGGCTCGCGCAAGATGATGCCCTGGATCCGAGAGTAGGTTTCGATCTCCCGGGCGATCGCCTCCGCGCGGTAGCGAAAATGGCGAACACCCCTCTGGTCTCCATCCTTTGGAATGCCAGGCGGCTTGAGAGGCGAAACCTCCAACGGCAACCAGTCGGCACCGTCGGACAGCGAATCAGCAAGCGCCAAGGCCGGTTGCAACGCGAGGCAGGCGAGCGGGTGCCTGAGATCGAGCAGGATACGGAGCCTCTTCACGGGCCGAAGCCCTGATTGGCAACATCCGGCGCTGGCCCGACGGAGCCTCCGAGCAACCACGCGACACGCGGGAGATGTTCGCGGCCGAACCACATTTCGTCCGCGAGAAGGTACGAGGGAACACCGAACACGCCGGCATCGAAGGCCGCTTCGTTCAGTTGGTCGTGGGCATCCCGTCCGGCGCCTTGGGCATAGGCTCGAAAGCCGCCAACATCCGCGCCGATTCCAACTAGGGTGTCTTCGAGAACGTCCAGCTCCTCGATATCCAGGTCGCGGCGCCAGAAGCGCTCGTAGGCCTCATCGACGAATCGATCGAAGCATTCGCCGCCCTGCTGCTTCGCCCACAACATCGCGATGCCCGCCAGACTGGAATCCCAGATCTTCTCGGTGCCGCGGAGCGTCTTGTCGCGCAGCTTCGCATAGCGTCGAGCATCCCGATACGCGTGGCGGACCGACGACCATTGGCCGGAGCTGCGCTTGCTGCTCTCGACTTTCCCCTTCTTGTCGAGCCGGGCGGAGCCCAGGTAGCTGGGAATATCCAGCGTAAACGGCCGCCAATCGATCGAGACATCGGCCGCAGCGGCCATCGCCCGGGTCGGCTCGATCGCGATGAATGCGTAAGGGCTCTTCAAGTCGATGTAGACCGCGAGGGCCGCATCCCCGCGGAGCCGCGAGAACCTGTTCATCCATCGAGTGTAGAGAATCCCCGGCCCGGCCCTCTCACCTCGTCCTGCGGTAGGCTACGAGTGTGATGCCCACCCCACCCCTTTGGGAGGAACTTCATGCCCAACGAAAAGAACCCGGGTTCCGGCTCGCCCCCGCCCCGCTTCATCCTGAAGGCCATGACCCGTACGCACGTCTTCCTGCACCGTCTGTCCGGTGGACGCTTCTTCAACAAGCTGGGCGGCGACGACGTCTGCTTCGTGACCATGACCGGCGCGAAGAGCGGACGCCGCCTGACCATTCCGTTGATGTACGTGCCCTACGAAGGCGGCGTCCTTCTCGTGGCCTCCCAGGGCGGTGCCCCGAAGAACCCGGTCTGGTACGGCAACCTCATCAAGACGCCGGACATCGAGGTCAGCCATCGCGGCCAGAACTGGAATCTCCGAGCCCGACTCGCGACAGCGGAAGAGAAGCCCGTACTCTGGCCGATCTGCGATCGCCACTATGCACCGTATGCCGAATACCGGGAGAGGACGACCCGCGACATCCCGATCTTCGTGTGCGAGCCGAGGAGCTGAGGAGGAGTCCCCCAGGTGACAGATTCCCTGACGATCGACGTGTTCTGGTCCTTTCGGAGCCCCTGGTCCTACCTGGCCACGCCTCGTCTCGCTGCCTGGCAAGACAGGTACCGGTTGGAGGTGCGCTTCCGTCCTGTCTACCCGATTGCGATTCGCACTCCCGAGTTCTTCGACCAGGTTCATCCGTTGTGGACCAGCTACTTCATGACCGACTTGCAACGAGTCGCGCAATTCCTCGAGCTTCCCATCGCGTGGCCGCGCCCCGACCCGGTCATCCAGGAGATGGCCGACGGGCGCATGCGAACCGGCGAGACGCAGCCCTACATTCATCGACTCACCCGTCTGGGTGCTCTCGCCGAAGAAGAAGGCTCTGGGATCGGGTTTGCGCTGGCGGTCTCGAATCTGATCTGGACCGGCACCGAGAACTGGCACGAGGGAGATCATCTGGCACGGGCCAGTGCCAAGGCAGGGCTCGACCTCGCAGCCCTCGACGCTCGCGCCGTGAACGAGGTCGATCGAATCGAAGCGGTGATCAGCCAGAACGAAGCCGATCATGCGACCGCGGGCCACTGGGGGGTGCCTACTTGTGCTTTCCAGGGGGAGCCCTTCTTCGGCCAGGATCGGTTGGACGTGCTTCTATGGCGTTTGAAACAGAACGGCCTCGAAGAACGCTGATCCGCGACGAGCGACGAGCCGAGCGCGATGCAATGATTGCGCGATGCGAACGCTCACGACCTTCTCACGCCGCCAATTCCTGACCGGCACTGCAGCAAGCGCCGCCGGCCTGGCGCTCGGTGCATGTTCCTCGTCCCCGGAGCCGGGCCGATACACCGAAGCAGACATTGCAAGGCTGGCCGAGCAACGGAAAACCGAGCTGGCCCGCTCGGGGAAGGGACCCTTCGGCCCGCAGAAGTTTCGTGGCTACCGCGGCCTCTCCGAGCTTCCCTGGTTCGAGCTCGACTCCCTGGGCCAGCTGGTTTGCGTCGCGGACGACTTCCCGCCCGCCATCGACATCCACTGCCATTTCGGGATGTCGATGCTCCTCGCACCGGAGATCGACCTCATGCGGCGCACGGAACGCGTCCAACATCTGCTCGATTGCGATGCCGAGGATCCTGGCTGCGAGCTGGACCTGGATGTCTACATCAACGGCAACTTCACCGAGGACGACCTCTGGGAGCTTCGCAAAGGCGCCGTCGGCCAGGCCCTCTGGGGGAGCGCCGCAGCTGCGACCCAGACCGTCCCCAACCTCCTCGCCGAAATGAAGGCAACCCGGGTGGGCGAGGCCGTGATCCTGCCCATCGCCTTCGGCCTTCCGTTTGGAGACGATCTGACAGAGCGCTGGATGGCGGCCATCGATCAGGCCGAGGCGGGAACTCAGTTGCTGAAGGCCGCTTCCGTGCATCCACGAGATCCGGGACGCATCGAAAAACTCGATCGATACGCGGCGGCCGGGGCTCGAGCGATCAAGCTGCATCCCACGATGCAACGCTTCTATCCCGATGACGTCGATGTCATGGACATCTATGAAGCCTGTGAGCGTCTCGGGCTGGCCGTGATCTTCCATGCGGGCCGCGCTGGAATCGAGCCCGAGTCCACCCACCGCTTCGCGATGCCGCGCCACTTCGAGGGCGTGCTTTCGGCGTTCCCGCGCGTGAACTTCGTGCTCGGGCACTCTGGCGCCCGGGATGCGGCCTCGGCCCTCGATCTTGGTCTTCGCTACGAAAATGCCTGGCTCGGCATTCACGGCCAGGGTGTCACCACATTGCACGAGATGCTCGAAGCGACCGGCGGTGAACGCATGCTCTTCGGAACCGATTGGCCCTTCTACCACCTCGCGGCAACGATGGCGAAGGTCTTGATCATCACCGAGGGCAGACCCGAACGGCGCGAAGCGATCCTACGTAGGAATGCCGAACGATTGCTGGCGCTCTCCGCTTCTACTTCCAGCGCCTGAACCCACCCTCGCTGTCGAGCACCTGTCCGGTGATCCATGCCGCCTCCTCGCTGACCAACCAGGCCGCCAGGTTGGCCACGTCCGTCGGCATTCCCCATCGACCCGCCGGCATTCTCTCGGCGACGGCCTGGTGCATCCCTGGCGTCGCATATCCGGTAGCCGTCGGGCCAGGGTTGATGCAATTGACCGTGATCCCCTGATCGATCAGCGCATCGGAGAGGGATGCC
>JAFDCZ010000094.1 GCA_019312665.1 Deltaproteobacteria bacterium | reverse complement strand
AACGAAGCCCTGCCCACCTGTGTAGCCCGCGAGCTCCCGAAGCTTTCCCTCGCCGACGACGTTGCTCGCGCCGAGACCCCTGCGCTTCTGCGTCACGCGCCCGATGACGCGCAGTCCGAGCGTCTTGCCCAGCCGTTCGAGTTCGTTCAGCGAGCTCGCGAAGGCCTCGTCCGTAACGCCCTTGAGCTGAACGCCGACCAGCACCGCGGGCGGGCGATCGGCCTTGGAAACATTGCGAGGGGGGGCGCCGCTCATGCCGAGCAGGCTTGCAGCATCTGAGCGGGGATGCAATCGCTACATCCTGTTCAGCTTCGATCTGGCGGCTTCGGCAACCTGGGACGTCACCCAGATCGACGGAATTGCCGGTTTCATCAGCCTGCCGATGGGCTGGACCTACTCCAGCCGCGTCACCACCCAGGACGAGGTCTACGCCTCCGGCGGGATCGCCGATGTCTTCGCGATGGGGGCGCCGCGACATTCCAGTTGGTTCCGGAGCCAGGCGCGACGCTATTGATGCTCACGGGGTTGGGCCTCGTCACGGTAGGGCGAAGGAGCCTCGGGCACTGAAGCGCGGACTGGCGTCGCTCGCTGAACTGGACGTCTCGGACGCGATGTTGTCGAACGAGAGCCGCCACGGTCCATGGTCCATGCTGCCAGCGCCGCGGTTGCCGAAGCCGCTGTCGCTTTCGGTCATCGTTCCCTTCACGTCGAACGGACTCTCGGCGACGTTGGGGATCTTCATGCTGTGGTTCGTCGCCACCATCGTGCCGGTGTCGATGTCGTGGCTGAAGTCCATTCGCGGGTGGTACAACCCGCCAATCAGCTTGTTGCCACCAAGGAACGTGAAGTAGAAATCGCCGGCGCTGGTGTCGTCGCCGTCGTCCTTGGCGTGCACCTCGGTGATCTTGATCGTGACCTCACGGCGCTTGGTCTTGAAGTTGCCTTGCTTGGACGATTTCACTCCCGCCTTGGTCGCGACGATGGTGTAGCTGTAGTTCGTTCCGGCGAGCAGGCCCGTGACGATCAGGGTCGAGCCGTTCCCGACGTTCTGCTTCTTGATGTACCTGTTGGTTCCAGCGGCCTGGGCCGAGATCTCGACCACGTGCGCATTGCTGAGGCTGAAGCCGAGCGTGAACTCCGCAAAGCTGGCGAACGGCCTGACCGACACGCTCGTGATCTCGTGCGGAGGCAGCTTCACCTCCGGCAAGTTCGGCTGGCTCGCGCCACCTTTTGACGAACCCGGCACCTGGCCGCCCTTTCTCAGAGGCCTCAGCTTCAGGCCCTGGCTCGGCGCTTGCTGTGCCTTCGGCGGTACCGGCTTGGCCTTCAGCGGCCGACCGTCCGGCGCCTGCTGCGCCTTCAGTTGAGGCTTTACCTCGATCTCCAAGGGCGCGACGCTGCCCATGCATTTGGGTTTGGCGGCCTTCTTCTTGCCCCATGCCGTCACGGTGTAGTTGCCCGGGGTCGCATAGGTGATCGGAAACGCGAGCACGCCCTGCACCGCGGGGTGCAACCGCTGGCCGTCGCCGAGATCGATCATCACCCCGCACTTCCCGCCTTGCGTGACGACGGTGAGCGTGACCGGGAACCCGACCCGGGTCGATACGGTCGAAGACTCCATGCTCACCAGCCGGGGGGCGGTCCAGGCGGGAGCCGCCAAGCCTATCGTGAGCGTGACCAACAAGATTGCGCGAACTGCAAGCGACATCGGCGATTCTCCGGGCCCGGCGTGGGCCTCTTGGATAGAGAGTCGAAGGGTGCCACAGCGCGGTTCAATCCGGGCCCACAGCCCGTCTCGCCGTGCTACTGGTGCGTCCCGTGATCGCCAGGTCGGCGCGACAAGGGGACGGTCTAGGTCTCGCTCGCCACGAGATCGATCAGCATGCGCATGCGGCCCATCGCGTCGCCCAGGTGCGGGATGAAGCCCATATGGCTTCCCGGGTACCAGGCGATCTGCGGCTCATCCCAGCGCTTCCACATGTCGCGCACGGTCTCGGGACGGAAGAAGCGGTCGTCGTCCATCGCAAACAGATGGATGCGCTCGCGCGGGATCACCGGTTGGAGTTCTCGCCAGCCGATGCGATCCGTGAAGGCGGCAAAATCGCTCGGCTGCCAACCGAAACGCGCGAGGTCCGCGCGCATGGTGTGGAGCACCGGGGCATCGGCCACCAGCGCGCCCAGGTCCATGTGGGCGATGAACGGCGCCGCGAATCCGAAGCCGGGCTCCAGACAGGTGAGCGCCGCCGTAAGCGCGCCGCCGAGCGAGAGCCCGGCAATCCCAACGGGCTGATCCGAGTCCGCCCGCATCCAGGCCAGCAGCGTGCGCGCATCGAGCAGCGTCTGGCGCAACGACTCCATGCTGCGCACGACGTCTGCAGTCCAGTAGAGTTCCCCGTCCAGGCGTGAGGCGCGCGGCTTGCGGCGCCCGTGGTAGGGCGGCTGGAGCTGCACGACGTCCACGTCGAGGCTCCGCGCCATGCCCGCCAGCAGCGTCCACTCCTCGAGCGGCGTCTCGGGCTGCATGAACCCGTGGATGTAGAGGAGCTTCGGGCGGGCTTGCGCCGATGTGGGCCGCAGCCTGCGCGCAGTGACGCTGTGGATGCGGCGACGGCGCGCATGGTAGTAGCGACCGAAGTGCGGTTCGAGGGGCTCGTGCAGCGACTGGAAGGAAAGGTTCTCGCTCAACAAGCCCGGCAGCTGCCAGCGTCGGCGGATCTCGACCTCCGGGATCGCGCGCGGAGCGGGAAAGAGACGCTCGACCCCGATGTTCTCGTAGACGGCGAGGCGGTCGAGTGTGTTTCGCGGCTGGGGGCGCAGCAGGCCTGCTGCCCGCGCGAGTACGCCGGTCACCTCGTCTGCATGCGGTAGTCGTGCCATCGTCTCCCTGCGAAACACGTGTGCGGGACACCAGGCTACCGCACAGTCGACGGCAGCTCCCAACCCCGGGTTATCCTGGGAGCGCGCCCTGGAGAGTTCCGACGTGAACGACAAGCTTCGGGATCTGCGTCGAAGAGACCGAGGACGAGTGGTGGGCAAGGAAGGGCGGCTTCCTGTCGAGCTGGGATGTTTTCAAGGAGCGGTTCCATGCGGTTGCCAACAAGCCGGACGAGTGACCCGGAGCGACCCGTCGTTCTCGACGACGGGCAGGCGCGAGGCGGGCGCCCGTTTGCAGATCGGGAGGGGCGCGGGGACCCCCTTGGCCCGCCGCACCACGATTCTGCCCGTACCGCGTGAGAGTGGTGGATCAGGCAGACGCGCAGGATCGATGGTCCTGTCCCGAATGGGGTCCGGGTCTGACTCCCGGCTCTCGCAGTATGTGCCCGGCCTTCAGCGTGATGGCGCCTTGCCGGGCAGAAGCTGACAGCCTTCCGGCGTGCGGACCATCAAGAAGGCTTGGATGGCGCGTTGACTTCGAACCGCGCCGGCTTGATGGCATTGCGGGCATCCATCTCGGTAATCGGGGCAGCGGCCGGCCGTTGAATGGGCAGCACGGATCTGTCGATCGCCTGGTCGGTGTCCGGTGTGGTCGCAAAGGCGCCACCGCCAACGAGCAACCCGATCGCCACAAGACAACCGACTAGTGCGTTCATCTTCATATCGAATAGACCCTCAAGTTTGTTGCCGAACGGCTCTCGACGTCCAGATCACGCACCATAGTACGGATCGCATGAACGCGCGCCACGTGCACAGGCCAGGACCGAAGAACCAGACTGGCGGATAGGAATTCTAACAGGGGATCCACGTCCGATAAGGGGATGACTTGACAAGTCCCACGGGGGAAGCCGAGGGTCCGTCGCTACTTGGAGGCCCATTGGGAAAGAGCGCGTCGTTGTGCACCGGCGAGAAGCTCCCGGCCTTTACGAGGACATCTTTTCCGAAGCGACCCTCGGTGGCGATCCGAGCGAAGCCGCCAGGCCACAGCCCCAGCTTCTCTGCATCGACATCCAGGATCAGTTCGCTCGAGCCGACGTAGCGCGCGGTCTCGTCGAAGCCGCCGTCCATCACTCCCTGCAGGGTGTTGGTGATGTCGGCGGAGAACGCGAGACCGTGCTCGGAAAGCGATGTGCGCCGGCCCCCCCAGTCACCCGTGAGCCCGGGCGGGCTGAACACTTCATCGGTTGCCCCCAGCCCTTCCAAGGGGCCGTCCAGGATCTCGTCTGTGTCGGCCCGGGAGACAGAGGCGACCCCAAACATCAGTGAAATAGAAAGTGCTATCATCGAAATAGACACTGCTGTGCGTAGTGGTGCCAATTTCAGTTTCATTTTGACCTTTGTCCCCCGTGTTTTAGTGTTTTCATAAAATGCGGTTCAGCTCCAGAAAGATAGGGTCCGCTCGATGGTCCAATACATCGCAACGCTCCCAATCGTGTAGACAAGAGGCTGTTAAGAAACTTTTATCGTTTCATTTTTCCAACCCTACCTATTTGGCGAGTTCCAGCTCACCCGGCTTCCAAGTCTTGTCAAACCACGATTCGAGCGGGCCGTAGAGACGCAGGATCGTGAACCAGCCCTTGCCAGGAACGGTTTGGATCCAGTTGCTCTCCTTACCCGCAGGCGCCTCCGGCCCGAACCAGATCGTGCTGGAACCGTCGGCGTTCATCTCCACTTGTCCGCTCAGGCTGCTCAGGCTGGGGAAGGCGGTCCGGGGCGTCTGCAGCAGCGAGCGGGTCTGCGGGTCGTAGATCACGAAGGACCAGAAGTCCTTTGCGGGGATACCCGTCGGAAGCGTCAGCGAGTAGGTCTTCGAACCATCGAGGTAGGCGCCGTCCGCGTCGACAGCGGCGATCGCATACTGCGAGCCGACGCCGACCATCTGAATCGTCATGGCCGGGGTCACCGCCGTGTAGGGGTAGTGGAACATGGTGCGCGAATCGAGGTCACGACCGCCGCTCTCTCGCAAGAACTCGTGGCTGCCGCCAACGAATGGGTTGAACCAGCCCGAGTCGTCGTAGTAGTAGGCACGATGATCGCGCGAGCGGAAGGAGATGGCGCGAGCCGTCGCGTTGCCGACCGCCGCGGATTCTTCCAGCGTCTCACGCATCCGCCCTTGCGGCTCAAAGGGCTTGCCCTTCTCGACTCCGATGGCGGCCAGCAGGCCGAGCAGTTCCGGGCTAAACGCCGCCGCCGGCTCTTCGTCGATGACGCGCTGGACCTCGTCATAGAACTCGATGGTGTTGGCGTGGATCGTGTTGTAGGACTTGCCCGAGACATTGACGAACTCCATGCGCTCGCGGTCCTGCGGCCGGTCCAGCGGGTAGATTTTGACGATCTCTCGCGCGGCCTTCGCGGCGGGGCCGGGATCGCCGTCGACCAGGAAGCCGCGCCAGAAGAGGACGTTGCTGTAGGTGCGCGAGCGGAAGCTGAAGTAGCCGTCCGGAACATCGCCTTCCCAGTTTGGCGGCAAGAACAGGTACTTGCCTCCCTGCCCCCTGTCGGGTCCGGCGTTGCCCAGGTCCGCGACGTAACGGAAGAATGAATCGTTGACCATGCCCAGTGTGTTGGGCGGGCTCTCGACGACCATCGGCCCGTCGTTGAGGTCGAGCAACGTCATGACGTAGACGCTCTCGTTGTTGGGCGTCAGGAAGAGCGAGTGGGCGTCCATCAGCTCCTCCGTGCTGATGACCACTCCGTTGCGCGTTACGCCGGCATCGCGAAAACCCTCGCGTATCGCCAAGATTGAAGCGGCCGGCATGGTGGTCAGGAACGACTCGACGCCGCGCATGAAATCGAGATTGTCGTAGACGAGTTCGACCGTCTTCGGAGTCGGGAAGCCGTCGAAGAACTCAAGGGTGCCGATGCGGGTCTCTACGCGGTCGGGTGTCGTGATCGAAGCGGGTATGTCCGTGGTCATCTGGTACGCCGACTTCATCGACTGAATCGCGGGCACGTCCTCCATTAGCGCGATCTCACCCGGCCGCCAGCTCTGGTCGAACCAACTCTCGAGCGGACCGTAGAGTCGGAGAACCACGCTCCAACCCTTGCCGGGCACGGTCTGGATCCAGTTCTTCTCCTTTCCGGCTGGCGCCTCGGGGCCGAAGTAGACGTCCGTCGAACCGTCTTCGTTCTGATCGAAGCCGCGCTCGCTGACCAGACTCGGGAGCCGCTGGTCGGTCTGCAGCATCGAGCGCGTCTGGTTGTCGTAGATCACCAGTGACCAGAAGTCCTTGGCAGGAATGTCGGCGGGGAGATTCAAGCGGTAGGTTCGTCCCCCATCGAAGGGCTTGCCGTCGGCATCCACCATCGCGCCGCCGTACTGCGCACCCACACCGACCATCTTTAACGACATCGCAGGCGTGATCATGGTCGCGTAGTAGAAGAACAGCGTTCGGGCGTCGAGGAGTCGAGCGCCGTCCCGCTTGAACTCGTGACTTCCTCCGACAAAGCCGGTCTTCCAGGCGCTCCCTTCGTAGAGGTAGGCATCGGGATCACGGGTCTTCATGACGGTGGCCCGCGCCGTCGCATTGCCCACCGCGGCCGCATCCGTGAGGATCGCCTTCATGCGGGCGTCGGGCGCGAAGGGCTTGCCCTTCTCAATGCCGATCGAGGCGAGCAACCCAAGAATCTCGGGATCGATTCCTTCGGCCGGCTCCTCCTGAACGACCTGATGGACCTCCTCGAAGAACGTGAGGTCGTTGGCGTGGATCGTGTTGAATTCGCGCCCTGAGAGGTTCACGAATTTCTGCTCCGGCGGGCTCGCGCCCTGGGATAGCGGATAGACCCGGATGTGCTGCTTCATGCTCGCGACGGCAGGCTTCGGGTCGCCGTTCACGAGAAAGCCGCGCCAGAGGAGAACGTTCCCGAAGGTCGAAGAGCGATACGTGTAGTAGCCGTCGGGCACTTCGCCCTCGTAACCCGGCGGAAGGAACAGGAACTTGCCACCCTGGCCCTTGTCGGGCCCGGCGTTGCCCAGATCCGCCACGTACTCGAACCAGAAATTGTCGACGATCCCGAGTGTGTTGGGCGCGCTCTCGACGACGACCGGCCCGTCTTTCAAGTCGAGCCACGTCATCGCGTAGACGCTCTCGGTGTTGGGCGTGAGGAAGAGCGATTTCGAATCCATCAGCTCCTCGAAGATGCCCACCGCCCCGTCGACCGCCCCAACTTCCCGGAACCCCTCCCGCATCGCGTAAAGCGAGGCCATCGGGAGCGCGTCCAGGAACACCCGAACCCCGCGCATGAAATCCAGGTGTTCGTAGGCCTTCTCGACGGTTCCTGCGCTCGGCAAGCCGTCAAAGAACTCTAGTCTTCCGATCCGGGTTTCGACGCGATCCGGAGTCAAGATCTGCGGGGGGACCGCGGCGTATTCGATCGAAGGGGCCGGTTCGCGGGCGCAGCCAGTAACGAACAGAACCAGGACACCGATGAACGCCGCACGGCAAGTCATTTCCATCTCCACTTCTCCTTGTAATTTTGGTTTCGAGTCTCTGCGCATCCGGTCACGGACTCACCAGGGCAGCTTCACCACCGGCGAGATCGTGAATCGGATCTGGTGCTCGGGGCCGAACACGTCCGGCGATTCAAGGTAGTGCCAGTACTGGAGGCTGAACTTCCAGGGTCGGCCGGCGATGATGGTGGTCTTCGAGAGGCCGACGGCCAGCGGGAACGTCCAGGCGTTGTCGCTGTCCGCCTTGTGGTTGTACGAGAACGTGGGCGACCCGTTGATCTGCCATCCATCACCCAGGTTGAACGTGTAGAAGTATTGACCACCCGTGATGCTGGTGCTGAAGTCGTTCTCCCCGGCTATGTCCCACTGGTGCGTGACCAGAACACCCATCACGCCCCAGGGCCGAACCATGGCCACTGCCGCTTCCGGGCCCAGCAGCCACTGGTCCAGGCCGAGCGCGTCGTCCGTGGCGGTGGGCAGCGTGCCCACCGCTCCGCCCACCAGCACCAGGCCGTTGCCGAACGTCTTGGCGATGGACGCGTCGAACCCGATGTCGCCCAGGTCCACGCCCTTGGAGCTGAAGCCACCGCCCTCGCGGGGGACGTCCTGCTCGAAGATCATCGGGATCGAAGGCCGGAAGAACACATTCATCGTCTCCGTGAGCGGATACGGTAGTGACGGCTGGAAAGTCATGCGGTAGGCCGTTCGATCATCCGACCCGGGCAGGTCCCCCTCGAAGCCGATGTAGTCGAAATTCAGGTTCATGCTGCCCAAGGCCGTATTGGGGTTCGATAGCTCCGCTGCGATCTCCTCCGCCGACGGGGCCCCGAGCCCACCCTCGTCATCGGGCGTGCTCTGCCGAGTGTAGGTGCCGCTGGATTCCGCCAGCCGAAACTGCGTCACCTCCCCGGTCTCCACGTTTCGGGAGCGAAACTCCTCGGGGTTGCTCTGGCTCTGCTCCAGAAAGAAGCAGTTGGTATCCGTATCTGACGAATAACAGACCTGATCGTCTCCGCGGATCTCCCAGGTTCTGGGGAACACCTCGTTCCAGGCTTCGATCTTCGCGGTTCCGTCGGGGCGGTACTCGCCCCTGGCGACGACGCCGGGCCTGAGGGTGATCTCCGCAGTGGCGCCGCTGACGAACGCCTTGAGTTCCTCCGCACCCTCCAGCTTCTGCCACTCACCCGCGTGGCTGACCATCGGAAACACGAATAGAATAAGAATTGCAAAGATTTTCGATTTCCAGGTCATTGTGCGATTGCTCCGTCAAAGGCCTTAAGCGAAGCATGCAGGCTGGCAAAGCTCTTCTTGCCGAGGATCAATTGGCTCCAGTCGTCCTTGCTCAACTTAATCGTTGGGCCTCGATTGGGTTGATCGGTAATCGCGATGACACCGTTGCGCAGCGCGATCGCATAGCTGGCCTTCTCCTTGCTGAAGCCGACGTTGAATTCGGCGCGCTTGCCCTCGGCCAAGCGTGGATCGACGAGAAAACGCAGGTACTGCACATTGTCATCGAGCGGTGAAGCTGCCAGCTTCTCGGGTGTGACGGCCCCCAGCACTTGACTCAGCTGCTGATAGTGGCCAACGGTATGCTCACCAAATTGAATCTTGCCTTCGTGCAATAGTGCTTCGGAGATGTAAAAGCCGCGAGCGTTTGCCGAGGTCGTGCGCTGGCCGAGGGCGCGGGCTGCTCGAGCGCGTACCGCCTTGGCCTCAGCGTTGCTGCCATCGAGCTGCAGCAACTGCGACGTCAGGTAGAGGGACCACTGCCAACCTTCCAGGGTGTTGCTGGCGTTGGCGGCCTTGGCGTTTTCGAGCACCTCTTTGCTGCCGCCCATGGCCTCAACGACTTGGCTACTGAACCGGGCCTTGCCGAGAGGGCTAATGTCGTAAACGTCCCATCCCATCCAGCCGATGCGAGCGCCGTAAACCCTCTTGATGTGGCTTTCCACCTGCCCGTAAGTCTCCTTGTCTTTGCGGACGGCCGTAGGCATGTAGATCCACTCGGCAGCGTCCTGCGCATCCAGACCCATGGAAATCGCGCGATAAGTCTGGTCATGAATGAGCTGCATCTGGTCGCGCGTTTGCTGGATACCTGCGATGACTTTGTCCTTGCCGACAACAGGCGCGCCGTGAATATCCACGTGATATTCGATGTCGCGAGTCAGGGCCAAGTCGGCAGCCTCGACGAAATCCATCGGGTTGCGGTACCAATCGCCGCGCAAGGTATAGAGGTTGAAGACGGCAAACGCGGCCAGGGCATTGGAGGCCAGCAGCTTCTTCTCGGGAAAATAGAAGGCTACACTTTCGGCAACATCGGTTTTGCTGGGCAACACCTCCACTTGCAAACCAGCAATCTCGTGCTTCTCAACCACTCCGTCCTTGAATGTGACGTCGGGTGGTACAAAGGCTTTGGTGCCGGTCAGTTTTTCTGCACCGAAACCCATGAGGTTCGGGAACGCATCGGGGCCCTCTGCGGGGTGCAAGATGCCGAATTGGATCGCCGCCCGGGTGCCGAAGTTGCCCGACAACACGCTGACTCCCTGATCGCCATTTAGCGTTGCCACCAGATCCTCATGTCCGTAGAAGCGGGTACCCTCATCCCGCCACGCCTTGGCCCCCAGCGCATAGTGGGAGTGGGTGTAGAGCACGGCTGCGACCTTGATCTTGCCAACCTTGTCTTCCAGGGCGCGGCGCTGCTCCTGGGCCACTTCGAGGTAGTCACCTGCATCTACGATGACCCAACCCTCTGGTCCCTCAACGGCAATGATGTTCCCGATCCCCCAACCACCAAGGCGGTAGATGCCGTCTGCAATCTTCAGCGCACTTTTCTCTTCAACCCCGACGTCCTTGTTGACGGACGCCGCCTGGGGTGAGGTCAATGAGCCTTTCGGGCCGGTGACCACCTTCTCTTGCAATGACATGTTGTATTGGCTCGCCTCTCCGGCCACAGCTGCAGCGGCAGGGATGCTCAGGGCCAAAGCGAGTAGGGTTCTCATGATTGTTGTCATCGGGGGTTTCCTATTCGTGGATTAACGAGTGGGTGCGTGCGCGGAATCTCAACTTGGCGTAGGGATTCTAACAGGGGATCCACGTCCGATGAGGGGATGACTTGACAAGTCCCACGGGGGAAGCCGAGGGTCCGTCGCTACTTGGAGGCCCATTGGGCCGGGACTGCGCCCAAGTTGAACGAGAACTCGATGGTGCGAATGTCCTGCCCGGTCAGGCCGTCCACTGCGTTGAAGAATCCCGGCTTAGGGGCTGTCCCATCCCAGGGATCAGCGTTGACGACGGAAGGGTGTTGTCCTGGAAGACCACGGCGCCTGTCGCATCCAGCATTCGGATGCTCGCGCTGAGCACACGCGCTGGCATGTCGAAATCCAACGGATCGATGAACCCGAAACTCCAGGCGCCAAAGGTCCCACGACCTGCGGGGAAGATGTCAGCGGTCGCGTTGATGCTCTCTCTCCATCGATCGGTTCGCCGTTGCGCGTATGCGTCTGATTGTTGGAGTCGGCTTCGCACGAATCACACGTCCAGCGAGCGAGATGCACAGAGACCCGGTTCGGCTTGGCGTCCTCGGGCAAGTGCGCGGCGAGGACGTCCTGCAGCAGCAACACCGATCATTCCGGGGAGTCCAACGAAGGCGTCGACTTGGTCCTCCCCGTCCGAAGCCGCCCGCTAGCGCAGATACCCCATTGCACGCAGGCGTTCGGCGATCGACGGATCGATACGAACGCCCTTCTCGACCACGCCTTCGTCCTGCTTCGCGATGTGCGCGTCGAGCAGAGCCGCCATGCGCTCCGCCTCGGCGACCTCGCGGTCCACCAGGTTGGCGTTCTCGCCCGGGTCCAGGTGCCGGTCGAAGAGGAACTCGGCCCCGGGCGCGATGGCCTTGCCCTCGTAGGCTTCCGGGTCGTCCTCCGACGGCGTCGCGTTGCGCGCGTAGGTCCAGGCGCCGTCGGAGACCGCGGTCTGCACCGAGGCGTCGGGGAAGAGGGGGACGCCGAGACCCGCGAATGTCGGGCGGTCGGGCTCGTCTGCCTCGCCGGTCATGAGCGGCACCAGCGAGCGGCCCTCGAAACCTTCGGGAATGGGGGCGCCAGCCAAGTCGAGGAGGGTGGGCGCGAGATCCACGTTGCGCGCTTGCGTGGGCACACGCACCGGAGGCTCCACCGGGAACGGGAAGCGGAAGACCAGCGGAACCCACACCACGGGCGTCAGCACGTTGCGGGCGTGACCGTGCACGCCGTGCTCGCCGAAGGTCTCGCCGTGGTCGGCCGCGAAGACGATCAGCGTGCGGTCGAGAACGCCCGCGTCGGCGAGCTGCTCGCGCACCCGCTCGACCGCGTCGTCTACCCAGCGGATCGCCGCAAGGTAGGCGCCCCTGCTGTCGGTGCCGAAGGTCTTGAGGTGCGGCGGTGCCGCGTACTCGTGCACGTCCATGAAGTGGAGGTACAGGAAGAACGGGCGACTGCGATCGTGCGCATCGATCAGCCGCTGCGACTCCTCTACCACGCGGTCCGCATGGGGCCAGAGCGAGGCCTGGCCGAGGCGCGGGTCGCCGCCTGCCTTGGGGAACATGTAGCGGTCGAAGCCCTGGTGGAAGCCGAAGCTCTGGTGGAGCCAGCCGTTGGTCTGGACGGCGTAGGTGGCGTAGCCCGCCTTCCTCAGGACCTCCGGCAGGGTGACGGCTTCCTCGGCCAGGCCATCCTGAGCCTCGCGGATGCCGTGGCTGCGGGGCCAGAGCGAGGTGAGCATCGACGCCATCGACATCTTGGTCCACGAGGACTGGGCGCGGACGCGTTCGAAGACGACACCGCGCTCGGCCCAGCGTGCCAGCTCCGGCGAGGTGTCCTGGGCGAACCCGTACGGTGTGGTGTAGTCGGCGCGCAGCGTGTCGACGAGGATCAGCACGAGGTTCGGCGGGCCGAGCGAGGCGACCCTCGACGGGATGTCGGCTGGGGCGGCCGCGCGCTGGCAGCCGAGCAGCTCCAGTGCCAGACCGATTCCGAGAGCGATCGCCCTACGGGAGCGCATCGAGCGCCTCCTGTGCTCTGGCACGTAGCTCGGGCCGCGCGCTCTCGCTTGCGCCTACCCGCGCCAGCAGCGTACGCGCGTCGGCCGCGCGTCCGGCATCGAGGTAGGCGAGTCCCAGGTGGAGCTGGGCATCGGCGAGGTCGGGCGCACCCTTGTGCGCGTCCTCCAGCACCGAGATGGCACGGTCCGCGAGGCCCTTCTCCAGGTAGAGCGCGCCGAGGGTGTCCATGATGTACGGGTTCGCCTCGTCGAGGCGGTACGCCTCCTGGGCGGCGGCCAGCGCGCCGTCGAGGTCTCCGCGGGCCTGGAGGAGGCCCGCGAGGTTGTTGTGGGGCCGTGCGTCGCGCTCGTCGAGGGCGGCGGCACGGCGGTAGGCGGCGATCGCGGCCTCGGCCTCACCGAGTTGGTCGAGGGCCAGGCCGCGGATGAAGGCGATCGCAGCATCCTCGGGGCGGGCCTCCAGATAGCGCGTGCAGTCGTCGCGCGCGCCGAGCCAGCGCCCGGCGGAAGCGCGGAAGACGCAGCGGTCGCGCAGTGGCGCGGGCTGGTCGGGGGCGAGGGCGAGCGCACGGTCCGTGGCCATGGCCCCCTCTTCGACGGCCCCGGCCGCAAAGAGGAGGGATGCCAGTGCGGCGTGCACCTCCGGCGACTCGGGGTATTCGGTGACGGAGCCCCGAGCCTCGGCGAGGCCCTCCTCGACACGTCCCCCCATGCCCAGCGTACGGATGCGGGCCGCGGCGAGCTGCGGCGTGGATCCGTGTCGCCCGGCCTCGGCAAGCGCCGCCAGCGCTTCGTCGGTCTTGCCCTGCGCGCGCAGCGCCTGCGCCAGCAGGAGCTGCGGCTCCGCCTGATCCGGAAAGCGCTCGAGAGCCCCGCGGGCAACCGCTTCCGCGGCCTCGCCCTCCCCGAGCCGTTCGAGAGCGCCGACGAGTGCACGCCACGCGCCGATTTCGTCGGGCGCTCCCGCCACCAGCGAACGCGCGAGGCTCGCCACGCTGCGCCAGTCGCCGCGTCGCTCCTCGAGGGCGACCAGCGCGGCTGGGGGGGCCGTCCATCCGGGGTCGCGTCGCTTGGCCAGAACGTAGCGACGGCGCGCGCCGTCGAGGTCACCGCTCTCCTCCAGGGCACGGCCGAGCCAGAACTGGGTGGAGGCGCGATCGAGCTGCGGCGCCAGCTGGTCGAGCCGACGCACGGCTCCTTGGGCATCGCCCTCCGCCAACGCGAGCCGAGCCTCGAGGTATTCGATCTGCGGGTCGCGATCGAAGGTCGCCTGCTCGAACCGGCGCTTCTCTTCGCGGGCGTCGCCCAGGCGTTCGGCCGCCAGGAGCGCCTCGGTGCGCTGGAGGCGCAGGGCGGCCTCGTCGGGATAGCGGGTGAGGGCCTCGTCGAGCACGGCGAGCGTCGCCTGCGCGTCGCCGCGCCTAGCATGGAAGCTCACGAGCGGTTGATAGGCCGCGGGGGAGTCCGAACGTTCCACGTAGCTGCGGAGGGCCGCCTCAGCCGCTTCGTCGTGGCCGAGGGTGGCGTGCATCTGTGCGGCGAGCGCATGCAGCTCGGCCGGCGGCTCGTCCGCGGCGAGGGCGGACTCGACACGGGCGAGTGCCTCCTCCGCACGCCCTGCCTTCGCCAGCACCTGCAACAGCGCCTGCCACGCCATCAGATCTCCGGGCTCGGAGGCGAGCAGCCCGTCGATGGCGGCGAGCGCAGCATCGGTCTCGCCCTGCTCCGCCTGTAGCTGGGCCAGGGTGAGGTCCAGCCGGCGGCGCAGCGCCACCGTCTCTTCGGCGTCACCAGCGAGCTCGGCGCGGGTCGTCTCGATGGTGGTGCGCGCCTCGTCCTTCCTGTCCTCGGAGAGCAGTGTCGCGATGCGCGCGAGCCGTGCCTCCGGACGGTCCGGGTGTCGCTCCTCGGCCTCCGCCAGCGTGCCCAGCGCGCGCTCCAGATCGCCCAGCTGGAGTTCGGCTTGGGCGCGCAGCACCAGCGCGTCCAGGTGCTGCTCAGCGTCGGGTTCGATGGCATCCGCCACCTCGCGGGCCCGAGCCGGGTTGCCGAGGAGCAGCGACACGCGCGCCAGGGCGAGGGCCACGTCGGCGCGATCTGGATGGCGCCGCGCTGCGTCGTCGAGTAGCCAGCCGGCCTCCGGAGCGTTGCCGGCCTGGACCAGGAGACGCGCCATCTCGAGCTGGGCGTCCACGGTGTCGGGCGCCACGCCGCGCAGGTCGCCGATCGCCTCGAGCGCGGCCTCCCGGTCACCGCGGGCGATCGACTCCCCGACGGCCGCCCGAGCCTGCTCCGCGCGCTCCTCTGGCGGGGTGCACGCAAGGGAGAGGAGGGTTCCGAGGAACACGACGGTCAGCGGGGGAATCTTTGCCACGGTGCGACAGGGTATACATCGGTTCCGGGGCAAACAGCGGTGCCCAGCCATTCGCCTTCGTTTTTTCTCGGCCAAGGGCCGCGTCGGCCGGCCCGACTCCCTGACCCGGTGGAAAGGTTGTTCCCCGAGATGGGAACGGGCCTTCCATTTTTCGGGATGCCCACCTCCCCCGGGCCCCGGCCCTCGGGGCCGCCGCATCGGTGATTCCCCTTTGTTGCCGCCGGACTTCGCCCTGCCTGGCTATGCAGCGTCAGGCCTTGCCTGCTCTGGTGCGCTTCTTGCACATCTCTTGCGACGGGAAGGGATCCGCTGAACACCCGGTCGCATCCATGTGGGCGCGCGAGGGGAGCGGTTCCGAGAATCGGCTCCACGAGAGCCTGGAAGGAACCGGACCATGCTCGCCCGATACGCGACGATTGCACTCCTCTCCGTCTTGCTGGTGCCCACTGCCCCGGCCAGCGCAGCCCAGATTTCCCAGATCTCATGGGATGTCACCGGCGGCTTCTTCAATGCCGGCTTTCCTGGCGCGGTCACTGGCGGCACCCTCGTGTGGACCCCGGTGGCGGGTACGGTGGATACGGGCGTCTCCGGGACCCATATCGGCTTCTTCAACCTTCTCGCCACCGGCCTCAGCACATCCCTCTTCCACCTTTCGATTCCGAATGCATCCGGATATGTGTTCTTGGCACCTGGCAGCTCAGTTTCTGCATTCTTCAGTTTCGGCGGTCAGGCGTACAGCGGAAACGGGGCGGCGTTCCCGGGAAGCGGAGCTCCCACAATCGTCCCCTTGGTTCGAAGCGGCTTCATAGGTGGCGGTTCCGGGTCTTTTGTCAACATCGCGTTAGCTGGTGGTGGCCCAGCGAGTTGGAATATTATCCTCGGGAACGAAGTCAAGACCGTCGTGCCCGAGCCGGCCACCGGATCGATGTTGGGGCTGGGGCTGATGGGGCTGGCGGGCGCCGTCGCCGCTCGCCGACGCCAGAGGCGTAGCTAGCCTCGAGCCGTTTCGTGTATAGGAGAAACAAGGCGCGCTTTCTCCCGCGATGCCCGATAACTCTGAACTATGTCAACTTGCCGGGGAGGGGATCAGGCCCGTTCCCGGGTCGATTTCAGGCTTCCTCGCCTAGCATGTCGTGGTGTTTCCCTTGCCCGTATCACATGGCCGCTGCGAAGGCGTTCGCCAGGTACACCCCTGCTGTGACGGGGATTGGAACTTGCTCGATCTGAAGTGAGAAGGTGGCAGCGACCAGGCGCTGTCAGGCGTCGGCGTCCCATTCGGTCGCGATGGTCTGGTCGAACTCGAAGCCCGACCAGGCCGAGTCCTCCCGACCGAGTGCATCGTCGCCGTTTGCCTGCGGCTCTGCGGAAACGATGGGCCGCCTTGGTGCGACGGGTGGTGCGCGCGTGGGCAGGGCCAGGCAGGCGAGGATGCGCCGAGCCACGCCGGCCTCTGTGATTGCGGCGAGGATGCGCATCCGCCCACCGCAGTGGGGACAACAAAGCGCATCGATTTCGAAGACACGTTGCAGGAGATCCGCCCAAGGGTGCCGGCTGGCAGGGCGCGAGAGAGTGATTTCGTGATCGCGTCGCGCCGCCATGGGTGCGGCGCACCCGCTCGGATGCTTTTCACGGCCGTGTGGGGACTCACCATCTGTGAGCGGGTCGGGCCCAGGAAACACACCGGGCGATGCGCGCTCGGTGGAGGGTTGAGCGTCTTTCAGAGCCTGCCCGGGAGCGGGATCCTCGGCTCGAACAGGCACATTCTCTCGCGGATAGGAATTCCTCTGCCTATCCGGTTCGCTCCGCCTGTGACCGTGGTTGTCACGGCGGCGGCCCACCTTGGTGACTTCCCAGGAGGAAGTCACAATGCGGTTTCCGCGCACACTCATCGAGTTTCAGGACCAGTTCCCGGATGACGCCCATTGCTGGGCGTACCTGCGTCGTGCCCGTTGGCCGCACGGGTTCGAGTGCCCGCGCTGCGGCGGACGAGGC
>JAFDCZ010000386.1 GCA_019312665.1 Deltaproteobacteria bacterium | reverse complement strand
AAGCATGACCACCGGCACGTCGGGCAGGCGCTTCTTCAGACGGCGGAGGGTTTCGATACCGTCCATTCCATCCAACACGACGACAAGATGCGCGCCGTGCGGGACGTGGTCGAGCAGGTCGCGGATACGGACATCACCGTGCTGATTCGCGGCGAGAGCGGTACCGGCAAGGAAGTGGTCGCCCGCAACCTGCATGAGCAATCCGATCCCCGCGGGCGCCCCTTCGTCAAGGTGAACTGCGCCGCGCTCCCGTCGGAGCTGTTGGAGAGCGAGCTCTTCGGCTTCGAGAAGGGCGCTTTCACTGGCGCCCAGAAGCGCAAGCTCGGCAAGTTCGAGTACGCGAACCACGGCACCATCTTCCTCGACGAGATTGGCGAGATGAGTCCGGCACTCCAGGCCAAGCTCCTGCAAGTGCTCCAGGATGGGGAGTTCTCGAGGCTCGGTGGCGAGAGCGACGTCAAAGTGGACACCCGGATCCTGGCCGCGACCAATCGGAATCTGGAAGAGGCGGTGGCGAGCGGCGAGTTCCGGGAGGATCTCTACTACCGGCTGAACGTGGTCACGATCCCGATGCCCCCGCTCAGGGAGCGCAAGGGCAGCGTGCCGCTGCTCGTCGATCATTTCCTTCGCAGATTCACGGTCGAGTACAACAAGGAGCCGAGGACGCTCTCCCCGGAAATGATGCAGCGCTTCACCGAGTACCACTGGCCTGGAAATGTCCGCGAACTCGAGAACATGGTGCGCAGGATGATCGTGCTCGGCAGCGAGGAAGCCGTCACCCAGGAGATGGCCCAGCGCGCTGCGCCCGAGGAATCGGGCGATAGCGCATTCCTGGATCTCGAGGCCCTCGGCGTGGAACTGGCCAACGGCAATGGCGTGGATCTGAAATCCATTGCCAAGACGGCCGCCCGTGCGGCCGAGAAGCGGGTGATTGCCAAGGTCCTGACCGAGACCCGCTGGAACCGCAAGGAAGCCGCGGAACGCTTACAAATCAGCTACAAGGCGCTGCTCTACAAGATGAAGGAGAGCGGATTGGCCGAGGCCCGCTAGGCCTCCGCCCGCCCGAGGAAATCATGCATCGAATTCCCAAGCTTGCCCTTTCAGCCCTCGTTCTCGGGGCGCTGCTCGCCTGCGCCACCACCGACCGGCCGCAGCCGCCGCCTGCGGAGGCGCCGCTTACCCGGAGTGAATACGTCATCGGTCTAGGAGACCAACTGCAGATCACCGTGTGGCGGAACCCAGAACTCAGTGGCATTGCCCTCGTGCGCACGGATGGGATGATCTCGGTGCCGCTCGTGGATGACATCCAGGCCGAGGGCCTGACGCCGGAGCAACTGAAGGTTGCCATCTCGGAGAAGCTCGAAGAGTACATCTCTGCTCCCGACGTCACCGTTGCGGTGGCTCAAGCGAACAGCAAGCAGGTCTATCTCCTGGGTGAGGTCGCCCAGTCTGGGCCGGTGCCGGTTCTTCAGGATCTGCGTGTGACGGACGCCATCTCGTTGGCCCGTGGCTTCGGACCATTCGCCGATCGAAGCGATATCCGGATCGTACGCCGGGAGGGGCACGAAGAGATCGAGTACCGGTTCGACTACGACGCCTACGTGCGAGGCCGCGCGCCCGGCACCTTTCTGGCGAGCGCTGTTCGCGCGCGGGAGCTGCAGCTTGGAGTCGATACGACGGCCATCTACGATTCGAACGTGTTCAACCGGGCGTCGAACGAGCAGGGTGACGTGCTCTTTCGGATCTCGCCCGAACTGGCGGTTGAAGAAGCCCAGGGTGATCTGACCTGGAAGGTCCGCTTGCAGCCGTCCTACGAGTACTACGTCGATCAGAGTTCACTCCGAGGCCCCGAGTACGACGCTGAGGGAAACCTCCGGTGGCGAATTACTCCGCGGACTTCTGTCTCGGTCGCGGAGCGCTTCCGCCGCTTCTCGAGCACGCGGAGCTTCAACGAGACCAGTGACGTGGGAGCTGGCCTCTCCCCGGAGACGCAGTTCATTACGGATCGGGATCCCTTCATCTCCAATAGCGCATCGATGACGTTGACCCACAACTTCACGCGCCGCGACGAGGTGTCGCTCAGTTTTTTCCACTCCCTCTTCGACGCTAGCGACGAGGTGCAAACAGACAACGCGACGTTTGGGGCGGTTCTGGCCTACGAGCGTGTCTGGGGTGCCCGCACGCGCTTGGGCTCCAGGCTTCGCTGGAGCCGGCAGAAGATCGAACCTTTTGTCACGCGGAGCACGGAGACGGACTTCATCACGCTTTCTGGTCGGGTGACCCACGATTTCGATCCCAGCTTTCAGGTCAACTTCGAAGTCGGCCCGACGTTGGTGTTTCCGGACGATCCGGCGGATCTCCCGGCGCGTGTCGTCGCTCCGTTTCTCGGTGGCCAGGGTCTCGTGGACGTCAGCACCTGCCCCACGTTCGACGATGGAACGCCGTATTTCGACTCTACCTGCGAATCGCTCCCGCCGGACGGCAATTTCGACGTGATCGCCGGAAGCCCGATTCCCAACACGTTGACGCCTGCCGAGGAGGCCGGCCTGGTTTCGCTAGGCAACTCCACCGTCTTCGTTCCCGTCGGAGGCGAGCAGCCTAGCGGCGCTGACACGGATCTGACCCTCTTCGCCGACATCAGTCTGGTGAAGCGGTGGGCGGACGACTGGACCTTGACAATGGGATTCCGGCGCAGCGATACCC
>JAFDCZ010000093.1 GCA_019312665.1 Deltaproteobacteria bacterium | reverse complement strand
CCCCGAAGCGAGACGCTGCAACATCCGCCCCCAGGCGAGTGAGGTCGACGGGGCGCCATGGCGAAGACCGGCGGGGGTGGGAGCCTCGGGGCGGCCAATGGGTTGCAGGGGTGGCGTCGCGTTCCGGACTCGGGATCGCAGAATCGGCTGGCTTCGGGAGCGGCCCGCCATCTCTGGAAGATCGGGAGATCGCCGAAGTCGAGGTCGCCGGTGGCGGCTCGGATCTGGCCGAAGGATACATCGGCAGGCCCGTGGCTTGCCAAGGTGAGCCGACGGAGAAACCGAGTGCTTCCTTCCGCTCTCGAACGAGATCGCTCACTACCGCGATGCCGCTTCGGGCCGCACACGCGCGCCGAAACGAAAGAATCCCGATGCCCCGGGACCTCAAGCTCTCCGGTGGCTCCGTCATCGAGGGCAACGGTGCTCCCGCAGTGCGCGCCGGCCCACGAGGCCCCCTTCAGTTCTTCTTCTCTTCTCTTTCTTCAGGAGCTCGATCAATGCGCGCTTGGCAGACAGTGAAATCCGGAAACCCGAAAGCCGTTTTGGCAATCAATGATGATGTCCCTGTACCGGTCCCCTACGAGGGAACCGTGCTGGTCGAAGTCCTCGCCGCCGGCATGGGTCTACCCGACGTTTTCATGTGTCAAGGAAGTTATGCGATGACACCGAAAATTCCCTTCACGCAAGGCCAGGAAGTCGCTGGTCGAGTGATTGGGTGGGCCGACGGGGTCGAGAATCGTCAGATCGGTGATCGAGTCATGGCGGTCACGAGCTTTTTTACAGGCAATGGCAGCTATGCCGAGCAATGTCTCGCGCTCGACGATTTCTGTCTGCCCGTGCCGGAGGGCATGACCGACGCGGAAGGCGCCTCCTTTCTGATTCCCTTCCACACCGCGTATATCGGCCTGATCACCCGGGGCAAGCTCGAAAGCGGAGAGACCTTGCTCGTACTCGGCGCGGCCGGCGGAACCGGAACCGCGGCAATCCAGATTGCGAAGGCCCTGGGCGCACGCGTGATCGCGACCGTTGCGGGAAAAGGGAAAGTCGAATATTGCAAGCGTCTCGGAGCCGATGTCGTCGTCGATCGCAAGGAACAGGACATCGCCAAAGCTGTCATGGAAGCCACTGATGGCAAGGGTGCGAATTGTGTCTACGACCTGGTTGGCGGCGCGGCTTTTGCGTCCGCTACGAAATGCGTGGCCGACGAAGGCCGGATCCTGATGATCGGTTTTGCGAGTGGGTCATGGGGAGCGGTCGACACCGCGCATCTGGTCTACCAGAACTATTCCGTCGTCGGCGTCATCCCGAGCAACTACGACCGCGCCTTCAAGGAGGCCGCTCAGGCGCGGCTCCTTGAGTGGTGGAAAGAGGGACGGCTCAAGACGCAAATTGAAGAGATGGTTGCCTTCGAAGACCTGCCGGATGCACTCGAACGGCTTGCTGCGAGCAAGGTTCAGGGTAAGCTCGCCCTCAAAGTCCACCCCGACGCCACGGCGCCGACCTAGTCTGAAGGGTGCGGAACAACATCATGTCCAGCGCAAACCGAAGTGGGCCTCTCGCCGGGATCCGGGTCCTCGACCTAACGAGTGTTGTTTCGGGTCCGATGTGCACTCAGGCGCTCGGTGACCTCGGAGCTGATGTCATCAAGCTCGAGTCCCCAACGGGCGACCAGACCCGTTATTCCGGTGCGCCCTTCAAGGAGCCGCTTTTTTCGGCGATGCACACCCAGATGAATCGCAACAAGCGCAGCCTGGTGGTCGACCTGAAGAGCGAAGCCGGACGCGATCTGGTGCTCGACATCATTTCCCAAATCGATGTCCTCGTGGAAAATCTCCGCCCGGATGTCATGGATCGATTCGGCCTCGGGTACGAAGCACTCTCCAGCCGCCATCCCGGGATCGTTTTCGCCTCGATCAACGGCTTCGGAAGCGATGGGCCCTACGCTTCACTTCCCGCCTACGACCAACTGATGCAAGGGCTCGTCGGAGTCATGCCGGCCCAGGGTGGAGCTGGGCCGCCCAAGCCTGTCCAAGGTCCGATCGCCGACAAGACGAGTGCCCTCACGGCGGTTGGCGCCATCCTCGCGGCGCTCTTCGCCCGCGAGCGGGATCCGGAAGGTCGCGGCCAGCGCGTCGAAGTCGCCATGCTCGATGCCTATGCCGCCTTCGCCCTACCCGACCCGATGACTCCCCGTGCCTTCCCTCCCGATTTCGAGGAAACGGGGATGTCCGATGCATTCTTCAGGGCTTGGGAAACCGCGGACGGATATGTCGTCGGGTTGGTGATCCAAGACCACCAATTCGCTGCGCTCTGCCGCGTTCTCGACCGCATGGACCTCGTAGCGGATCCCCGTTTTCAGGAGATGGGAACGCGGCTGGGAAACTATGTCGAACTCGTCGCGACTCTCGAGGGCGACATCCAGAAATGGCCGAGTGCCGACTTCGTCGCCCGAGCGCGGGAGGAAGGCGCGACCTTTGGTCCCGTCAACGATGTCGAGGCATTCCTCGAGGACCCCCAGGTCCAATATCGTAAGACAGTCCGCATCCTCGAAGACGAACGCTTTGGCGCGACGCGCTATATCGCTCCACCCTGGGGCTTCAGCCGCACGCCGGCCTCGATCGATCGACACGCTCCGCGCCTCGGGGAGCATTCCGATGAAGTGCTTCTCGAATTGGGCCTCGACCAAGATGCGATCGACGCACTCCGCGAAGGGAATGCAATCGGCTAGTCGAGCTGTCACATTCGGCCTCGTCTCCGATCATTCACTCAGGCTCGTAGCTGAACGACGGATGACTCCCCGCGAGCCCGGAAACCGACCAGTCCCGCTCGGAACGGATTGGTCGACACAAAGAGCCCATGCCCCGGCCCCGTATGAACAGAACGTCGAGCAGGTGATGGCCGTGGGCTACGTGGAGGTCTGCCACTAGACCGATTGCGCCGCACTCACGAGGTTGCTCATGAGCTCGATGGCGTCGTCGTGGGGCACCCGCCCACAACCGCACGACGAGGAGACCAGCAGGCGCTCGGGCGGCAGCACCTCCAGGAGTGCCGCGATCCTCTGGCGCAGCTCTGCTTCGCTCTGAGGCTTCGACTTCACGTCGGCGATGCCCGCGATCACCTCCAGCGACTCCGGGATCTCCGCCAGGAGCGAACGCTCCGCCCACTGGCCGGCGTAGGAGCACTCGACGTGGACGCGGTCCACCTGGCCCGCCAACGCCTCGAAGAGCGGGATCAGGTGGTGCAGGTGCTGCTCTTGGGTGGCCGGGCGGCGGCCCATGTCTCCGAGGCAGAAGTGGACGGTGCGACGCACGCCGGTGATCCCGCGGAACGGGTACACGATCCAGGGCACCATCTCGGCGATGCTCTGGCCCTGCGTGACACAGGCGACGGCCTCGAGAGGCGCATCGAGCTGGATCTCCGTTGCCCCAGCCGCGCTCATGCCTCGCACTTCGTTGGCCACGATGCCCGCAATGTTCTGCATCTGCTCGGGAAGGCGGGGATCGCCCAGCAAGGAGAGCGTGAGCGTGAGCGGCGACGGCACGGCGGCCTTGTCGAGATCGGGCTGGATCTCGCGCTCGCGGCGATAAGCCAGGGCGTGCCCCGTGCCGCGGGGGGCCGAGACATCCCCGACGATGCGGTAGCGGCCCGTGCCCTCCACTCCCGCGCGATGGTCGCGCCTCTTCACCACCTCGAGGCCTTCCAATCGCGGCGGCACGTGATGCACGAAATCGGGGGCGAAGACCTCGCCCCCCATGATCTGATCGAGGCCACAGCCGAGCTGCTCGTCCATGGCGATCCGGGCCGCCGCCTGGAGGAGGTCCCACGCCTCTTCGTCGCTGAGGGCGGCCTTGTAGTACTCGGTCAGCCGGGGTTTGTACCCAGCGGGAATGGGCCAGCTGCCTACGACAGTGGTTCGAATCACGGGCGACTCCTTCTCGCTAGGCGCGTGTGGCGCCCGGCCCGGACGATGATCTCAGACGGGGGCGAGCGGACGGTTCGTAGCGGATCTCGTCACCGGTGCGCACCTCGCCGCCGATCCGCACGATGCTCATGCTGCTCCCCTTTTTCGAGCTCGCCCTCGACCGCTCCATCGCATGGTCCGTCACTGAGGTGCGGTCTCAGTCCTCGGGGTCGATCCAGATCGGTGAGGACCAGGCGCGTTCGCGAATCGTCGCGGGTACGCGCGGGTCGGGCTCGATGCCCAGGCGGATCGCGTCGTAGGTCGACCAACGGCAGGTCGGGTTCTGGATGGCCCGGACGTAGTAGAAGGCGGCCTGGCTCGCGTCGAACGCCGGGTCCCTCCAGGCGACCATCAACTCTCCGTCTCCGGTGTCGCCTGGCGTCTCGCAGTTCGTCGTGTCGACGGAGGCGCCGTTGTCCGGGCAGCGCATCGTTACGGGATCGATACCAAGAGCGTCGGCGCAGACGACGTCCTGGACCTTCTCGTGGGTCTCGCCATCGGCGTCGATCCAACCCTTGATCACCTGCACGCGCTGCAACGGCGCGCTCAGCAGGTCGGCGCCGGCCCAGATGAAGAAAGTTGGGCTCTCTTCCTGCCCTTCGCTCGGATGGAGCACGGCTCCCATCGGTACGCCGCCCGCGGTCGCGACGGCGACAGGGTCCCGCTTCTCCGTGATCGCTTCGTCGAAGCCCCAGCCCGCGAAGAAGCGCAGGGTGATGCGCGTGCCCGAGGTGGCGTAGGCCTCGCGGCGCTGCATGCCGGTGAAGATCGCGTCGCGGGTGTTTTCCTCGGCCCACACCGCGGCCAGGCCACCGGAGGTGTGGAACTGCAAGATCGATTGGTAGGGCTTTTGGTCCGGCCGATCCCGAAGGCGGCGCACTGCGGGCGAGCTGATCGCGCCGACCTTGCCCGGGAAGTCCCACTCCTCCGTATCGCCGGGATTGGAGTTGTGCGTGTCGGTCGCGGCAATCATTCCGAAGGCGAAGGGATTGAAGCCCAGTTCCCGATCGAGCTGCAGGCCGATCTTGAGACCTTGGCGCGCGAAGGCACTCTGGAAGGCGCAGCCTGTCTCCTGCCCCGCTTCGCAGGGCTTCAAGACCTGGCTGAAGGCGCACTCCTCGTCGGTCGCGCCGACTCCGAGTGCGCACTCCGACGCGCCTTTCACCTGATACATCTCGCCGAGGCGCTCGCGTCGCATCCGCAGCCGCCAGTCGTCGGGCTCATACGTGCGCCCGTCCCAGGTGTGGCGGCTGTAGAAGAGCCCCCAGCCCTTGTTCATGTTGTGCGGAATGGTCAGGAAGTCGCAGTCGCCCGTGCACGTCTCTTCGAGGCCGCGCCACAAGTCGATCGCATTGCCTACATCGAGCGAGGAGATGGCGTACTCAGGGAGATCGTCGCCGTTGAAGATGACGTTGCGGTGGTGCTTTCCCGCATCGGGCAGCCCGGGCGAATACTCATAGGCGGCGAAGGTCGTCAAGACGCCAGGCTCGTTGAACTGATTTGCCAGGTCGATGTAGCGCGCCCAATCCGACCGGCTGTCCTGCACGCATCGCTCGATTCCGCCCTTGCCCCGCGTGCAGATCGGCACCGCAGAACGATTCGGCGGCGTGCGGGGCCTGTTTCGATACACCCCTGCGGGTGCCGCGGGCCCGGCATCTCGGGTCGCCGCCCCCTGACCCGCGCCGCGAATGAACTGGAAGACTGCCACGTTGGGCGTCTCCATGACCCAACAGTTGAGGCTCTCGACCAACGATAGGCCGTCGTCACCGCAGCGCGTCCGCATCCCGAAACTCTCGGCGTGGTCCGTGAGCGCGACGAAGTCGAGCGGACGCGACAGCTGCATGAGCTCGCCGCCCGGACTTCGCAGCTTCTCGCCTTTGGCGAAGCGATAAGCGTCCTCGATTGTCGCGGTCGTACCGAACAGGGCAGCGTCGAAGCTCTCGACGGTGTGGACGTGCACGTCCCCCCAGAACACGTTCTTGAGGGGGTCGTAGGGCCGAAGCTCCTGGGGGCGCAGGGCAGGAACCGGCACTCGGCTGTCATCCTGCTGTGCGTAGTCTTCAGGTGCGGTGCTCGGCGCCGTCCGCCGATACGTTTCGAGCATGGGGCGGCCCACGGTCCACCAGCCCAGCCCGAACGCGACGACGATCAGCACCACCAGGCCCAAGAGAATCTTCTTCAACACCCGGTGCCTCCTCATTGGCTCGACCCCGTGGCGATGGGCGCCCAGCGCTCGAGATTGTACATCGCCCAGGCCTCGGGCGAGATCGGGGCCACCACCCGGTCGCGCTACCTGCCTTCCGTATCGATCTGCTGCAGCAGTTGGGCATAATGCACCAGGTGGCCCACTCCGAGGAAGCGCTCCCTCACGCGCTCGTGGGCGCAGGCTCCGATCGCTTCAGCGCGCTCGGGATCTTGCAGGACCGCGCACAGGGCCTCCGCGAGCTGATTCGGATCGCTCGGATCCGCGATCAGGACCCCGCTCACGCCGTCCTCGATCTGGTCGAGGATTCCGCCAAGGGCGCTGGCGACCACCGGACGGCCCTTCCACATCGCCTCGGTGACGGTCAGGCCGAAGCCTTCGCGCAGGCTCTTCTGGACGACCACGGTCGCGTGACGCTGCAGTGCGTTCACGATGATGGCGTTCTCCTGCACGTCGTCCATGGGCAGGCTCGCGAGGTGCACGCGATCGCGAACCGCAGCGGGGAGCGCGCGCCAGCGCTCGACCACGTCGTTGAACACCATGATCCCCTCCGGATCGTCGGCGACCGAGCGCACGTCCGGCCCGGCCAACACCAGCTCGCCCTCGAGTTCCGGGTGCGCCGTTACGAGCCGGGCAAACCCGTCCATTACGCCGGCCATGTCCTTCAGCGGGTCCCAGCGCGAGACCTGCACCACGAGCGGAGTGTCGGCCGCGGGGGCGCGACCGCTGCGCACCACGTCGACCTGCCGCGAGACGCGTCCCGGAGTGCCGTCGTCCCGCAGGAAGGAGCAGCTGCCGCCGTCAGGTACCGGGCCCTCGACCAGGCCGGTGTGGACGAGGATTGCCGCGATGTCGTCAGCCGGCAGATCCTGATTCTTCGCGGAGAGCGGGTCGATGCTCGGTGTGATGATGGTCGACTTCCCGTGGTCGGCGAACTCCGGTACGTAGGCCTCGCGCGAGAAGACGAAGTCCGGAACGGTCTTGAGGTAGGGCTCGAGGAAGGCCCAGCCGCGGCGGGCCTCCGGGGAGGGATCTTCGCTGCCGATGTGACAGCGCCAGATCACGTGCACTCCGGTCTGCGCGAGAGCCGGCGCCAGGCCCGCGGTCTGGGGATCGTGGAGCAGCACGAAGTCACCAGGCCGGGCCAGCCTCCGCAATTCAAGGGCCGCCGAACCGAGGGTCTGCTCGTAGATCTCGTGCTCGTCCGGTCCGAGCGGCGAGCCGTCACCGGGTTCACCGTGAAGCGCGTGGTGCAGGCGTTTCGTCACTCGAAAGAAGGGATCGTTGCCCTGCACCACGAGCCAGCGGGAATCCACACCGAGCCCTCGCGTGTAGCCGAGCAGCGATTGCAGCATCTCGGCCACTCCGCCACCCGCCGCCGTCGAGTTCACGTTCCACACCACACGTTGGAAGAGCCGCTCGCGCATCGCGGCAGCTGCCTTCAGCGCCTCGCCGAATGCGTCGGGGCTCAGAATCGACTGGAGCCGGTCGAGCGTCTTCGCGCCGACCCGGACCTCCTCCAACGCCGCCATCACGCAGCCCTCCTCATCGGGCGGGAGGATAACCACATCATCGACCCCGTGGAGAAACCGATCCTCCTCGAACCCATAGGCGCGCGCTCCGCGGACGTGAAATGCGCGCGCGGCCGGCCTCCGTCCTGATGAGCCTCGAGGGGTTCTGTGACGAGTTCGACGCCCGGCTTCAGAAATGGGAACTCTCGCCGGCGAAGCGGGAGACGGCACTCCTGGTACGCAAGGGGAGTGATCCTGCGGAAGGGCGGTCGGGGGCGCGAGGGCGGCCAGGCTTTTTTCCTCGCGTGTGTAGTGTGCGGGCCGCAGCCTGAAGCCGACGCGTTTCAAGGCCGTCGTCCGAGCATTCGGATCAGCTGCACGAGTTCACCGCGAAGTACGGCTCGGCCAACGGCTTGGCTTTCGCGCTGGAAGCGACGTCAACCGGGAAGTCACCCCCGCGGGCCTCCGTGCCACCTTCGCAACTCACCGAACCCGCTAACCTTTCCGCCAGGAGAGGTGGCCGAGTGGTTGAAGGCAGCGGTCTTGAAAACGGGCCGGAAGTCCTGTGATTTCAGGAACGTCGGTGAGTTGCGTCGGGCCGGAACCGCACAGAACCGCCCGAAACGAACACGATTGACGTCGCTTGCGACGTCAATCGCCCCAACGGAGCCTCGGTAGGTCGGAGCCGGCACAGAATCCGACGGGGGGACGGGGTGCCGCGATTCGCGGTCCTGCCCCGGAAGACCCTGCAGGCACTGACTCGAGAGGCAGGCCTTGCTGCGCCCCGCATCGTGGTGCCGCTACCTTGGCGGGCAACAAGGGAGCGTTCGGCCATGGCCTATCCGCACTACGAGCGGCTCTCCGCTCTCGACGCCACTTTCCTTCAGATCGAGGACGAGAACTGCCCCATGCACGTGGGCGCCGTCGCCATCTTCGATGGCGGGCCCCTGCTGCTTCCGGGGGGCGGATTCGACATCGAACGCTTCCGGACCTTCGTCGCGTCGACGCTCGAGCCCCGCTACCGGCAGCGCATCGCCCACGTCCCCGTCACGAACCATCCCGTCTGGGTGGACGATCCGCGCTTCAACCTGCAGTACCACGTGCGGCATCTGAGCCTCCCCCATCCGGGCGACGAACGTCAGCTCAAGCGGCTCGCAGGGCGTGTGATGTCCGAGGCGCTCGACCGCAACAAGCCGCTGTGGGAGCTCGTCGTGGTCGAGGGTCTGGCGAACCGGGGTTTCGCGGTGATCGTGAAGACCCACCATTGCATGATCGACGGGGTGGGCAGCGCCGACCTGCTGACCGCCTCGATGCAGCTAAGCCCGGACGAGCCGGTACCGGAGCCACGCACCTGGCTGCCGCGTCCGGCACCGGGCCCGACGGACATGCTCCTGGGCGAAGCGCGCCACCGCGTGGGCGACGGTTTTGCTGCCCTGCGCGCCGCACGAAACGCGGTGGCTCGTCCCCTGCGGGCGATCGAGTCCCTGCGCGAGGCGCTGGGCGGCCTTGGCGAGGCCATGGCCGTGAGCATGCACCAGGCTTCGCCGACGCCGCTCAACGTTGAAATCGGGCCCCACCGCCGCTTCGACTGGATCCGCTACGACCTGGACCACGTCAAGCAGGTGAAGAACCAGTTGGGGGGCACCGTCAACGACGTCGTGCTTGCCAACGTGGCGGGTGGGCTGCGGCGCTTCCTGGCCAACCGCGGCGAGAACGTTTCGGATCTCGACTTCCGTGCCATGTTGCCCGTAAACATCCGCACCGGGGACGAGTCAGGAACGTTCGGAAACCGCGTGGCCATGCTCGCGGCCCAACTTCCCCTCGACGAGCCCGACCCGCGCCGGCGTCTCCGACGGGTGATCGAGACCACCCGGGAGCTGAAGGCCTCGAAGCAGGCGCAAGGCGTCCAGACGCTGGAGGAGATCAGCGAGTGGGGCCTCGGGCAGCTCTTCGTGCAGTTCGCCCGGCTCGCGGCGTTCGTACAGCCCTTCAATGTGGTGGTGACCAACGTGCCGGGACCGCAGGTCCCGGCCTATCTGCTCGGCGCTCAGCTGCGGGACGCGTATCCCCTCGTTCCCCTGTATCGAAACCAGGCCCTCGGGATCGCCTTGTTCAGCTACAACGGCGGTCTCTTCTGGGGCCTCAACGCCGACTGGGACGCTCTCCCCGACCTGCACGAGCTCGTGGATGCGCTGGCCGTTGACTTCGAGGCCCTCCGCAAGGCTGCGGAGGCCTAGCTCGCCCGCCCGCTGCACGGCGGCGATCGTCTCGCGCGAAGGACGGCCGATCCAGGATGCTCGCGGCTCGGCGCTGGGACACCGGCACATCCACCCTGCATTCGCGCCTCCCGGCCCCGCTACCCTTCTCAGCCGGGAGAGGTGGCCGAGTGGTTGAAGGCAGCGGTCTTGAAAGCGGGACCGAAGGCCTGCGATTTCAGCAACTTCGGTGAGTTGCGTCGGACCGAAACCGCACAGAACCGCTCGAAACGACCACGATTGACGTCGCTAGAGACGTCAATCGGGAACGCCTAGGAGCCACAGGCTTCGAACCTGGGGGTCAGCTCGCCAGCGCAGCGTTCACGACTCGCTCGGCATGAAGTGGCCGTAGGTGTCCAGGAGAAGCTTCGCCACCGGCGAAGTAGAGCCCGCGTACTGCTCGATTTTTCCTTCAGCTAGGCGACCAGATCAGGCGCCACCTCCTTGAGGATGGGGTGAATCTCCACAAAGCTCTCTCGCATCGCATTGAGCGACGTCTCTATCTCGCTCTCCGTCAGCGGGGTTGAGACCCTCAGAGCCATCAAGTCCTCCAGGGTGATGACTCCCTTGTTGATGAGTGAGCGACGGAAAAGGGCCATCGTTTCCTTCAGTCCTGGCGTATTGGCATTCAGCAAATAGGAAAGCGGATCGGTGACTTCATCGGCGGTCGTCAGGTGAACACTCTGATGATTGCCATATCCGATCACCTGACCTCTAATGCTCACGTCCTCGAGAACGCCTCGGATGCCATCGGCCAGGAGTTCGCCATTGGCATTGATGCGCGCAATTTCATCGGCGGTCATTATGTTGAGACAGGCTGTACTAGCGGCAACAGTTACCGGATCACCCTGGTGAGCGGCGATGGCCGCGATCCTGAACGCTTCCTTCTGGCTAAAGAGCTTCATGATATCGTTGTGGCCACCAACCAGGCCCATTGGCAGACCGCCCCCGATGCCCTTTCCATAGACGCATAAATCGGGCTTGACATCATAGAGCGCTCCGGTCCCGCCGTGATCAAGCCAGAAGTTCACAATTTCATCGAAGATGAGGACAATGCCGTATTTGTCGGTTTGCTCTCTCAGGAACTTCAGATACCCGTCTTCAGGAGGAATGGTCCCTCCGGTCTGGAGTCCTTCCGTGATGACAGCCGCCAGTTCATCCTTGTTTTCCCGGATGATCTTCTCCGTCCCCTCCTTGTCGTTCCAATTGGTGAAAAGAATATTGTCCAGTGTATTCTTGGGCAGCCCAGGCGACCCGTTAGGCGGCATGGCAAAGGCGTCGTCGTAAGTGCCGTGATAACCGCCCCAGATCTTTAGAATCTTGTCCCTTCCGGTATGGGCTCTGGCCGCCCTTATGGCCCACATAAAGGCCTGGGACCCACCAAATGCCGGCCATACCTTCTCTACCGAAGGGACTCTCTTGCACATCATTTCTGCAAGGACATCCCAGCCCTCGTCAGGCATGAAAGTGACGAGACCCTTTGGCACCTGCGCCTGAATGGCCTCTGCGACCCTTGGGTGATTGTGTCCAATGATGCTGGTCATGCCCATGATGAGGTCGATGTAGCGGTTGCCATCGACGTCGTACATGTAACATCCGTCCACCCGATCACAGTAAGCCAGATAGGTGCCAGTGGAGTGAGACCTGAGGGCGCCGCCCGGTGTGAACTCTTCTGCCCGCGCGCAGAGCTCCCGGGACTTGGGGGTCATCTCGCGCCATACCGCCTCGACCTCCTTCTCATATTTCGCAAGAAGCTCTTTTCCCTTGGACATGAATGAACCCCTTTCTTCTTGTTCCAGTATGCGATGTGTGCAGACAATGTGGGCATAGGAAAGAAAAGCTGCGTTTCGCCTACAATACCCGGCCTTGAGTCCAAGGGGACCTCGTGTCGGTCCGGAGCTACTGTGTTGGCTCCCGGCAAGCGCCGGACGCCACTCATCGGAGAGCAGGGTAGGAGCGTCATGGAATTCGAGAGAACAACGCTGGGTCGCACGGGGCGATCGGTGTCGCGTCTGGGCATCGCCGCGAGCTACGGAACGGATGAGGCGATGGTCGAGGAGGCCGTGGAGCGAGGAGTCAACTACCTCTGGTGGGGTGCGTTGCGCACGAAGAAGATGGCAAGGGGGATTCGAGCCGTCGCCCGCAAGGGGAGAGAGGACCTGGTCGTCGTCATGCATGCGGTCTCGCGCAAGCCCGCCACGATCTCGAAGCTCGTGGAAGATGCCTTGGGGCAGCTCGGCCTGGACTACCTCGACGCGCTCCTCCTGGGCAATCAGAACCGGGCGCCCGCTCCTGATCTCCTAGAGCAGGTCGCGAAGCTCAAGGAGCAGGGGAAGCTCCGCTTCCTGGCGCTCTCCACGCACCGGCGCCCGCTGATTTCCGAGCTCGAGAGGGATCGGGAGATCGACATCTATCACGTGCGCTACAACGCGGCACATCGCGGAGCCGAGTCAGAGGTCTTCGACCACCTGCCCCTTGAGGGGGGCCCGGGGATGGTCACGTTCACGAGCAATCGCTGGGGGAGCCTGATCGATCCCGCGCGCATGCCGCCGGGTGAGCGCGCGCCGTCGGCCGCAGACTGTTTCCGATTCGTGCTGTCTCACCCTCGAGTCCACGTGGCTTGTTGTGGCCCCGCAAACCTCGAGGAACTCCGGCAGAATCTCCAATGCCTCGAGGGGGGCCCGATGAGCGCTGACGAGTTGGAGCGCATGCGCCGCATCGGCCGTCATGTCTACGCGAGCGGCGCTCCCTGGCGGGCTCAGCTTGGCTCGATCGCAGGCCTGGTGTCACGGCGCCTGCGCGGGGCACTGATCGGTACCTCGTCTCGTTAGAGGACACTGGTGAATCGCGCAGAGCTCGAGGTCGCCGGCGACACTCGTGGCGACGTCGCACCCTGGGGCTCTAGCCGCTCCCACGCAACCTACTGCCCCTGCTAGCCTCTTCCGCCAGGAGAGGTGGCCGAGTGGTTGAAGGCAGCGGTCTTGAAAACCGCCAGGGTGCAAGCCCTCGAGGGTTCGAATCCCTCCCTCTCCGCCATGCGGTGTGGATGGGGTGCTGGCTGGTTTGCCTGCTGGTGGGTCTCCCGTCCGTGGCGATGGCGGGGCGGGTCGCGCCCACCCGTCTGAACAGCATGAGTGCTGATCCTTCTGTCCGCCCGCAACCCAAGGATGTCTGGAGCACCGAGGACATCCGCCGGCAGACGGTCTTCATTGGTCATCCGATCGACCGACTCACGATCCTGAACAACCACGACATCGAAGGCAATTCCTATCGGGATACGGGAAAGCGGGATCGATCGTTGCCCGAGCAGGTGCGCTCGGCGAGCAACCCGGGTGGGTTTCCGGTCGTCGTGAACGGGACGTTTTTTGACGGCGGATCGCGGCTGCCGCTCGGAACGATCATCCGCAATGGCGTCCTGGATCAGGTGGGAGTGAATGCAACGGAGAAACGCGGATGTACCCCGGACCGCCAACCCTGGGACCTCCAGACCGGCGAGTCCGGCGCGATCTGGGTCAGTCGGCCGTAGCCCGCTGGCCGGTCTCCTGGCCTACTCTTCGCGGCATGATTCGATCGCCGCGCCTGTTTCCCTCGTTGCTGATTCTCTTCTCGCTGCTCCTCGGGAGCCCAGCCCTGTCGGAAGGTGGGCTCGACACCCTGGCCGATTGCATTCGCGCCAACTTCCCGGAGCAGAGCAGCATCCAGGAAGTGACCCTTCGCACCGAAGATCGCGGAGGCTCCTCACGGCAACTGACCGCGAAGATCTGGTGGCAGAGGTTCAAGGCCAAGCGGTCGCGGGTCTTGATCCAGGTGAGGAGCCCCGAAGACGTGCGTGGCGCATCCGTGTTGCTGATCGAGCGTGACGATGGCACGGATCTCTTCCTCTACTCGCCGGAGCTGAAGAAGACCCGGCGCATCAATTCGCACTCCGTTTCGGGCTCGCTCTTCGGCAGCGATTTCACCTACGAGGATTTCCAGCAGCTCCAGGGCCTGGCGATGGCGGGAGCTACCGAGCGGTTGTCGCCCAGCGCGTTGGACGGTGTGACGGTGGATGCGTTTGTCCAGAAGAAGGATCCCGAGAGCGGCTCCGCGTACGAGAAGATCATCACCTACGTGACCCGGAAGAGCTGCATTCCGATGAAGAGCGAAATGTTCGCGCCTGGTGGCACTCTTCAGAAAGTGATGCGAGCCGATCTCGGCTCGATGATCGAGCGGGACGGGGTGCGCATCCCCAGTCGCCTCAGCATGGAGGATGTGTTGGAGGGGTCGACGACGACCCTGGAGGTGACGTCTCTCGAAGTGGATGTGAAGATCAAACGACGGATCTTCGAGCTCGCCACGCTCGGGCGTTCGGTGGACTGAGCCGTGACGCTCCGGGAGGCGATCGAGCGGCACGCTGGCTGGGTGCTGGCGGCAGTGTTCGCGGCGACCCTGCTCGCGTTGGCGGTACTCGTCGATCCGGGAACCGGTCGTCTGCGCCTAGTCATCGAGCCCGGGATCGAGAGCCTGCTGCCCGAGGACGACCCGGAGCGAGCATTCCTGGATGAGACGCGGCAGCGTTTCGGCAGCGATGACAGCCTGGTGCTGGGCTTCGCGACCGAAGATCTTTTCACCACGGATGCGCTCGAGCGCATCGACCGGATCACGCGTCGCCTCAATGCGATGGAGGAGATCCGCAGTGTCACGTCACTCACCACAGCGGTGAATGTCGTTGGCACCGAATACGGGCTCGAGATCGGCCCCTTCGTTGCCTCCATTCCCCGCGACGAAGCGGGCCTGGCGGCTCTGCGCGCTGCGGTGATGGACAATCCGTTCACCGCGGGCAGCCTGGTGGCTCGGGACGAGGCTGCGACAGCGCTGCTTCTCACACTGGTGCCGCTGACCAGCCGCGAGTACCGGGAGCACGAAGTCAGCGATCGGGTGCTGGCGATCGCCCACGAAGAAGCGGGAGAGGCCGAGATCTGGCTCACGGGCGGCCCGCATCTGGGTGTGGCCAATGCGCGCGTGCTCGTTCGCGAGACGTTGTTGCTTCCCGGGCTGATCCTCGGCGCGGTATCGCTCGTGCTGCTGCTGGCCTTCCGCACTGTGCGCGGCGTGCTGCTGCCGCTCGTCACGGTGGCGGTGGCTGTCGCCTGGACACTGGCATTCGTGGTCGCGACGGGGCATGGGCTGAACGCCATCACGGTGCTGGTGCCCGTGCTGTTGACGACCCTTGGCATCTCCTACGCGATCCACGTGGTGAGCGAGTACTACGAGGTCGAAGGGGAGAGCCCTGCGGCCCGGGCCGCGCTGGCCACGAGCCAGGTGCAGCTGCCGGTCCTGCTGACCGGTCTGACTACCGCGATCGGATTCGTGACGCTGGTGCTGTCGCCGCTTCCGGCAGTACGCGAGTTCGGCCTGCTCTCGGTGATCGGCGTCGGTTGTACTGTGGTGGCTGCGCTCACGCTCACGCCGGCGGCGCTGGCCCTCCTGCCGCTGCCGAAGCGTCTGCCGCCGGTGACCGGGCGCAGCGCGTCCATTGCGGCCCGGGTGGCGCACTTCGCGGTGCGTCGGCGTCCATGGATCTTCGGTGCTTTCGCGGCCACGTTGGCGATTGCGCTGCTCGGCGCCGCTTCCATCCGCGTGGGCTCCGACCAGATCCGCAAGTTCCCGGCCGATTCCTCCGTGCGCCTGGATTTCGAGGCCGTGAACGAGAGGCTCGGCGGCGCCAACCCGCTGCTGATCGTGCTCGAGGGCGAGACGCGCGACACGTTCAAGCGCCCGGAGCACCTGCGCGAGATCGAAGCGCTTCAAGCGTGGCTCGCCGAGGACCCGTCCGTCGGCGAAACGACCTCTCTGGTCGATCACCTGAAGCTCTTGAACCGCGGCTTCCACGAGAATGATCCGGAGTCGTTCGCGTTGCCGGAAGGCCAACGCATGGTGAGCCAGATCCTGCTCTTCGGAGAGAGCCGCGAACTGCGCAGCCTGGTCGATGTGGCCTATCAACACACGATCGTGCGGGTGCGCGCGAAGGTGATCGATTCCGACGAGGTCACCGCGTTGACCGAGCGAATCTCGGCGCGCCTCGCCGAGCTGCCGGATTCGATCGACGCCCGGGTGACGGGTACGTCGTTCATCGTCAGCGGCGCTCTCGACCAGATCATCCGTGGCCAGACACGTGCCGTGCTGGCGGCCTTCGCCATCATCTACCTCGTGCTGGCCGCACTCTTCGTTTCCTTTCGGGTCGGCCTGGTGGCCCTGCTACCGAACGTCATCCCGGT
>JAFDCZ010000237.1 GCA_019312665.1 Deltaproteobacteria bacterium | reverse complement strand
TGTAACGGTGGCTGTCCCAAGGATCGCTTCATCGAGACGACGGACGGCGATCCCGGCCTCAACTATCTGTGCGCGGGCTACGAGTCGTTCTTCGGTCACGTCGACGGGCCGATGCGAATGATGGCCGACCTGCTCCGGCGAAAACGAGCGCCGGCCGAAATCATGGCCCACTACGCGAGCGAGGACCGAACCACGGAGGAGCGGTTCGCCCGAGCTGCGCGCAATGAGCCCTGCCCCTGCGGCAGCCCGCGAAAATTCAAGAAGTGCCACGGCGCCCCGAGCAGCGCAGGTGGGGAGAACCCAGAAGCAGACGCGGGTCGCACCGCTTGAGCCGGGCCACAAGTTCGCCGCGGCCTTCACCACGAGTACCGTGGCTGGCAGCTTGCCCCGTCCAGAGCCGAAGGTGGTTCTGGCGGCCAATGACACCCCGATAGCGGATGGCGAAGCTGGCGATCTCTTTGAAGGCGGTCACGTTCGAGAAGCTGCTCGGCGCGCGCCCAGCAGCACCGGGAACGCCAGCAGGTTGAGTTGCGTTAGCAGCACGGGCGACATGTCACGCCGACGCGACGGCAGGTCCTACACGATGTTCCTGGGCGCGAACGACATCCGCTCTGCCAGCTCCGTCGGTCCGATGCGCGTGATCTTGCCGCAGCCCAGCTTGAACTGGTAGCGCAGGTTCACTGGCTGGAGCGATGTGTCGGCGGAGACGACCGAGTTAGCCGGCTGCTTGGGGAAGTGGAAGTAGGTGCTCGCCAGCCCCGGCGGCACAGCGTCGGTGATGTAGGCGACGGCTGTGAAGCCGCCGGTCACTTTCTCGCCCACCTGATTGATCACGCGGTCGCTGTCGACTGAGACCATGTCACCGCTCTCGATTCCCCTTGATTCCGCATCCTGTGGGCTGATTTCGATGAAGTTCACCGGGAAGCGCTGGAACGTGTACGGGCGGCGGGTGAAGTCGGACAGGTTGTTCCAGTAGTGGTTGACGCGCATGTTCGTGATCCACAGCTCGTCGCCCTCGGGTCCAAGGATCTCGTTGCGCGTGTTCACGGCCGACCAGTCCGCCCGGACGAAGTTAGCCTTGCCACTGTCCGTCTTGAACTTGAGGTCGGCGTGCAGCCGCGGCGTTTCGACGAGCTCGCCGCCTTCAAGCTTGAGCGGCGTCTGCACGCCCTGCGTGCCGAACTCGCGCAACAGATCGTGACCGCGCTTGCCTTCGGCACGAGAATCGACTTCTGCAACGGCGGCAAAGACATCGACGCTGGCCTGAGCTGCGAGTCGGCCGTTCTGATCCCATAGTCCGTGCGGGGGCTCGATGAGCTCGGCCGCAGGATCGGTGGGATTCGAACCCACGACTCCCGGATTAAAGGGTACGCTCTGCTGACCTATTGCCAGTTGACGGCGTACAAATGATGGGTGCCGGTCAACCCCTTGAGTTCAACCTCACGGTCGTCTCCGAACTCGATATCGCCAGCGCTCGCCGTCAGTTCTTTCAGTAGCGACGAGACGAGTATCTCTCCGCCGGCCGCTTGCGACGCGACACGTGCCGCGAGATTTACGTGCTTGCCGAAGAAATCGTCGCCGTCTTTGATCACCTCGCCGGTGTGGAGGCCGATGCGCACGTGAACGGGTTCCGCCGTCGACTCGTTGTGCTCGGCGAGGGACCGCTGGATGGCGATCGCGCAGTTGATGCCGGCGCGGCCGCTCTGGAAGGCGAACATGAAGCCGTCGCCGACGCTCTTCACCTCGAACCCGCCGTGCGCCGCCAGCTGCTCGCGGATGATCTTGTTATGCTCCCGCAGGAGTTCGAGCCAACGCTGGTCACCTAAGCGCTCGGTGAGTTCGGTGGAGCCTTCGATGTCGGTGAACAGAATCGTCACTGTCCCGTCAGGGGCGGCGTGACTCCGCAGGTTCGGCTGCTCGCTATAGATCAGGGAGGCGACGGCTTCAATTGAACCTGACGTATCGGTGGTGTCTATCCCCTGAAGATCAAGCTTCAGCGCCAACGCATTCTCCGTGTCTTTCGGCATTCCGAGTTCCTGGAAGCGGCTGAGCGCCTCGTTGACCAGAGGCAGGGCCCTCTCCTTGTCGCCTTCTTCGCCGCGCGCCGTCAGCATTACGGCGTACTCGTACTTGGCGCGAGCCAGGTAAGGCCACGCTCGGCAGCGCTCTTCGGCCTCTATCGCCGCGATAAAGTGCTGTTCTGCGACCTCCCAGTCCCCCATGGTGGTTGCCGCCATGCCCAATGCCGTGGCGACAGAACCCCAGTAGAGTACCGCATCGCCGATGACTATGTGTTGTTCACCATAGGGGAGGAGGATCTCATACAAAGTACGGGCCCGATCCGCGTCCTTGAGATGTCTTGCGACATGAACCAGCATGCCCAAGGCAGCGAGCAAGAGCCAATCTCGCGGTATATCCTCAAAGTCCTTTGCTGCGAGCTCATCAAACCGCTCTCGGGCCTCGGCTTCGCGCTCGGTATCGCAGAGTACGAGAGCCTGGGCCGCCTTCCATGCCGGAGCTGGATTCTGGATGACCGCGGCGGTGATGAGCGCCTCCACTTCAGGAACCCGGCCCTGGCCGCGGCGGATCTCGTAGGTTAGGACGCCAGCAGCCTGGAACAGCCAGGACACGTGGAGCTCCTGGTAGGCGGCGAGAATCTCCTGCTGGCTCTGCTCTGCTTCCTCCCACTTTCCCTGCATGGCCGCACGCATGCCAGTCCAGGAGGGGCGGCGGCCGATCCACGCGGGCTCGCGAGTCTCGGAGGCCCTGGGGTAGATGATCTCCAGCTCGCGGTCCGCGCCGTCGACGTCGCCGGAGATGAGGAGAGCGATCATCAACCTGATGTGGCCCCAGAGCTCACCGTAGCGGTCGTCGGCCTCGGCGCCAAGGCGGATCAGCTCCCGGGCAAGCTCAAGGCGCTCGCCAAGGTACTCGGGAGCGCCAAGCGCAGTCAGGAGCGCCTGGTGCGCCATGATCATGGCTCTCGGGTCGTCGACATCTCTGGCCACTTCCAGCGCTTCCCGGCCAAGTTCGATCTGATCGACAGCACTGATGTTGATCGAGGGCAGATCGGCGAGGCCTGCCAGGACGTAGACGCGAGTGGGACTGGTCTCCGTCCCCAGGGCTTCGAGGGCCCGGCGCAGAATCGGTACGGCACCTCCGGAGTAGCCCTCCGTGGTGCGCAACATGGCCTCCTTATGAGCAAGGGCTGCCCGCGCCATGAGTGCAGCATCGTCGAGGCGTTCGGTCAGAGCGAACGCCTCCTGGAGAGTTTCGACCGCCCGCTCGCCCTGTCCGGACTTGGTCTGTGCTTCGCCCAGATCCAGGAGCAGCTCGCAGCGCGTCGCGTCCTCGCCGCCGCGAACATCCAGGGCTCGCAGGGCAAGCCGGTAAGCCCGGACGGCTTCCGCATGAGCCAGGAGAGCGGTGGCCCGCTCGCCGGCGCGTCGCGCGTAGTCAATCGCCTTCTCCACGTCGCCTCCCGGCGCAGCATTCGAGTAGTGGTAGGCAAGCTCCGCCAGGTGTGGCTCCAGGTTTGCTGCGTGCAGCCGTTCCAGCGCCTCGCCGATCTGGCGATGCAGACGTACTCGGCGAGGGGCGCTGAGCTCCCCGTAGAGTGTGTGGCGGAGCGCCGTGTGAGCCAGTTCGTAGGAGCTGCCGCTGACCGCACCCTTGCGCTCGCGGATCGCGTGCAAAGCGAGGGCCTCCTCCACGAGGTCAAGAAGACGGTCCTCCTGTTCGCCGCTCACCTCCTTTAGGAGTTCGAAAGTGAAGCCAGAGGTCATCGCCGAGGCGAGAGTAAGGATGCCGCGGCACTCCTCGCTGAGGCGGGAAAGCCGCCGACGGACGATGTCTCTTATTCCTTCGGGGATGTCCAGTTGCGGCACGCCCCCCGTGCTGCTCACCCACTGGCCGCTCTCCAGGCTAAGCTTTCCTTCCTCCACCAGGTGTTTGAGGATCTCCTCCACAAACAGGGGGTTACCTTCGGTCTCTCGATAGATCGCCTTCACGAAATCCGCCGGCACTTCCTGCTCGCCCAGGGTCGACATTAGCGCGAGCACATCATCTTGTGGCAGTCCCCGTACGAGCACCCGCTGGAAGAACTGCTCCCGCCGAAGCGCGGCAAGCGTCTCTGACAGAGCGTCGCTCTCTTCGACCTCCACGTCGGAATAGCAGCCCAGGATCATGATCCGCTCCGTTGCGATACCCCTCGCCAGGTATTGGAGCAGGATCAGCGATGGCCTGTCGGACCACTGGAGATCGTCGAAGAGCAGGATGAGAGGGGCAGCCTTGGCAGCGTTTCGCAGAAAGGACGCGACGCTTTCGAACATGCGCAGACGGTCGGACTCGTCCTCCATGGGGGGCGCCTCGGGCGTATCCGGGAGGCGCTGGCGAATCTCGGATATGAAAGTGGCAATCTCCGGTGCTCCGGGCCCCAGCTCCTCGCGCAGTTCGACCTCTGGCTTACTGACCACGTACTGGCGCAGAGCATCCATAATCGGCAGATAGGGAATGCTCGCCTCAGATTCGTAACAGCGTCCGCTAAGGACCTGGGCGCCGCGCAGCCCCGCGTACACTGCGAACTCTTTCGCCAATCGCGACTTACCTATCCCCGGCTCGCCCACCAGCATCACAATCGAGCCGCGGCCGGAGAGGGCGCTCTCCAGGGCCGCCTTAAGCTGAGACATCTCGTCGCGGCGGCCGACGAACCGGCCCCATGGCACGCTTTGCAGGGCCGTGACGCCGGAAGTGGCGAGCACCTGCTCTGTCGAGACGCTCCGGCCGCTCTCCTGGATGCGTCGGAGCTCAGTCACAACCTCTTCCGCAGAGGCCGGGCGCTCCTCCGGAGCCTTCGCCAGCAGTCGCATGATAATCGTCTCCAGCGACCGCGACACCTTCGCGTTGTGGTATGAGGGCGCGACCGGCACGGTGTTGATGTGCTGCGAAATCACCGCCACCACGTCCTCGCCCACGAACGGTGCCTGGCCCGTCACCATTTCGTAGAGGATGCAACCCACCGCGTAGAGGTCGCTGCGGGCGTCAGCCTGCCGGCCCAGCGCTTGCTCCGGTGGCATATAGCCGACCGTGCCGATCATCATCCCGGACATCGTCAGCCGCGAGCGGTCCAGCGCCACCGCCAAGCCAAAGTCGCCGATCTTGGCCGTACCGTCCTCTGTGAGCCAGATGTTGGCTGGTTTCAAGTCCCGATGGACGATTCCCCGTGCGTGGGCATGGGATAACCCTTCGCAGATCTCGCCACCCAGGCGGATCGCGTCTTCGATCTCGAGTTGATGATCAGGTGCCTGCTGGATCAACTCTGCCAGATCCCCACCCGCCATGAATTGCGACACGATGATTGGCTCGCCGCGCTCCTCGCCGATGTCGAACACGGTAACGATGTGATGATCGTCGCCCAGCCGCCCCATGGCTTGAGCCTCGCGACGCACGCGGACGAGGCCGGTTTCGTCCAGCCCGTCGGTCTTGATGACCGCGACGGCTACATCGCGATCGAGTCTGGTGTCGTGGGCGAGGTAGACATTCTTGCGGCCGCCTTCACCCAGGAAGCTCTTCACCTCATAGCGGCCAGCGGCGAAAGATGAAGGTATGGCGGGCGAAGGTTGAGGTGTGGGGGTGCCGGTCGACACAGCCGGGGCGTCCAACGCCAGAGAGTGACGGCATTTTCTACAGAAGCGCGCGCC
>JAFDCZ010000236.1 GCA_019312665.1 Deltaproteobacteria bacterium | reverse complement strand
GATCCCGCGACCGGGCATGCCACGCCCCGGGCGGCCGGCGTCCAGGAGCGCGGTGCCAAGCTGATCGGTTCGCCTGCCGTCGGCGATCTCGATGGAGACGGGCGCGCCGAGATCTTCGTGCCTAGCAACGAAGAGTACGGAGGCGAGCCGAATGGCTTTGCCCGGGAATCGACCATCCTACAGCTGCTTTCGGTTCTCGACGTGGGCCTCGATTTCGATTTCTCGAGCCGGCTCTACGCTGTCAAGGCGGATGGAACCCAAAGCCCCGGTGGGCCGTTCGTGCAGGGCTGGCCCGTGCGCGTACCCCTGCTGGTTCCCGGCTTGTTGCCGACGATCGGAACCGGGGCACCCGGCTCTCCCGCGTTGGCTGATCTCGATGGTAATGGTCGCGTCTCGGCTGCGTTCTTCTCCACGGCCGGGCCGGCCATGCTGTGGGGGCCAGATGGTCTTCCCCGGCTCGGTGAGGTCGGAGGCGTTCCGCGTGCGTTCGCGGTCGACTTCCCGGCTCCGGGGTTCCCGGCAATCTCTCCGACGGCCGTGTCGGGCGATGCACCACTCTTCCCTGCAGTCGGGTCGGGTGCGTTCGGAGATCTCACCGGCGACGGGCTGCCCGAATATGTGGCGCCCACCTTGGGGCTGCGCAAGCTCTTCGATACGGCTGGCCCCGCCCTTCAGACGTTCGGAGATCACCAGATCACCGCCTGGGATACGGCGACCGGCACGTTCCTGCCCGCCTTTCCCAGCGTGATGGACGATCTGATGTTCCTGACGTCGCCCTCGATTGCGGATGTGGATGGAGACGGCACGCCCGAAATTCTTCAGGGCAGCGGCGTCTACATGGTGCGCGCATTCCGCGCCGATGGAAGCCAGGCGCCGGACTTTCCGAAGTTCACCCACGGATGGTTGATCTCGGCGCCGACAGCTGGCGACGTGGATGGCGACGGCTTGATCGAGCTCGTGGCGGCGACCCGAGAAGGCAATCTCTATGTCTGGAACACACCGGCTGCGGCGACGGAGGCCGCGATCCCGTGGCAGGGCTTTGGTCGGGATCGTCGCAATACCCAGAACCACGATTCCGGGGTGTCTCCCCTCGCCATTCCGCGCAGTCCGGCCGATGGCCTCACGTGGGAAGTCGAAGCCCTCCAGCAGACGATCCAGGTCTGGAAGGGAACGAGCCTCCAGCGCAGGCTGAAGAGGCAGGCGCGGAAGGGGCTGAAGGTGCCGCTTCGATTGTTGCGCCGCGGAAGGCTCGACATCGCAGCGGATCGCCTGGCGGGTCTTGCCCGGAGGTTGGAAGACGGCGGGGCGGCCGAAGTGCTCCCCGACTTGCTCGCGAGCATCGATGCGCTTGCAGAGCAGGCCGCCGCAGCCACCGAGGAGAGCTGATTCTCAGGAGGCCTCGCCCCAGCGAAGGCCGAGCCGGATGCCGAATCGGCGCGGCGGAAGCAGGCCGAGACCCACCGGGAAGCTACCGGCGAATTCCGGCAGCACACTGCGGCGGGCGTACACCACATCGTTCTCCAGGTTCTCGACGAAGATCTCCGCGGAGAAACGCTCACTCGTATCCGTCCAGATCAATCGCAGATCCGTCGATGTAGTAGCGCTCCGACGATCCGAATCCAGGTTGAACGGGCGCAGGAAGCTCGCGTCCGTCCATGTGAATTCTGCCACCGGGCGGAGCGTTCCGTAGGAACCGAGGGAAAACGCGTAGGTCGTGAAGATCGACGCTTTCCAACGGGGTGCATCTTGCAACTGGTTGCCCGCCAGGTTGCTCTGCCCGTTGAAGACCGTACCCGGAATCGCATTGGGGCAGCCCGGTTCGGATATCGCGAAGAACTGGGCCGGGTCATCCGAGCAGAACTCGTCGAACGTCGCGTCCAGATGGGCGGCAGAGATCTCCACCTGCCAGCCCGGCAAGGGCTCGAGAGAGAGGCTGGCTTCGACTCCCCAGATCGTGGCCTCGGCTGCGTTCTCGGTGAGGACTTGCAACCCCTTGATCTGCAATACCTGGAGATCGTCATAGCTGCTCGAGAAGCCCGTGAGGCCAAGCTGAACGCGGCCCTCGAAGAATTGGCTGCGGCTCCCGATCTCGAAGGTCTCGACGAGTTCCGGGTCGACGGCATTGGTGGTGCCCGTAGCGACCACGAGTTCGAGAAGGCCCGGCTTGTACCCACGCGCCCATTTCGCGTAGAGCATATGCTCCTGGTTCACCTGCCAACGCAGGCCGGCTTCGCTGGTGACCTCCTCGAAGGAAGCGCTTCCATCCAGGCGGCCGCCCGGAGAGAGGGGCCCGGGGACGATGCCTTCCTCGACCCGGGATCGGTCGCGGTTCCAGCGCAGGCCTCCAAAGAGCTCTACATCCGGTCCGTGCTCGAGGAACGCGAAGGGTCGGACACCGCCGCTTGTGAAGACTGCAAAGCCCCGCTCTCGGATCTGGGAATCGACATCGAAGGGGCCGAACGAGGTGAGGTTTCTCGAGGCTTCGTTGCTGCGGTCCTCGAATGCAAAGACGCCCAGCAGAGCGTGGAAGCGCCGCTCCACCGGATCGGTTGCCAGACGCGCCTCGCCGGTCCAGGTGGTGGCGCGGCTCTCCAGCGAGCCCTCGGCAACGACGAGTTCGGTTCCGTCGACGTCGAACAGGCTCTCCTGCTCACGCCGCTCCCAGCCGCCGAGCAGGGTGAAGTGTGGCCGGCCGAGAGCGGCCAATGCAGGCAGGCGCCAGCTCAGCTCGCCATCGATGGCGCGGACCCTCAGGATCGGGTCGCCAAGTTCGGTGGAGCGGCTGCGTACCTTCAGAGCGTCGCCGGACACCGGTGCCGCGCCAGCGAACGGGTCGGTCGGGAACACACCGAAAGGTGTCGCTACGGCGCCGAGCGGAAACACCTGGGTGGCGGGTTTCCCCTGGAGGCCGAGGGCTTTGGAGCGGTGGTAGTGGCCGCGAAGCTCGGCGGAAAAGTCGTCGCCGAGGTGCGACGTGAGGATCGCTCGCGCGGAGAAATCGTCGCCATTCTCCGGATCGCGGCTGCTGCGAAGGGAGGGGTTGTCCTGGAAGCCGTCGGCACGCTCCCGTTGCAGGGAGAGGCGAGCGAGCAGGCGCTCATCGCCCTGGCCTAGCAACGGAAGGTTCAGACCGCCGCGAAAAAGGACGGCATCCGGGCGCGAGCCCGTGACGTCACCGAAAGCTTCCCAGCCCGAATGGGGCCGCCGCCAGCGGAGATCCAATGCCCCGGCCGTCGCCGAGCGCCCGTACACGGTTCCCGAAGGCCCGCGCACCAACTCGAGTCGCTCCAGGTCGTAGAACTGCCCGAGAAGGGAGAGCTCGCCAGCAGGCTTGAAGATTCCATTCACGTGTTCGGCTACGGGGGAGGCCAACCCGCCGGGCGCGCCGGAGACCTGGCTCGGCGCGATGCCGCGGATGGCAATGGGCCCGTTCTCGCCTTGAATCTCCACGTTGGGCACATGCGAGAGAAAGTCCGACAGACGCTCCACGCTGCGAAAGCGGATCTCCTCCCGGTCGAGTGTGACGAGCGATGCAGGGACCGCCTGCTCTTCGACAGGCTGGGCACGCTTCGTGATGTGCAGGGTGATCGCGGCCGGACTCTGCTCGGGAGTCTCGGAAGGCGCTTCCTCGGCGATGGAAGGCGAGGCAAGCAGGGCAATCAAGATGAACCAGAACATGGAACCCAAAGATCGCAGCTATTCCAGCTCGCGCATCAGCGCCTGGGCATTCGGGTCTTCGGGTCGCAGCGCAAGAAGCTTCTCCGCGTAGCTGCGCGCCTCGTCGGTATGACCCGCATCCCGGTGGAGGGTGGCGAGGGCGACCAGCAGGTTCAGATTGCCCGGGTGTCGTTCGTGAGCGTCCCCGAGAACGGCGAGTGCCGTTTCCAGCTGGCCGGTGGAACTCAGCGCGATGCCATGAGCGTACGCGTAACGAGGATTCTGCGGGGCCAGCTCGGCGGCACGCCCCAGCGAGACGAGGGCTTCATCCAGCGCCTGCTGGCGTGCGAGCAGGAGACCGAGGGCGTGAAGGACGTCGGCGTTGTCCGGAAACAGGCTGACCGCTTCTCGAAGGAGTCGTTCGCTCTCGTCCTCGCGCCCACGGGTACGGTGGTGTTCTGCCAGGTTGACGTAGCTGGGCAGGAACCAGGGGCCGATGCGCAGTGCCGTTTCATAGGCTTGCTGGGCGGCGTTTCGCTCGCCGAGCTGGTCGTCCAGGAGGCCCAGGTTCACATGGCTCTCGGGCCGCTCGGCACTCAGCAACTGCGCCTCCCGATACTCAGCGAGCGCCGCGTCGAATGGCCCGGCGGCCCGGGGATCGGTGATCCCTTGTCGCAAGGGTGCGAGAGCGCGGGCTGCCTCGATGCGCACCGCCCGTGTGTCATCTCGCAACAGGCTTTCGAGCGCAAGCCAGCGATCCTGGAGCGGAAGCGATTCCGCCGCGCTGGCTGCAGCCATGCGCACGAGAGGCGATGGGTCGCGCAGCCCGGCGTGCAGGCTCGGAAGCGAGGCCGCATCGAGTTGGACGCCGAGCAATCGGAGCGCCGAAGCCCGCAGGATCGGCGGCCGTTCCTTGTCGTCCGCGAGAGCGGCAAGGGACGCGGCCGCACCTGGCAGCAGTTGCCGGCCCGCGTGAAGAATTTCACCCGGATGCACGCCCGACACAGCGGAGCTTCCGTTCCAATCCGCGATCGCTGCGGTCGCCCAGCCAGGGCTGCGATCCGCGTGGCAGCTCGTGCACGTATCCGGTGCCCCGATCTTCTCGCTGACGTCGGGCCGCGGCACCCGGAAGCCATGATCGTGTCGATCGTCGACGACCATGTAGGTACGCGACGGCATGTGACAAGCAACGCAGCTCGCGCCAGTCGAACGGGCTTCATGGTGATGGTGTGCTGGCGTGGCGAAAGCCTCTGGCCGATGGCAACCCGCGCAGGCCGCGTCCGGCTCCTCGATCCGAAGACTGTGGGGATCGTGGCAATCACTGCAGGTCACACCGGCCGCGTACATCCGACTCTGTACGAAGGAGCCCCAGACGTAGACTTCGTCGAGGATCTGGCCGTCTGCGTAGTACAGGCCCTCATCCAACAACGCGGGCCGGGCCTGGTCGAGGAACGCGCCGCCCGGTTCGGCTTCTGCAATTCGGGTACGGCGGGAATGGCAGGGGGCGCAAACGTCAATTTCTCCGTCCCCACTCATCTGCCCATGTGCATCGGTCGGCGGCGCTGGAATGCGGCTCGCGATACGTGCCCCCTCCTGGAGTTCCCATGCGCGCTCGCTCCCCAGCGGAACCTCGAGCCCGCGTCCGGTCGATGCGGAATCGGCACCAGACGTTGCCCACGCGATATGCGTCGAGCCTCGCCCATGACAGGCTTCGCAGGCGACATCGAGTTCGGACCACCTCGTGTCGAAGCGGTTGCCGTCCAGCTGGTAGCCCTTCTCGAGGTTCGTCGAGTGGCAATCTGCGCACATGGCGTTCCAGCTTCCTGCCGGGCCCGTCCAATGCAATACGTCGTCGGGTGGGATCGCTTCTTCGGGATGGAGATGGAACCAACGCTGGCCTCCAACACTTGCGGGTCGGGAATCCCAAGCGACACCGAGTGCCTGCAGCCGCCCCCCTGGAAGTCGAACCAGGTGTTGCTGAAGCGGATCAACGCCAAACGTGTAGACGATCTCGAAGTCCTGGATCGTCCCGTCTGGCCCTGCCGTCTCCACGAAGAACGCCTCTCC
>JAFDCZ010000092.1 GCA_019312665.1 Deltaproteobacteria bacterium | reverse complement strand
CTCGGATCCCTTCCTCTCGCGATGGCCACCGCTCGCCTGGGCTGCCTGGCTGTCGGCTGTTGCCACGGCGTAGCGCTTGGCGAAGGGCTCGTGCCGATCCAGGCGATCGAGATTGCCGGCTGCATCCTGCTGTCGCTCGGCACGCGCCGGCTCCCCCCGGCGATGGTTCCTGCTGCCACTCTCGCAGGCCTGGGAACGCTTCGCCTGGTCGTCGAGCCCTGGCGCGCCCACCGATCCTGCCAACCGCCATTCTTGCGGCGCTCCTGCTCGTAGCCGGCGTCCTTCCCTGGCTCGGCGACCTCACGAAACGGGCCTCCTCATGACGCCGGCACTCCATGCGCTGGCCATCACATCGGCGATCTGGAGCTTGCTCCTCCTGGGCGCGATCTTCTCCGAAACGTTCCCCCCGGACGTGGCCGTCTTCGGCTCCTTCCTCGTGGCGACGCTCCTGCTCCTCGCAACGCGGAACCCTGGCCTCCGGAGGCGCACACCACCGGGAGCCTGGATCCTCGGCATGGTCTCCGGCTTCGCTGCTTACCCGCTCTGGATCTGGGTGATCTCCCGCGTCGGCCTCTTCATCGGCCTCGAAGACGTGCCCGCCGATGCAGCGCCCCAAGGCATCCTCACATTGTTCGCCGTCCTGGCCCTCGGGCCGTTGTTCGAAGAGCTCCTGTATCGGGAGCGCCTCCTCGACACCCTTGCAACGGCGCGGCTGCCTTGCTGCATCCGGCTGATCGCCACCAGCGTGCTCTTCGCTCTTCCCCACCTTCAGCCCTGGCCGATCCTGGGCACCTTCTTCGTCGGCCTCGCTCTCGCGCTTGTCTATGAATCGACGCATTGCGTGGGCTTCTGCATCGCCCTCCACGCCGGGCTCAATCTCGCGAGTGTGATCTCTCCACTGCCTGCAAGCGGTTCTCTCCTGGGCTTGTTGGCAGCCTCCGCGTTCGCGTGGGGGCTGCGAATCGTGCGTCGAACACAGATGGGAATGGACGATGCCGTTGCGGCTGCATAACCGCGTGCAGTCGATCGCTGCGGTCAGCCTCCTGCTGGGCCTCGCTCACACCCTCTGGCCCGACCCAGGCGAGCGTTCGGCGTGGATCTATCGCTGCGTCACCACCTTCGGCTATGGGCACCTGATCGGTGCGGCCTGGTTCGGCCGACGACTCTTCGGAACACTCCGCCCGCCTCCGGTCTCGCCGATCCTCTGGCGGGCCTTCGTCCTGACCACGGTGGCGGTCTTGCTAGGTGTGTATTCCTGGAGCCTGCACCGGGCACCCGGGTTGATCCTCTTCTTCTTCGGCGTCTCCGCATGGCATATCGCCGAAAATGATCTCGCGCTGGGCCAGGCCTATCGCAACGGGGGGCGCCTGCCGGGCCTCTCCCGCCCGTGGAGCGGTCACCTGAGGGCACTCGGCGTGACATCCATCGTGGTCGTTGCCGGGCTTGCGACCCCCGAGCTCGGCTGGACCCCCCTCATGGGTTTCCCATGGTCGGGCCCTTCGCTCAGTGACGTGTTTGCCGCTGTCACGGGTTACCACCTCGTTTCGTGGGTCCGCTTCATCATCGACCGCACCCGATGGAGTGACGACACCAGTGCGCGTCGCCAACGTCGGGACCTGATTGCGGTGCACGTCTTGCCCCTCGCGGCTTGCCTGGCACTCCTCGAAATCGGAGAGCGTGCCGCGCCGATCGAAGCCCTCGTGTTCGGACCGGGCATCTACCTGTTCTGGTCCGTACTGCACGTTCTTCAGACCGCTGTCACCCGAACACGGCGCCTGGCATGAAACGACCGAGGTCCCCCATCCATCACCCCTCCGATGTCCTGGAGAAAACCTCATGAAACGACCGCTGCCCACTCGACGATCACCGGCCACCCGCATCCTTGCGTGCCTTCTGGCCCTGGCCATCGGGCTGTTCGGCTGCAAGCCGAGTAGCCAGCCCCTGGTGGCGGCGCCCGGCCTCGTCGAAACCCAACTCGGCGCCTTCGTCCCGTTTCGTTTCGGCGCCGTCAACGCGATCGGCGGGAATCTCGTCGTGCGTCGCGACGATCTCTCCCGCGACACACGGGTCGGCACCCGAACGATCAGCGCGACCTACAACTCGGCTTCGTTGGCGTGGCTCTGGAGCTTCGACATGACCTATGACGGAACCACGCTCGTCGACGAGTCCGGAGCCACTCATGACGTGGCCGGCCTTCAGGACGGGGACCCGATCCCGGGCACCTTCTGGGTGAAGGTCGATGCCTCGGCCATTCGTTGGAAGGGTGGGCTTCTGCTCTCCTTCGACGCTGCGGGACGGCTCGCCTTCGAGCACTGGACGGACGGCGCCTTTCCGCGCATCGAATACGAGATGCAGACCGTGGCCGGGAGTCTTCATACGGCGGGCATCCAGCAATGCACTGCGGCATCGACCTGCACGAGCTTGTTCTCCATCTCGTATGACGGCACAGGACAGGTCGTGGGCATCGACGATCTCGTTGGGCACCAGGCCAGCTTCTCCTGGGACGCCGGCGGCCACCTGACAAGCGCACGGGATGGGCTCGACCTGGCCGAGGGACTCCCCGGTTGGTCGTACGAGTATTCCGACGACCTCCTCGTCGCCATGGTGAATTCCGAGGGCGAGCGGATCGAGCTTGACTACGACGGCCTGCGCGTAGAGGAGATCCGGGAGATCGGCGAAGAGAACCCCGTCCACCAGTTCCACTATCAACCGGAAAACGGCGGGCTCTACCGCACCCGCTACTGGGACCCAATGGGCAAAGAGCGGATCTTTGCCTTCGATTCCAACCGCCAGCTCATGCAGATCGAGCGTGTCGAGGTGAGCGAGACCGAGACGTGGACCTGGGCCGACAAGCGCCCGACGAGCCACACCAGCCCGAGCGGCGCAACGACGTCATGGGTCTGGAGCAACGACGATCTGGCCTCGGAGCTCCAGCCCTCGGGCAACGTCGTCCTCTACTCCTACCAGGTCGGCGGCCTGGATCGGGAAAGTCCCACGCGAAGTGCCATCGCGATCATCCAGGATTCGATTGGCCTGGTCGAGCAGCGCAGCTACGACGCCTCCGGCCGCATGACGGTGCAAACCCTGGGCGCCGGCGAGATCACCCAGTTCGCCTACAACGGGGATGGCTCCCTCGCGAGCTTCACCCGTCCGAACGGAGTGATGCAGAGCTTCTCCGGCTATGGCCCGCACGGCCATGCAGCCGCTGTGACAGTGGATGGGGTGGCGCAGACACGTGTGTACGACGCTGTTGGAAATCAGATCGAGGGAACGGCTGCGGAAGAGCCCGAGCAGGGCGGCGTCTGGAAGCGCCAATACGATGCGGACCGCAACCTGCGGCGAATCGTGCTCGCTCCCTCAGGCTCCGCGGACATCGTCATCGATGTCCGGAGCGATCGCCGGCCGACGCGGGTCGCGCGACCCGCCGGCGAGGATCATGAAATGGCCTACGACCCATTGGGCCGGCTCACCTTGAGGCGGGAGAGGGCGGACGGCCAGTGGAACGACACCGCTTTCGAGTATGAAGCCTCGGGTCGCCAGGTTGCCAGCGAGCTTCCGAATGGAATGCGTCAAGAGATCGATTGGGATGCGGCGGGTCGGCCGAGCGAGATGCGAGCACTCCGCAATGGCATGCTCGAAGGAACCCTGACGCTCCAATATGCAGCGGGGCAACTCGTTTCCGCCACCGATAGCCTGCGCGGCACAACGGAGAGCTTCACCAACGACACAGCCGGCCGGACCGTCCTGGTGGATCACGGGGATGGAACGTTCACCGCGCACAGCTACGACGCTCGATCGCGCCGGACGGGAACGCAATACGTGCTGGGTGGACAGGGGCTGCTTCGGGACCTCGCGTTCACCCATGATCTCGCCGACCGGGAGACCGAAGTCTGGGACGGGCAGGATCGCGTCATCGAACGCATCTACGGCGGCGGTCGCATCGATGAAATCCGCTACGGAAACGGCCTCTCGCGGGCGTTCTCCTACGACCCGGGGAGCGGCCTGCTCAGCGGATCCACCACGACCGACGCCGGTGGTAGCGTCGTCGAGTCCACCTCGATCACGAGAGATGTGTTCAGTGGAATCCTCAGCGGCCTGCGAACCATCGTTGATAGCTCGACTTCCGAAGGTGTCTCGGCCTCGACCCACGAGGAATACTGGCTCGGCCCTGTCGATGATCCGGCGGATCCGGCGGCGCGATCGGGCAAGCGGATGGTCGCATGGAGTGATGGAGGCGCGAACTTCCGCGTGTTTGCCCATGACGCGAAGTCGAACATGCTCTTCAACGGCTCCTCCACCTTCGCCTACAACACCGAGGGAAACCGGCTGCTATCGATGAGCGAGGCAGGTGCCGTGACCCACACCTACTCGTATGACGCTGCAGGTTTCGCGACTACCCGGAATGGCGCCGGACTGACGTGGACAGCGACGGGGCGACTCGCATCCCACGGGGCCAACACGTTTCAGTGGGACATGACCGGGCGTCTGCTTTCGTCAACGGTCTCGGGTACGACGACCACAAGAACCTTCGGCGGAGCGGTCCAGGCGGACGCCGCAGGAGCGCCCATCGCAATCGACCTGGGCGACTTCGCGATCGATCTGACCACGGGCGATCGCCTGTATCGCCACTTCGACTTCAGGGGCAACGTCAAGTTCACCTCTGACGAGCAGGGCACCACGTTGGCGCACTATCAATATTCACCTTACGGCGTCGAGCAGGTGTACGGTGCCACCGACGATCCGGTCCGGTTCGTCGGGCGTGCTGAAATCGGGGAGTTGATGATCCTGGGATTTCGCATCTACGATCCGGCCATCGGGCGCTTCCTTTCGCCGGATCCGGTCTTTCAGCTGATCAATCAGTACACGTACACGCTTGGGAACCCGGTCTGGTTCTCGGATCCAGATGGTCGGGAGGGGATCTCGGCTGAGGCGTTCTTTGACAACCTTGGCGCCATCTCTGCAGTCATCGCAGCGTTCTCTGCAATCTTGGGCAATGCTGCCTTCGCACTTTCGTTCGCCTTACTGGCAGCTCTCTTTCACCTCATCGCGAGGACACTGGCGTACATCGGCAATAGCAGTTTCGTGCCGATGCCCGGCAAAGCATCCGCGTCCAGCGGAGGCGGGGGAGCTAGCGGATCCGGCGGAGGGGGCGGCCCAAGCGGTGGATGTTCCCCCGTTGCCGCAGCGAGCTTGCCCGACGCGTCCCGAGGGTTGCTGCTGCTTCTTCCACTTCAGCTCCTGCTCGGCCTGCTGATCTTGCGCCGCCGCAGGCGGGATTGAGGAGGGGCGAGGCTTGGCAACCTTGACGAGAACGTGGCCATGAACCGGACATCCAAAGCCAGACACACCAGCCCCTCGCCGGCTGGTGTGTCTGGCGCCACCTCGGACTCCGGGCATCCTGGTTCTGAACCGGCCGTACGTTGTTTCAAACTCGCCAGGATGCCGCTGAGTGCATCGCTCTATCCGACTGTCGTCTTGTTGGGCCTGGGGGCCCAGGTCGCGTGCGGTGCCCTCCTCGACTGGGTGGGCGGCGACGGGCCGCATTGGGTCCGACCAGGGCTGGGGGCCGGATACGTGGCCTCCTTCCTCGTGGTCGTGATTGCCGGATTCAAGGGTCTCCGGCTACTCCAGAGCGGCCAGGTGACGCTGCGGGTGGAGCGCATGGGTCTACGGCTCGTAACCGGGAACGCTGAGTGCGTCGGCTTCCTTCCGTACAACGGCATTCTCTCTCTGGAGATTCGGCGGTTCCCGGTTCCCTTGTGGGTAGCCGGATCCGGGTTCGGCCTCCCTTGGTCGATTCGACTCCGCGACTTCGCCGACCCAGAGGATGCCCACAATCTGATCAATGAAATCCGAGCGCGCATTGGGGAGCTTCCGAACGGAGCAACGCAGTTGGAAGGCTTGGACAGACGAAACGCCACCGGTGCCCTGGTTGGTACGAGCTGGCCCAAGTTCTCCTTCGCGATCGTCTTCGTGTTGGCGTCCATCGCCGCACTCCAGCTTGGGCTCGATGCGATGGAGGGTGAATCGCTGATGACCCTGGGTGCGAATTCCGGCGAGCGAATGCTGCAAGGCGAATTCCAGCGACCCTGGACGGCGGGACTCCTCCACGGAAGCGTTCTGCACATCGCCGTCAATTCGCTTTGGTTTCTCCTTGTGGGTTTTCTCTTGGAGCCCCTCCTGGGCGTGGCCCGCTTCGCGCTCCTGATCGGCCTCGCGTCTTTCGCTGGCTGCCTCGTCGCCGCCCTGGCAGACCCCGGTCAGGTCGGCATCGGCGCCTCCGCGGGAGGCATGGGCGCGATCGGAGCCTGGATGGGCCTCCATCTCTGGCGACGGGGGGAGCTCCCGGGCTCCCTCCGTCTCACCGGAGCGAACCTCGCAGCCTTCCTGCTGATGCTCGTGGCCGGCGATTTCGTGGCCGTCAACACCGGCCACATCGCCCACCTGGGCGGATTCCTCGCGGGCGTCGTCCTGGTTCCGATCCTGCTGGGCCGGACTCCACTGCACGAGCTGCACCAACGCGTACCCGTTGCCCTCGCGGCAGGCGCGTACCTCGTTGGCCTCACCTACCTTGCCGCGCTCGTCTCGATTCTCGCCGCCGCATCAAACCTCTGAACGCAGCAGGATGCCCCCGTTCAGAGGAGATCGAGGATGTCTTCGGGCGGGCGGCCGATGACGGCGCGCTGGCCTCGGACCAGGATCGGGCGCTCTACCAGGATGGGGTGGGCGGCCATGGCATCGAGGATGGCGTCGGCATTGCTGTCGTCCGTCAGGCCAGCGACGGCGAAGGCGTCTTCCTTGCGACGCACCCACTCGGTGGCGGGCTTGCCGAGGCGTGTGGCCAGCTCTTCGAGCTCTTCCTTGCTGAGCGGTTCATCCAGGTAGAAGCGTTCACTGAAAGCGACGCCTCGCTCCTCGAGAAGCGCTTTGGAGGCGCGGCACTTCGAGCAGCGGGAATTATGGAGGAGGAGGAGTTCATCGTCGGAGGTGGGAAAACTCATCCGGGGAACGTAGCCTCGCGCCGTACAGGCGCCTAGGATCGGGTGCATGTCGCTATTGCGTTTTCTCGGGATCGCAGGCCAGGACGAAGACTCCGGAACGGCGGAGACATCCACCGTGCGTGCCATCGCCGCTCGCCTCGAGCGGCTGGACGCCGAGACATCGCGCTTTCTCGCCGGGTTCGCCTACGTGCTGGCGCGAGCCGCGAACGCGGATCTGGAGATCGCCGCGGAGGAAGCGGACGAGATGCGTCGTGTCGTTCACGAGCTGGCCGAACTCGGTTCCGAAGAGGCCGATCTGGTCGTCGAGATCGCCAAGAGCCAGGCGCGGCTCCTCGGCGGAACCGAGAACTACGTCGTCACTCGCGAGTTCCGCAAGCACTCGACCCGAGAGCAGCGCGTGAAGCTGCTGGCATGCCTCTACGCGGTGGCGGCCGCCGACGGGACGATCTCGGGCGAGGAATCCGGCGAGATCCGGGCGATCGCTGAAGAACTGGGCTTCACGCGCGCCGAGGCGAACGGCTACCGTTCCCAGTACCGGGAGCAGCTCTCCCTGCTTCGCAAAGCCGCTGATTGATCAGGCCGCCAGCTCTCCCACGACCTCGACGCCAACGGCGTCGGCGCATTCGATGAAGCTCTCCTTGACCATGCGCGTGAAGATCGGCAGATCCGGCACCAGCCCGTAATCAGCGTTGATGCCCCATGTCAGCCGGCCGTCGTAGCTGAAGAGCGCGATCCCCAGGCCCACCCCTGCAAGCAATGGCACGACCGGCATCATTTCGAGCAGCTTTGCGCCTAGCATGTAGAGGGGAAACTGAGGCCCCGGGACGTTCGTGATGATCGTGTTCGTCTGACCGTCGATCGATTGGGCCCCGAGCGAGAGCAACACGGGCGGCGTCCACTCGGCCACCTGCATGATCATGTCGATGCCGAGGGCCGAGTTGCCGTCCTTCAGGCCCTGGGTGGTCTCGTGGATCAGCGACAGGCGCTCGATCGGGTCGGGCTCGTCCAGCGGTAGATCCACCTGCCAGGCAGAGACACGGTTCCCGAGCTGCCCCTTCTCCTCTTCGCGCCGCATGCTCACCGGCGTCGATACCCGGAATCGGATTTCCGCCGGATCACAACCGCGATACATCAAGTAACGCCGAAACGCACCGGCGGCCGTGTTCAGGACGACGTCGTTCAAAGTCGCCTTCGAGGCACGCCGGACTTCCTTGACCTCGGCAAGAGACATCGAGAGCCAGTCGAAGCGCCGATGGGGCCCCAGTTCACCGTTGATCGGCGTCTCGGACGGAGGATCGAAGGCCTGCCCGAAGAGTTCGCCGAGAGCTCGGAGCCGCACGCGGACCTCATCGCCCACGTTTTCGGTCTCCCGGCGGAACTCCCGGTAGCCACGAATGGCGCGGAAGGGCATCCCCAGGCGGTGGTTGATGCCATCGCGGAGCAGCTCGCTCCCGGAAGGCGTGGGCTTCGGGATGTAGCGAACGGGCTCGGGGATCTCCTTGCTGGGTTTCGTGTCCATCAGGGTCTGAGCAAGATCCACTCCGGCCATTCCATCGATCATGCAATGGTGGATCTTGCTGATCATCGCAAAGCGATCCCCTTCCAGGCCTTCCACCACCCACATCTCCCATAGCGGCCGCTCGCGATCGAGCTGTTGCGCCATGACCCGCGCAGCGAGCAGCTTCAACTGATCCAGGCTGCCGGGCCGCGGAAGGCTCGTATGCCGCATGTGGTAGTCGATGCTGAACTCCGCATCATCGACCCAGACAGGATCCTGGGTCACAGGCGTCCATTGAATCTTCTGCCGATAGCGCGGAATCAGATGCAGCTGGGCTTCGGTCTTGGCCTTGATGGCGGCCATGTCCACGCCGCCACTCTCGGTGGCGAGATCCCCGAGCTGGAAAATCTGCAGCCCAGCCACGTGCATATGCGTGTTCGGTGTCTCAGCCAGGAGGAAGCTGTTGTCCTGGGCCGAGAGGCGGTCGTAGCGGTAGCTGGCCATGTTCGAGGGCCTCCTGGCTTCATGAAGTGAGTTCGAGATGTCGGCGGTGAACGTCCTGGAGGAAGGCGGTTGCCGCTCGAATCGCGTGAGCCGAACGAACCGAATGAAAGGTCTCGAAAGCATGCTGCGCGCCGTCGAGTTCCAGATAGAGGACCGAGTTCTGGGATTTCTCGCGCAGCGCTTCGACGAAGACGCGAGCCTCCTCGACGAAGACCAGCGAATCGTGCGTACCCTGAATGACCAGGAAGGGCGGAGCGTCCGTCGATACCCTGGAGAGTGGCGACGCCGCATCCCAGAGTTCCCGGTTCTCTTCGGGGCTGCACTTGAGCACATTCTTCGCCAGGAAGGGCGTCATCGACTGGGAACCGCGGATCCCGTGGCGATCCAGGAAATCGAAGACACCATAGAACGGCACGGCGGCCGAGATCCGCGTGTCGCCCTCTTCGAAGCCGGGTTGGAACATCGGGTCGTTCTGGGAGAGAGCCATGAGCGCAGCCAGGTGACCGCCAGCGGAGCCACCCGTTACGGCGATGAAATCAGGATCGATGCCGAACTCCTCCGCATGCTCGCGAATCCAGACCAGGGCACGCTTCACATCGACGATGTGATCGGGGAAGGTCGCCTTGGGCGAGAGCCGGTAGTTCGGCGCGAAGCAGACCCAACCCTGCTCGGCCATGTGGTGCATCAGTGGCTGGCCCTGCTGCTCCTTCTCGCCGATCACCCAGCCGCCGCCGTGTACCTGCAACAAGGCCGGTCGGCGCGTGCCAGGCTCCCGAGGCCGCACGACATCGAGCTTGTTACGCCCGCCTTTGTCGCCGGGCAATGGTGGACCGTATTCCCGCCCTCGCAGGGCCTCGACCCCGGGCCGCTTCATTCGGAACGGGCGTAGCCCGTGCCAGGGGGACACGTCTTCCTCGGGCGTGAGCCCATTCTCCGCAAGCGCTTCCCGCGTTGCCGCGCGAGCCCCGATCGCCTTGCCATGGATTGCCAGCAGCCCAGCCCAGCTCGCGAAGGTGACCGCCAGGCCGAAGAGCCCAGCCGCGGACTCGAACGCGCCGAATGCCCCGAAGATCAGGGTGGCCGCGGCTTGCCACGCCAGGTGGTGGAGCGGCAGCTCCCCCGTCAGCCAGGCACCCATGAAGTAGGGCATGCTGAAGGCGGCCAGACGACGGGCCTGAACGAGGGCACTGATCGTAAAGGCAGCGCCGACCAGACTCACCAGGAGGAACAGGTTGGGGGCGGTCATCGCGCCATGATGGCATCCCAGGCAGCGCGTGTCTCGGGGAGCTTTGCTGCCCTAGCTGCGCGTCAACAGCAGCGTCTTGGGATCCAGTGCGACGTGAAGATTCGAAACGTCCGGGTTGTCGTGATCCTTCAGCGCTCGCAGCTTGACGCTTCCGGAGCCGGGCTCCAGCGCCAGGATCACGTCGAAGCGGTCCTTGCCGTGACCGACCTCGGGCGGGAGGTCGGGAATCTCTTCCGTGCTGCAGGTGACGGAGATCCAGATCTCGAGTTCCTGCTCCTTGGCCAGGCTTCGCAGATCACCGATCTCGGCGGCCTGGGCTCCGGCTACGTCGTACCCTTCCAGAATGACCACGTGCGGTGTCTGACCCGCCTCGGTCTCGCGCTTGATGGCGTCGCGAAGCTTCGCCGCGTCGAAACCCTGGGGCGGGTAGGCGCGGAGGCTGCGAAGCCGATCCACGTTGGCGTGCACGACGGCCTCGTCGTTGAGGCGGGCGTGCGCTGCGTAGTCGTCGAACACCGTGTCATAGTAGGCGCGGGTGTGGGCCACGGTCTGGTCGAGAGCCACGTGCAGAACGGGCTGGCCGCGCAGCAGATCGTCGAGGGCCACGCCGACGAGAAACGGCGTCTTGCCGACTCCCGGACCCGCGACCACGAGGCCGAGGTTGCCGGCACCAAGGCCTCCGTGGAGGCCCTTCTCCAGTAGCCGCATGGGGCTTCTGGCGTTCAGGAACTTCGAATCCATAGGGGGTCTTACTCCTCGTCTTCGACCTGGCGCCGATCCTGGTACTTCTCCATCAGGTCCTTCTTTACGTCGCCAGGAACCGGTGAGTACTTCGAAAACTCGAGTGTGAACTCGGCTTTGCCCTGGGTCACAGAGCGCAGGTCGGTCGCATAGCCAAACATCTCGGAAAGGGGCACGTCGGCTTCGATGGTACAGAAGCCATCGTCCTCGGTCGTACCGATCACGTTGCCGCGGCGCTGCATGATGGTCTTGATCACGGCGCCCTGGAACTCGATCGGGCCCTCGACGGCCAGCTTCATGACCGGCTCGAGGATGATCGGCTTGGCCCTTCCGTAGATCTCCCGGAAGGCTCCCCGAGCCGCAGCCTGGAAGGCCATGTCGGAGGAGTCCACCGAGTGGCTGGCGCCGTCGTTCAGCACGACCTTCAAGCCGATGACCGGGAAGCCGATCAATCGGCCCTTCTCCAGCATCTGCGCAAAGCCCTTCTCCACAGAAGGGATGTACTCGGTGGGGACGGAGCCTCCGCGCACAGCGCTCGAGAACTCGAACTCGTTGCCGTCGGTCAGCGGCTCCAGGTAGCCGGCGATCTTGGCGTATTGGCCCGAACCACCGGTCTGCTTCTTGTGGACGTAGCTGTAGTCCGCACGCTGGGAGATCGTCTCACGGTAGGCCACCTGGGGCGCGCCGGTCTCGAGCACGACCTGGTACTCGCGCTTCATGCGCTCGACGTAGACCTCGAGATGGAGCTCGCCCATCCCGGAGATGACCGTCTCACCGCTCTCCTGATCCACCTGGGAACGGAAGGTCGGATCCTCGCGCACGAAGCGGCCGAGGGCCTTGGACAGGTTGGCCTGGGCTTTCTGATCCGTGCACTTGATCGCGATCGAGATCACCGGGTCCGGCACGTGCATGGCGCTCATGGCCACATCGATCGAGCCGTCGGTGAAGGTATCGCCCGAGGCGCAGTCGATGCCGAAGAGCGCGACGATGTCGCCAGCCGAGGCTTCCTCGATCTCTTCCATCTCGTTCGAATGCATGCGCACGAGCCGGCCGATCTTGTGCCGCTTCTTCGTACGCGCGTTGAAGATGTTTCCACCGCGAGCCATCGTGCCCTGATAGATGCGGACATACGTGAGCTGCCCGTAGCGCCCGTCTTCGAGCTTGAACGCGAGGCAGACGAGCGGCTTGCCCGGCTCGCTCTCGATCACGATCGACTGCTCGTCATTCGAGAGATCGACCCCGGTGTTCTCCACATCGAGGGGGCTGGGCAGGAAGGAAGTAACCGCATCGAGCAACGGCTGTACGCCCTTGTTCTTGTAGGCAGAGCCCAGGTACACCGGCGTGAGATCGAGGGCGAGCACGCCGTTGCGCACGGCCTCGTGGATCAGCTCGTCGGTGACCTTTTCCTCGAGAATCGCCTCCATCAATTCGTCGGAGAACATGGAGACTGCGTCGAGCATCTCCTCGCGGGCCACATCGGCCTCGCCCTGCATGTCGGCGGGGATCTCTTCGACCACCACATCCTCGCCATTGTCTCCGTGGAAGCGGATCGCCTTCATGGTGATCAGATCCACCACGCCGGCAAAATCGTTCTCGAGGCCGATCGGCAACTGCATCATCACTGCGTTGTGGCGCAGCTTCTCACGCAGGCCGTCGACGACCTTGCTCGGGTTCGCCCCGGAACGATCGAGCTTGTTGATGAAGGCGATGCGCGGAACCTTGTAGCGCTTCATCTGCCGGTCGACGGTCATCGACTGGCTCTGCACACCCGCAACACCACAAAGGATCAGCACCGCCCCGTCGAGCACCCGCAACGAGCGCTCGACTTCGATGGTGAAGTCCACGTGGCCCGGCGTATCGATGATGTTGACGTGGTGCTGGTTCCACTCGGTATGGGTCGCAGCCGACGTGATCGTGATGCCGCGCTCTTTTTCGAGCTCCATGTGATCCATCGTGGCACCCACGCCATCTTTGCCGCGCACCTCGGCGATGCGGTGGATCCGGTTCGTGTAGAAGAGGATCCGCTCGGTGAGCGTGGTCTTGCCGGAATCGATGTGGGCACTGATGCCGATATTCCGGATCTTCGCGAGGTCGGTGATCATGGCCAGGTCCGCCGAAAGCTCGCCGGGGCCTCTTCGGGAGGCACCCTGCGGTGGGTGAACAGGTTTACGAATGGAGTCGGCCCAGCCGGCAGCGTCCCATCAGGGCGAAACGCCTCCAGTCGGGCATCTTCAAAATCATCCAGGGAGCGGCTGATGGGCGCGGGCGCCAAGGCACCTTGAAACCCGGGTGCTTGATCGGTCGAGCGCAGCCAACCCGTGAGACGCCGCGGAAAATAATCCCTTTCCCCCTCGCCGCAAGTGGACGCATCGCGTCATCCCCCACGGGGACAACTCAACCAGCGGGGACGGAGTTGTTTGCTCGTTCGAGGAGGGCGCCTCGGGACGCGGCCATGAGGTGAGCTTCGGCTTCGCGCGGGTAGGCCTGGGTCTTGCCGATGGGGCAGGCCCGGCGGGCGTGGCAGGTGCTGGCGCAGGGCTCGGGGGCCTGACGCGTGGCTGCACATCGGTGGATGGAAAAGCCCTCCGGTTGAGGCGCCGCTGACGGACAGGCCTCGGTACAGGGCGCGGGGCAGCCGCTGCAAGGGCCGCAGCCGGGCAACGGGGCTCCGGGAGCCAGCGGTAGCGTCGTCAAGATGACACCGCGCAGGCTCCACCAGGGCCCTCGCTGGGGGTGGAGGAGCAGCCCCAGCCGGCTCGGCCAGCCAAGGCCTGCGGCGCGCCCAAGCGCCACGAGATCGACGTAGCCGTCGTCTCTGGGCACGTGCGAAAAGATGGCGCGAGCGCCGTGTCCCGCCCCTTCGAGAGCGCACACGGCCCCTTCGATCACGTTCTCGGTATGGCGATCGAGCGGATCCACGCCCGGGTCGCGGAGCGCGTGGAACAGCTCCCGGCCCGCTCCGACGACCAGCGCACACGCCGCATCGGAAAGCTGGCGATGGCAGCGAAGGCTTTCTGGAGCTGCCGCATCGAAGCTGTCGCAGGAAACGACTCCCAGTTCGTCCAGGCCCCCGGCTCGAAGCAGGTCGGCCACCTGGTCAGGGAGGTCAACCGAGCCGAGCACCGATCTCCAGCACTTCGGCAGCAGGTTGCTTGCCTGCGCCGGCGAGGCGCACGCGCCCTACCCTCAGCGCACCACCCTTCGCCGCCACCAGGGCAGCGCCGTCAGCATGGCCCACGACCTCCCCAGGCGAGCCGCTGCCCTGGGTTTCGGTCACGCCAAACAAGCGGATTTCCTGGCCCGCCAGCAGCGTATGCGCGCCAGGCGCGGGATCGCAGCCCCGAATCTGCCGATCCAGCTCGGTGACGGAACGCCCCCAATCGATCGCCGCATCCTCGTCATCGACGAGCCCCTGGAAACTGGCGAGGCTCTCGTCCTGGGGCAGGTACTCGGCCTCGCCGCGATCGACGAGGTCGACGGCCTCGACCATGGCCTGAACTCCCAGCCCGTAGAGTTGTTCGAAATACAAGCTGGCCGCCGTATGGTGCGGCTCGATCGTGACGCCGCCCTTCTTCACGACGATTGGACCCGTATCGACGCCCGCGTCCGGCCGAAACACACTCACGCCGGCCTCGCTCTCGCCCTCGATGATCTGCCAGGCCAGCGCGTTCCCGCCGCGGAAACGCGGAAGCAGCGATGGATGGAAACACAGGGACCCACGGCGCGGGGCCTCGACCACGGCTTCCGGCAGGATCATCGTCACGAACGCGAGCACGTTCAGATCGGCTCCCAACGCGGCGTGCTCGGTAACACGCTCGGCGATCGGCTCGCCCTTGCGGCGCATCGCGCCGTAGCGAAACAGGCGCAGGCCGCGGTTCAGAGCCTCCTCCGCCAGCGGGTCCGGGCGCTTGCCCTCTCGCGGCGCGTACACCCCGACGATCTCATGCCCCGCCTCGAGCAGCCGCACCAGCACGTCGCGCCCGAAAGGAGCTTGTCCGAAATACGCGATCTTCAGTGCCATGCCCCGACGTTACCGGGCCTGGCTACGGTCCCCCACCGCACCGAGATGCCGGGCCGGCGTGCCGGCCCAGAATTCGTGGGGAGGCACGTCCCGATTGACGACCGACCGCGCGCCGACGATGGCGTGGGCGCCGATCGCCACACCCTTCATCACCGTCACATCCGACGCGACCCAGGCGTACTCACCGACCACGACCGGCGCTCGACCCTCGGGCCGTTCAGCGTCGAGATCGTGTTGATCCGCGTCGTAGATCTTGCTGTTCGGACCGATCTGGGCTTTGCGTCCGAGGCGCACTTCGGTCTTCGCGCTCAGGTGAGCCCCGTTCACGAAGGATTCGGGCCCGAGCACCAGACGCCCACCGGGATAGGCCACGAGGGTGACCGGAGCGACTTCCGTCCGCAGCCAGGCGCCCTCCTCCACCACGATCTCACCGCCCTCGTGGACGAGAAAGTTGAGCCAGCCGGGCCGTCGCTCGGTTGCCGCGCCGGCGCCGATCGTGAGGCGCGCGCCAGGCGCAAGCTGAAACCTTGCCGTCGCGAAGGCAGTGCTCGCAGTCGGATGCACCGAGAGCCCCGGATGACGCGCGTGGTGCCAGCGCAGCCTGGCCAGGTCCGAGGCCTGCGCAGCGTGCAGCCATGCGCGCAAGAGGCCACTCGGAACTCCCATTCCGAGGGCTAGGTGCCCGGAGGCTGCTCGCCTTCGCGCAGGCGGAAGGTGATGAACCCGTGGGTCGGATCGTAGGGCGAAAGCCCGACCTGGACCCGGTCGCCCGGGATTACGCGGATCCGGAAGCGGCGCATCCGGCCAGAGAGCTGGGCCGTGACCGTTTGTCCAGCGTCCAAAGAGATCTGGTAGCGGCCGCCGCCGAGAATCTTGTCGACGTTTCCGGTTACCTGGATCAGATCATCGCGTGACACGTGGTCTCCGTACTCCTGCTCACCCTCGACGAGGCTCTTCCCGGAGGGAAGCTCGGAGGGCGGCGCAAGGTAGCAACTGGTCTGGCGGGACGCGACGCAAGGGGGCGCAGCCTGTGCGCAAATCGGCGCGAAGCCCCGCCAGGCCTCGAGGCTTCTACGGAGGCGCCGATCAAATTTTCAAATTCCGTCGGGGGTACGTGACCACAGTCACACCTTGAGGCTGAAGTGCTTCCGAACCCTCCCATGGTTCTATTGGGGGGGCAGCATGCTCCGACCGGCATATCTCGGCGCATTCGTGTTCGCGGCTCTCCTCGCCGCGCTTCCGGCCAACGCAAAGCAGGTGATTGGGCAGACCAATGCCACGTTGGCCTGGTCCTCCGCCTCGGGCCCGGTGTTCCAGTATGCGGTCTTCGAATCCCGCAACGGCGGTGCCTACTCCACCAGCCCGGACCAGATCGTGAGTGGCACGAAGGCCACGGTCCACGGCCAGCCGGGCAACACGGTGCGCATTCGGGTTGCCGCGCTCAACGCCCAGGGCCAGCAGGGCCCGCTCTCCCCGATTTCGGAAGCCGTCCAGTTCATTGCGGCAGCACCTCCTTCTGGCGGTGGGGGCGGAAGTACCGGCGGCGGTGGTAGCTCGGGCGGCGGTGGTAGCTCAGGTGGCGGTGGTAGCTCGGGCGGCGGCGATAGCTCAGGCGGCGGTGGTAGCTCGGGCGGCGGCGATAGCTCAGGTGGCGGTGGTAGCTCGGGCGGCGGCGATAGCTCAG
>JAFDCZ010000235.1 GCA_019312665.1 Deltaproteobacteria bacterium | reverse complement strand
CCATACGGAAACCGCCTTCAGCTTCTTGGATCCCATCACGGCACCGACACCCGTGCGACCCGCGATGCGCTCGTCCGAAACGATGCCGGCAAAGAGCACTTCGTTCTCGCCAGCGGGGCCGATCACGGCGTGGTTCTTCTTCTTGCCGAGCAGTTTCTGGGTTTCGTACGTGCCCTTTCCCCAGAGGTCTGCCGCGTCGAGGAACTCGACGTGGTTGGCGTCGCCGTCCACTTCGATGCGAAGCGGCCTTTCCGAGCGACCACTCACGACCAGGATGTCGATGCCCGCCTTCTTCATCCCGAGCGCAAAGGAACCCCCACAGGTGGCACTTCCAATGCCGCCTGTGAGCGGGCTCTTGGTGACCACGGCAAAGCGGTTCGACTGGGGCGCCACCGAGCCATTGAGCGGGCCGGTCGCGAAGATCAACGGATTGTCGGGGCCAAGCGGATCCACGCCGGCCTCGGTGCGGTCGTAGAGCAGGCGTGTGCCGTAGCCCTTGCCCCCGATGTAGAGGCGTGCGGTTTCCTCATCGAGCGGCTCGAACGAGAAGCTCTTTGCACTGAGGTCTACCTCGAGCACACGGCCAGCGTATCCCTTGATCATGGGGGCTCCGAATGGCACCACCGGGCAGCACCGAGTTGCAAGTTGGACACGATGGTAGAGCCGGTGGGGAACTCCGTCACAGAAATCAGAGATCGAGCGCCTTGCGTGGATCGTCTGCATCGGCACGATTCTTGCGAAACCACATGAGCAGATGCGTGTTCGCCGCGCCGAGCGTCGATCCAACGCCATCCCGAGGGGAGCCCATGCCCGCCACTTCTTCGCCCAAGGAACCGCGCGACCTCCGCTTTCTCATCCTCGGCGCCGGAATGTCGGGAATCCTGAGTGCGATCAAGCTCCAGGAGGCCGGCCTGAACGATTTCGCCATCTACGAGAAGGCCAAACGCCTCGGCGGAACCTGGCGGGAGAACCGCTACCCGGGCGTAGCCTGCGACGTGCCCTCCCATCTCTACAGCTACTCCTTCGCACCCAACCCGGATTGGAGCCATCGCTTCGCCCCGGGCTCGGAGATCCAGGCCTACTTCGAAGAGGTCGCGCGAAAATACGGCGTCGATCAGCAGATCCAATATGGCAAGGAAGTCACGCGCTGCGTGTTCGAAAACGGGCGTTGGCAGATCGAGTTTTCCGATGGAACCCAGGACGAAGGGGACATCCTGCTCGCCGCGACCGGCGTCCTGCACCACCCTGCCTACCCGGAGATCAAGGGCCTGGAGAGCTTCGAAGGCAAGACCTTCCACAGTGCCCGTTGGGACGAAAGCGCCTCCATGGCCGGCAAGCGCGTCGGCGTGATCGGGACCGGCTCGACCGCGATCCAGATCGTCTCAGCCCTCGCGCCCGAAGTCGCCAAGCTCACGCTCTTCCAGCGCACCGCCCAATGGGTGATGCCCCAGCAGAACCCCACCTACACCGCGGAAGAGAAGAACGAGTTCCGCGTCCACCCCGAGATCCTGGAAGGCCTGCGCTCGGATATCTCCCGTCTGTTTGCCGATGGCTTCTCCAACGCCGTGGTCGACGCGAACTCGCCACAGCTCGCTGCAATCGAAGCGGTATGTCTTCAGAACCTCGAAGAGAACATCAAGGATCCGACTCTGCGTGAGAAGCTTCGGCCCGACTATCGTGCAGCCTGCAAGCGCCTGATCATGTCGGAAGACTTCTACGACGCCATCCAGCGGCCGAACGCGGAGCTCGTGACCGAAGGCATCGATCGGATCGAGAAGTCAGGCATCCGAACCGTGGACGGAAAGCTCCACGAGCTCGATGTGCTGGTGCTCGCCACGGGTTTCCGTGTCGACCGATTCATGCGGCCCATGGAAGTCATCGGGAGAAACGGCGTGAGCCTGGAGGACGCCTGGGCCAAGCGTCCCTCGGCCTACATGGCCATCTCGATCCCCGACTTCCCGAATCTCTTCATGCTGAACGGGCCGAATGGCCCGGTCGGAAATTTCTCGCTCATCGAAGTGGCCGAGCTGCAATTCGCCTACATCATGCAGCTGGTCGAGCTGATCCGAACCAGACGCTGCAGCGAGGTGAGCGCCTCCCAGGAGGCGACCGATCGCTTCGATGCCAACCGGGTCGAAGCCGCCAAGAAGACTGTCTGGCAGACCGGTTGCCGCAGCTGGTACCTGGATGATCGCGGTGTGCCGGCGGCGTGGCCCTGGACCTTCGACCGCTTCCGCGAAGAGATGGCGACGCCCCATTTCTCTGAATACGAGCTCTGCTGACTCTCCGCAGCCGAGCCACCAGCGGGCGACTTCTCGGATATCTTCCCGGGGTGCCGGGCCGTGGAAGACCTTCGTGAAACGTGACTCGTGGAACGCGCGCTATCGCGCGGTGGATCTCGTCTGGGGCAGCGAGCCGAATCGCTTCGTGGCCGAAGCCCTGGGCCAACGCAAGCCCAGCGGTCGCGCTCTCGATCTCGCCTGTGGTGAGGGACGCAACGCCATCTGGCTGGCCAAGCAGGGTTGGGCCGTGACAGCCGTCGACTACTCGGATGTTGCCATCGAACGCGGGCGCCAGCTTGCAACTGCTGAAGGTGTAGATCTCGATTGGATCTGCGAAGACGTGACGTCCGTCGCGCTGCCCTCGAAAGCGTTCGATCTGGCCGTCGTCTCCTATCTCCAGGTGCCTCGAGAAGACATGCAGGCCGTGCTCGCCCGGATTGCGGACGCACTCGCGTCCGAAGGTCAGCTGTTCATGATCGGTCATGCGCTTCGAAACCTGACCGAGGGAACCGGTGGGCCACAGCATCCGTCGGTCTTGTGGAACCCGGAAACGCTCGCCGAAGACGTCGCCGCCGTCGGGCTCCAGGTCGAACGTTGCGAGGAAGTGATCCGCCCGGTCGAGACCGACGACGGCCCTCGCAGCGCCATCGATGTTCTGGTGGACGCCCGCCAGACACGCTTCGCCTGAACACGGCCTCCCATTCCATGCGTGAGATACCTCCATGCTCCGAGTCATGAAGCTTGCAGGCTGCCTCCTGCTTTTGACAGTCTTCGCTTGTCCCACCCAAGCGGAAAGCCAGCTAGAGAGAGGACAAATCCGAACCGAGCTCGTGCCGAGCCCGATCGCCTACCGAGCGCTTCTCCCTTCCGGCGGAGAGATCTCGATGGAAGAAGGCCTCCCGTTGCTGATCCTGTTGCACGGTGGCGGAGGCGACGAGGATTTTCTTGCGGACATGAAGCCGGTCTTCGACAAGGCCTGGGGCACCGGAGCATTGCCACCGCTCGTGGTCGTGACGCCTGCTGGAGAACGCTCACTCTACCTGGATTGGAAGGACGGGTCGGAGCGTTGGGAGACCTTCCTGATGAACGAGTTCCTTCCCCACGTTCAGGAACGCTTCCATACCTCGACGGAGAGGCGGCACACGCTCGTGGCGGGGATCTCGATGGGAGGGCTAGGGAGCCTGCGCATGGCGTTCAAGCACCCTCTGACCTTCGGTGCGGTCGCGGCCCTGGAGCCCGGAATCGAAGCGGCCACGGAATGGAATGCCACGACCCTGCGCGACACCTTCTATCGCCAGGACGGAATCCTCGAAGAGCGCTTTGGCGATCCCGTCGACCCGGACCATTGGGCCGCAAACGCGCCAGTCCACCTTGCTGCAACCGAGGGCCACCGCATCGCTGCCTCGAACCTTGCGATCTATTTCGAATGCGGCGACCAGGACATGTTCATGCTGACCTACGGCGCCGAACGCCTGCACCGGTTGCTCTTCGATCAGGGCATCAGCCATGAATACCGGCTGGTCCGAGGTGCCGATCACGTCGGACCGACGATTCCCGGCCGGTTCCTCGATGCACTGACGTTCCTCGGCAAACAACTCGCCCCGGAGGAGCGCCGAGGCCTGCGCTCCCGGGCACGAGGTTTCGTGGCCCGGAAGTTCATCGAAATCTCGAAACGCAAGGCGGGCTGGATGCAGACCAGGAAGATCCAACGTGACGATGCGGAGCTGGAGGTGCTTCTCGAGGGAGACGGCCCGACCCTGGTGCTGCTTCCCTCGTTGGGCCGCGGGGCCCATGACTTCGATGACCTCTCTCACCGGTTGGCGAGGGCGGGCTACCGCGTGGTCCGGCCGCAACCCCGAGGCGTGGGCGAGAGCAACGGCCCGCTCGACCGCCTGACGATGCAGATGCTGGCGGACGATGTCGCGGAGGTGATTCGCTCGCTGGGAAACGAGTCCGTCGTGGTAGCGGGCCATGCGTTCGGCAATCGTGTTGCGCGCATGCTCGCCACCTCACACCCCGAGCTGGTCGAAGCTGTGGTCTTGCTGGCCGCGGGCGGCCGTGTTCCGATCTCGGACGAGATCGGGCAGGCCCTCCGATCGAGCTTCGATGACAGCCTCTCAGAGCGCGAGCGCCTGGCCGCCATCAAGCTCGCGTTCTTCGCGGAAGGGAACGACCCGGCGGTCTGGCGGGACGGGTGGTACGCCGGAGTCGCCGCGGCGCAAGGCAAGGCCAACCGGGAAACACCCGTCGAAACGTGGTGGGCAGCAGGCGGAAAGCCGCTGCTGGTCGTGCAACCCGCTGAAGATCGCATTGCGCCAATCGCCAATGCGGAACACCTGGCCGAAGCGTACCCGGACCGCGTTCACGTGGTCGAGATTCCGCGTGCGGGCCACGCGCTGTTGCCGGAGCAGCCAGAAGCAGTCGCCGCCGCAATGCTGGCCTGGTTGCGGCAGCTGTAGGCAGAGGCGCAGTGCCCTCGAGCGAACGAATCGGGGCAGCGTCGCCGGTGGCACCCATCGCTCCAGCCAACCTCGTTGCTCGTACCACGCCAGTTGCAGCCGTCGCTCGGGTTCGAGCGGGGAGCTGACGCCTGCGAGCACGGGAACATTGCCTTGAACCACGGTGAGTCCCTCCACCACCAGCCGGACGAGGGCGCCTGGTCTCGTAATTTAGTTGGTATTACAGGTAGTTGGACTGATATCGATATCGCAAACCGGATCAAATGATCTCTACCTCATACGAATTCCCGCATCCTTTTTGTGGAATTGCTATTCTTTTCCAGGGATCAGATGTAGGAAAATAAGAATGCCGAGTTCACAATCTGGATCAGTTCGCGAAAAACGTCGTGATCGCGAGGCCGAGCTTCGACGCGCTGATGTCATCGCGGCCGCATCTGTCGTGTTTGGCGAGAAGGGGTTCCAGGGAGCGCAGGTCGCGGAGATCGCCAACACGGCGGAGCTGTCCCTGAACTCCGTTTACGCCCTCTTCAAGGGAAAGGAGGAACTCTACGAGGCCGTCCTCTATGCCGCGGCTGCAACGATCCGCGACGAAGTGCAAGCGAAGGCCGAAGCCCTTTCGGACCCGGCCGACCAGCTGCTCTCCATCATCGACACCCTGTTCGCATGTTTCGATGATCATCGCGACCTCATGCGCATCTATGCCCGCGCCACCAGCGGGCTTCCCTGGCGCGTTCGCGAAGCAATGGGAGAGGACTCGTTCACCGTCCTCCAAGAGTTCACCGCCTGGCTCGTGTCCGTCGCCCAGCGTGCATCGAAGCAAGGGTCGATCTCGGGCATCGACCCGGAAACACTCGCTCTCTCGCTGATCGGAACGATCACGACATCCGCGTCGCGCTGGATTGAGGATCCCAAGCAGGAGTCGCTCGCGAAGGCTGCGCCCCGGGTTCGTTCACTCTTCGAGCATCTCATTGCTTCAGAGAACTCTTGATGCGCCGCAGCCTGGGCGTGTTCGAAACTGCGCAGCAATCGGGACTTGCCGTGGGTCGTTCTGAGAGAGCCGCGCGATGAGCGC
>JAFDCZ010000234.1 GCA_019312665.1 Deltaproteobacteria bacterium | reverse complement strand
TCCAGTCAGCGTCCGGAACCCGCTCGCAAACCGTCGTTGTAGCAACGCCCTCCTGCTTGCACGCGGCTATCGGTTTCAGTTTCCGACCTGGCGGGAGGGTTACGCGGCTCTTCTTGCCAGCTAGGGTCCTGGGACGGACGGGCCCGACCGAGGAGCAGCATGCGCCCGAAGGTCTCTCTACTCCTGATTGCCCTGGCTCTCCTGATTGCCGGCCCGCTCCGCGCGGGGACGTTTCTGATTCTCGAAACCACGCGCCTCGCCGACGGCAAGGTTCTCGAGCGCACGGAACTCCGTGCGGAAGGTTCGCGTCTTCGGCTCGATACGGACGGCGGACGCAGCAGCGTCATCTACCTGGCCGACCAGCAGACCGTGCGAGTGCTGAATCACAAAAAACGCTCCTATCTCGAGGTCGATCAGCAGACCACCGAGAGCCTTGCGCGAGGGCTGAAGCGTGCGAATCAAGAACTTCGCAGTCGCCTCGAAGGGCTTCCCGCCAGCCAGCGGGAGGCCGCCGAACGCCTCCTGAACAGCACATTGGGTCCCGATACAGCAAAGGCCACGCCGGAAGTCGTGATCGTTCCGACCGGCGGGACCGACGAGATCGAGGGCCGTGCCTGCCGCGAGTTCGAAGTGTTGAAAGAGGGCACCCGCGTGGCCGATGTCTGCAAGGCGGATTTCGCAGCCGTCGGCATCGTGCCGGAAACGCTCGACGGCCTACGTCAACTGGCGGGCTTCCTTCGCGAAAGCCTCTCTGCCCTCGCTCCAGAGGGATTGCGAGGACGTAGCCTGGACGCCCTGGACTCGTTCGACCAACTCGACGGGGTTCCGCTTCGGGTACGGGCCTACGAGCGCGGTGAAGCGGTTCGCCAGAGTCGCATCACGGAAATCGAGACGCGGCAACTTCCAAGCAGCGATTTCGCGGTTCCCCAGGGCTACCAGAAGACCGTCGGGCTGAATGTCCGCGACCACATCGGAGCGCCTTGAGCGGGGACGTCCCCTGCCGGGACTAATCCTCTGGGACGAGGCTCTCGAAGCGCGCCTTGTCGATGGCCTTCATGTAGGCCTCGCGGGCGGTAATCACGTCTTGTTGGACGAGCTCCATCAGGGCGTCGTCCATGCCCTGCATGCCTTCGCCCTTTCCCGACTGGATGACCGAGCTGATCATCTGGGTGTTGCCTTCGCGAATGAGGTTCGGGAGGCCTGAGGTTCGCAACAGGATCTCGTTGACGGCGACCCGTCCCTTGCCATCCGCCTTGGGCAGCAGCAGCTGAGACACCACCGCGGCGAGCGATTCCGACAGGCTGATGCGCACCTGGGCCTGCTCGCTGGACGGGAATGCATCGATGATCCGGTTGATCGTCTTCGCGGCACCGTTGGTATGCAGGGTGCCGAATACCAACATGCCCATCTCCGCGGCGGTGATTGCCATGGAGATCGTCTCCATGTCGCGCATTTCTCCGACCAGGACGACGTCCGCGTCCTGACGGACTGCGGCGCGAAGCGCGGGGGCGAAGCCTTGCGTGTGCTCGCCTACTTCCCGGTGACTCATCACGGATTTCTGGTTTTGATGCACGAACTCGACCGGATCTTCGATGGTCACGATGTGCTTGTTCTGCTCGCGGTTGACCCTGTCGATGATCGCAGCGAGTGTGGTCGACTTACCCGAACCGGTGGGCCCGGTGATGACCACCAGACCCTGCTGGACATTCGCCAGGCGGCCGACCGCTTCCGGGAGCTTCAGTTCCTCGAGGGTGACGATGTCTTCCGGAATGATCCGGAACACGGCCCCGGCGCCGTTCTGCTGCATGAAGTAGTTGGCGCGAAAACGTGCGACGCCTTCGAGCCCGTAGGCGAAATCCATGTCGTGGGTTCGCGTGTAGTCATCCCAATGACGTTCGCCGGCGATCGGTTGAAGCAATTCGAGGAGCTGATCGTTCGTGAGGGGTTCCCAGCCTTCGACCGGGCCCAACAAACCCTTCGCGCGGATGCGCGGCTCGAGCCCGGCCGCCAGGTGGAGGTCCGAGCCCCCCACTTCCTTCAGCGTTCGCAGCAGATCATCGACCTGGGGCACGGAGGCTCCTATCCACCCGGAATCTTGCGCGGGTCTTCACAATGCTTGATCGCCTCTTCCCGGGTGACCTTGCCACTCTCGACCAACGCGGAGAGGGATTGATCGAGCAGGCACATCCCCTGAGAGACTCCCGTCTGCAACATCGATCCGATCTGGAAGGTCTTGTTCTCGCGGATCAGATTTCCGATCGCCCGGTTGTTGACGAGGATTTCGAGGGCCGGAGCGCGTCCCTGACCGTCGGCATGCCGGACCAGACGCTGGGAAACGACGGCCCGCAGGGATTCGGAGACCATGTTGCGGATCTGGTCCTGCTGCTCCGCCGGGAAGACACCGACCAACCGGTTCACGGTGCGGATGGTGCTGTTCGTATGCAGGGTGCCGAGCACGAGGTGGCCGGTCTCGGCAGCGGTCAACGCGAGCGAGACGGTTTCCAGATCGCGCAGCTCGCCGATCACGATCACATCCGGGTCTTCGCGCAGGGCGCCTCGCAAGGCTCGTGCGAAGGATTCGGTGTGGGCGCCGACGTTGCGCTGGTTCACTACGCAACGCTTCGAGGGATGCACGTACTCGACCGGATCCTCGATCGTGAGGATGTGCTCGAGGCGCTCCGTGTTGATGATGTCGACCATCGCGGCCAGCGTGGAGGACTTTCCGCAGTTCGCGGGGCCGGTGATCAGGACGAGGCCCTGATGATAGTTCGTGAACTTGGCCAGGCCGGAAGGCAGTCCGAGCTCTTCGAGGGACGGCGGTGCGACGGGAATGTGGCGGAAGACGCCATCCGTTCCCCGCTGTTGACGGAAGATGTTGGCGCGGAAGCGACCGAGGCCCGGGACCTCGTAGGCGAAGTCGAGCTCACCGCGCTCCAGGAATGTCGTGCGCTGCTCGTCGGTCAGCGCCGAAAGGATCAAGGCTTCCGTCGCGTCCTTTTCCATCGGCGTGTCATTGATCTGCTCGAAGCTGCCATGGAGCCGAAGACGCAGCGGGGTGCCGCTGTGGATGTGGATATCGCTGGCACCCTTCTCCACACCCATTCGAAGCAGGGAGATGAGCTCCTCAGCATTCTGCGGGCTCGCGGAGGCAGTCGCCGGCGGGCGCGGGCTCAGTGCTCGGGCGACGACCTGGGCGTCGGGTGCCGCCTGGGTCGGTTGCGTCGAAGGTTCCGCCGTGACTTCGGGCCCAGAGACGGCCGCAGTGTTCTCGCCGTGCTCCATTTCGGGCGCGGCCTGCTCGGCGGCCTGGCTGGCCCGATGCTTGGCGACGATCTGTTGGCGGGCACGGAGCACCTGTTGCAGCTGAGGCTCGGAAAGAGCGCCCTGCTCGACGAGGATCGCACCCAGGTTCCCACCTCGGGTTCCCTGCTGGTGGGTCGCCGCAGCGAGCTGATCCATGTTGATGAGCTTCAGGTGGAGGGCGATGCGGCCCAGGAGAGGCACGGGGCGTTGCGACATGGCCGCCGACTTATCGGCCACCCTCCCGAGGTCCTGAGCCATGCTTGTTGCTCGGGACGTGGCGTGATCGGGCCGGGAGCCGAGAGCTCGGACGGCGCATCCCTGCGAAGCGCCCTGGGAGGGCTCGGAAACCCGTAAGCCCCTTGATTCGGCACAGGATTTTCCGCCTCAGCCGGTGGCCGAGGAGCTGGGTCCGCTAACGTTCGCGGCCATGATCTTCGAGACCGACGACCTGCGGATCCGCGAGCTCCGCCCCCTGATTCCGCCCGCGATCCTCTTCGAGGAACTCCCCCTCGGGGAGAAAAGCTCTCGCACGGTCGCGGAAGGCCGCAAGCAGATCACGAATATTCTGCGCGGAGAAGATGACCGGCTCGTCGTCGTGGTTGGCCCCTGCTCGGTACATGATCCCGATGCCGCGCTGGAGTATGCCGACCGTCTGGTGCCGGTGGTGGAGCGTTTCGCAGGCGAGTTATGCCTGGTGATGCGGGTCTATTTCGAGAAGCCGCGCACAACGGTTGGCTGGAAGGGCCTGATCAACGATCCCCACCTCGACGAGACCTTCGCCATCAACGACGGCCTGCGGAAGGCGCGCCGCTTCCTGCTCGAGGTGGCTGAACGCGGCTTGCCAGCGGGCTGTGAGTTCCTCGACCCGATCTCGCCCCAGTTCATCGCCGACCTGGTCTCCTGGGGGGCGATCGGTGCGCGCACGTCGGAGAGCCAGGTGCACCGAGAGCTTGCCTCCGGTCTCTCGATGCCGGTGGGAATCAAGAATGCGACGAATGGAAGCGTGCAGGTTGCCATCGACGCGATGGGTTCAGCACTTCATCCCCATCATTTCCTCTCGGTCACGAAGCAGGGCGTGGCGGCCATCGTCGCAACGACGGGCAACGAAGACACCCACATGATCCTTCGCGGTGGCGCCTCCGGGACCAACTACGAGGAGAGCGCGATCGCGGAGGTCCTGGTGGCCCTCGAGAAGGCAAACCTGCCCGGGCGCGTGATGATCGATTGCAGCCATGGCAACAGCCACAAGGATCACGAGCGCCAGCCCGACGTCGCCAAGGATCTGGCCCGTCAGGTCGCCGCTGGATCCCAGGCCATCATCGGGCTGATGATGGAGAGCTTTCTCGTCGACGGTCGCCAGAACTACGCGACCGACGGCAGCCTTCCCCGCGGCATGAGCATCACCGATGCTTGCATGAGCTGGGAGCGGACGGAGCCCTTGTTCGAGATCCTGGCGGAAGCGGTGAAGAGCCGGCGGGCTGGACGCTCCTGAGCTCAGGCGCCTGAATTCTCGAGGGTGGCCGTCTTCTCCTTGAGCCGCCGCAGGACTTCGTCGGGCCCGTTCTGGGAGAGGACTTCCTTGAACTGGGAGCGGAAGCTCGAGATCAGGCTGATGCCCTCGATCTTCACGTCGATCACTCGCCAGATGCCCTCTTTGGCCCGCAACCGATAGTCCATCGAGATGTCACTGGCACTGCCACCGAGAATGGTCGTGAGAACCGTGACGTCGCCTCGAGGTTCGCTGCGATCTCCGGTGATCTGGACATCCTGCTCGTTGTAGCGTTCGACGCGGGTGCCATAGCTCGTCGCCAGATGGTCCGTGAAGGCATCGACGAAATCGACTCGCTGCTGGGCCGAGAACTTCTTCCAGGATCGACGCAGGACGAGCTTGGACATGGTCTCGAAATCGAAGCGATCTCGGGCGATGGTCTCGAGCCGTGTGCGTCGTTCCGGGGTTTCGAGTTCCGGCGCCCGAAGCACGGCGAGCACATCGCTCACGGTCTCTTCCATCACAGCCCGCGCGGCGGCCGTTTCCACCGCCGAGGCCCATACCGGGGCCGCTGCGACCAGGATCACTCCCAGCGCCAGCTCAATCGAGCGACGCGCCCGTATCCGTGTCTTCTTCGCCTGCATCCAGCTCATCGTCGTCCAGTTCATCCAGATCATAGAAGTCGTCATCGTCATCCTCGGCCGCTTCTTCTCCATCCATGACCCGCCGCTGCCTGTTCTGGAGATAGGCGTTTCGGACGAAGACATAGTAGTCCAGAGCGGATTCCCGGTTCTCAGCGATCTCTTCGAGGTACGTCGCCCGGGTATTGATGATGTCGATCACTGTGATGCCGTAGGCGCTCGGAACGGTCACGAAATCCACAGGAAAAGCGGCCAGATCACGTCCGGAATAAGGGCCGAAGAAGGGAACCTGGAAATACGGCCCCGGGCCAAGCCCCCAGACACCCAGCGTCTGGCCGAAGTCTTCCTCGTAGTGGGGAATTCCCATCGGTGTTGCCGGGTCGAACAGGCCGAC
>JAFDCZ010000091.1 GCA_019312665.1 Deltaproteobacteria bacterium | reverse complement strand
TGTTGCCGGGTCGAACAGGCCGACGATCCCGATCGTGGTGTTCACCGCGAAACGACCCACATCGATCCCGCTCCGGGTCGGCTTCCCCTGCAGGAGATCGTTCAGCATGGCGCGCAACATCCGGAGATTGTCGAAGAAATTTCCCACACCGGTCTTGGCGAATCCGGCCAGGACCCAATCCCAGCCCTTCGCGACCGGTTCGAGAACCATCCGGTCCAATCCTTCGTTGAATCTAAAGATGCTCTTGTTGAATCCCTGGTAGGGGTCCGGTGGGGTGCTGGCACAGGCAAGGCTCCAGGAGAGGACGAGGCAGATCGCAGCCGCGCGGGCGGCCGTGCTCGTTCGACGCTGAAGCGATTGCACTATTCACCCCCTCCCAGACCGGCATCGTGGACGAAGGTGCCAATCAGCTTCTCGAAGTTGAGTGCGCTCTCGGTAAAGGAAAGGATGTCGCCGGCTTCGAGCAACTCGTCTTCGCCGCCGGGCTCGAGGGCGATGAACTGATCCCCGAGCAGGCCCGACGTTCGGATCGAAGCGGAGGTATCGATCGGCAATTCCAGGCCCAGCTCGACGTCCAGCTCGACGGCTGCGCGAAGATCGTCGTCCAGCTTGATGGCGACGACCTGGCCCACCGGAACCCCGGAGATGACGACCGGTGAGCGTGCCGAGAGGCCACCGATCTCATCGAAGGTCGCTCGGAGCGTGAAGCCGCCCTCGCCCTTGAAGGTCAAACCCCCGAGCTGGGTCGAGAGGTAGGCGAGGGCACCGATACCGGCCAGCACGAAGAGGCCGACGACCAGATCGCGGCCGGGGTGGCTCTGCATGGCGATTCTCCCGGATTTCTAGAAGCCCCAGAGGGCGGTGAAGATGTAGTCGGCCAGCAAGATGCAGACCGAGCCCGTTACCACCGTGGCGGTGGTCGATGCGCTCACTTCTGCCGTGCTGCGTCCGGTCGTGAAGCCTCGGAAGGTGGCAATCAGGGCCACGAGGGCACCGAAGAGCAGGGCCTTCAGCGCGCTGCCCACCACATCCGTCCTGAACTCGACGGCGTTCTCGAGGCTTCCGAAGTAGGTGCCTGTTTCGAGGCCTAGCAGCTGTACTCCCACCAGGTAGCCGCCGAAGATCGAGGCCACGATGAAGAGCGCAGAGAGCAGAGGCATCGAGAGGGTGAGCGCGATGGCCTTCGGCACGACCACGAACTTCATCGGGTCGACGGCCATCGTGCGCATGCCGTCGATCTGCTCGGTGGCCACCATCATGCCGATTTCCGCCGTCATGGCCGAGCCCGCCCGGCCGGTGACGAGAAGGCCGGTGAGCACCGGGCCGAGCTCTCGGATCAGGGTGAGCCCGATCACCGCGCCCAGGGATTCTTCCGCGCCGAACCGGACCAGCACGTTGTAGAGCTGGAGGCTCAGGACCAGGCCTACCGCCAGGCCCGAGGCGCAAACGATCGCCAAGGAGAGCACGCCGCTGTCGTAGGCCTCACGCACGATCCGCCGGGGGCGGAAGGGTGGGCGCAGCAATCCGCCCACGATCCAACCTCCGAAGCGGGCGAACCGGCCCAGCTCGGAAATGGCGCTGATCGTGCGTCCGCCAAGGCGTTCGACGCCATTGCGGATCATTGGCCCTCCGGCCGAGGAGCGGGACGGGGGCAGAGAACCAGGGGGGCGCTCCGGGTGGGCATGACCGGAACAGGCTAGCGTGACGCTTGGCGAAAAGCCTCAGGGCCCGTCCTGAATCAGGCCCTCGCGTGCCTGGCGGACGACTCGCGCGCCGGCTTCCAACACGGCGCTCTGCCAGCCGGGATCTCGTGGAGAGAACACCTCCTGCAGCTCGGAGTGGACGGCCTGGCCGCGGGCGGAGGCCCTGTCGCCGTGATGCTGGAGCCAGTTGTCGGCACGCAGGGCCCAGAACACGCGCTCCGGCGGGTAGGTGCCGAACTCCGCGGTGAAGGGCGTGAGTTCGCAGGCAGGGTCGGCTTCCTCGCACAGGCCGACCTCGATGACGCCGGAGAGTGAGGCCGACACCGACTCGCCGGAGGCCGCGCTGCGGAAGGCGTCGCCGTACCAGGCCCGGCCCCGGCGATAGATCGGATCCGAGGGCGGCAGCTCCGTGATGAGCTCGGGCACGCCATGGGGGCCGAGGCCGGTGTGGACATCGATCCACGCGGCCCGGCTCACACCGCACATGCCCTCCCGCGCGATCTTTCGCAGCAACTGGTTGCTCGGCTCCGCTTCGTGGCCACCGTATTGGGTGCCTTTTGGATGGGCGTGCTGCCCGGCAGACAAGGCCTGTTGCAGGCGGGCGCCGCCATGTTCCCTGGCGAAGGCTGTAAACGCCTGCCGGGCCAACGCGTCGTGTTCTTCATCCATGTGTGTCGGGTTGAGATGAACCTTCAGCCTCTCGTAGTCCGGGCGAATCTCGTGCTCCTCCGGGTGGCGGAGGAAGTTGCGGTTCAAATCGACATTGTGCTCGTTCACCCGTCGGCCCATGTCGAAGCCCCAGGGGTTGAGGGCGTGGACGAGCAGCAGGCCCATTTCGGGAGGCAAAAACCCGGCAGCCTCGGGCTGAGTGAGGAGGAGGTGCTGGAGCGCGCTCCCCGCACGGCCTTCCGCACCGTGGATGCCCGAACTCACGACGAGGAGAGAGTCCGGAATCGCGGGGCCGAGAGCCGCCGTATCGATGGCCAATTCGCATCCGTCCGCACCGCGCACATCGAGAACGTGAGACGTCACACGGGCTCCCGCGCTTTCCGCGGCGGCAAGAAAGGACTCTCGTGCCTGGCGGTAGTCGGCGGGAAAATGCGCTGTAGGGTCGATGGATCGTTTCATGGAGTGTCCCGGGAGGTCGCTAGCATACGGGCCTCCCATGGATCTCTTCAACGTCGCTGCGCTGTTGATCAGTTTCTCCGCCCTGTTCGCGTGGTTGAACCAGCGCACCTTGCGGCTGCCGACCACGATCGGGGTGATGGCCATCGCCCTGCTGTTCTCCCTGGGCCTGCTCGCCCTCGGGCGGTTCGGCCTTGCCTCGCCCGAGTGGTTTGCCTGGTTCCGGGAAGTGGAGTTCGCGCCGACTCTCCTCGACGGGATGCTGGGCTTCCTGCTCTTTGCCGGGGCGCTTCATGTGGATCTGGGCGATCTGCGAGAACAACGCTGGGTCGTCTCGTTCCTGGCGACTCTGGGTGTGCTCCTCTCTACCCTGCTGATCGCCGTTGCGTCCTGGGGGTTGTTCGGCGCCATTGGCTTGCAGCTCCCCTGGGTGTGGTGCCTCGCGTTCGGCGCGCTGATCTCACCAACGGATCCCATTGCGGTACTCGCCGTGTTGAAGCAGGCCGGCGTACCCAAGAGCCTCGAAACCAAGATCGTCGGGGAATCGCTCTTCAACGACGGCGTCGGTCTGGTCGTCTTTCTGGTGGTGGTCGGCGCTGCAACCACGGAAGGTGGATTCGATCCCTCGGCGGCCCTGGGGCTATTGCTTCAGGAGGCGGTCGGCGGTGTGGCACTGGGCCTCGTTCTTGGCTCGTTGGCTTATGGGATGCTGCGAACGGTCGACAGCCCCCAGGTCGAGGTCTTGATCACCCTGGCACTCGTGACCGGTGGCTATGCGCTGGCGCACGCCCTGCACACCAGTGGACCGCTCGCGATGGTGGCTGCAGGCCTGCTGATCGGGAATCACGGACGCCGCTTCGCCATGAGTGACGCGACCCGCGACAACCTGGACACGTTCTGGGAGCTGGTGGACGAGATCCTGAACGCTGTGTTGTTCGTGATGATCGGCTTCGAACTCTTGTTGCTCGATTTCACGCCGGCGCGATTGGTCGCGGGGCTGTTGGCGATTCCACTGGTGCTCGGCGCGCGAACGATTGCGGTGGGAGCGGGTGTCTCGTTGCTGCGGATCCGGCGAACCTTCAGTCCCCACGCGGTGAAGATCATGGCGTGGGGCGGGCTTCGTGGCGGGATCTCTGTCGCGTTGGCGCTGCAGGTGCCCGCCGGGCCTGAACGGGAAGTGATCGTGTCGATCACGTATACGGTGGTGGCATTTTCCATTCTTGTTCAGGGCCTGTCGCTCGGGCCGTTCGTGCGGCGGCTGTATCGGAACCGCGCGTGAGTTCGATGGCGCGAACGGTCGTCGTGGTGAGCGGCTTGCCGCGCTCCGGAACCTCGTTGTTGATGCAGATGCTGGCCGCGGCGGGGACGTCTGTCCTGGCAGACGGGTCACGCTTGCCGGACGCCAACAACCGCTACGGGTATTTCGAACATCGTCGCGTTCGGGCGCTTGCCCGCGATGCGGAAGCCCAGGCATGGCTTCGAGCGCACGGCCCCGGCCACGCCGTCAAGGTGATCTCGGCGCTCTTGCCTCATCTCCCGGAGGCACCCGGGCTTCGTTACCAGGTGCTGCTGGCCGAGCGGGATCCGGCTGCGGTGGTGATCTCTCAGGATGCCATGCTCGCCCGCCTTGGAGAGGAGAGCGGCGGTCTCGCCCCGCAACGTCTGGCTGAGGTGCTGGCTGCCCAACAAGCTGAAACGCGCGCGCTCCTCGAACAGCGCGGCGATTGCAGCTGGTGTGCGATCTCCTTCGAATCGCTTCTTGAAGCTCCTGCCGCAGCAGCAGCGCGGATCGCGGGTTTTCTGGGAGGTGGCCGGGACGAAGCGGCGATGGAATCCGTGGTCCGTCCGGGCAAGGCCGACGGCGGAGATCGTTACACTTCCCGGGTGGCTGACCCCCGATTCGATGATCTGGACATCGAGGTCCTGCGCCGCCGCAGCGGCGAGAAGTGGCGTACCTATCCGGCGGACGTTCTTCCGCTTTGGGTGGCGGACATGGATTTCGAGGTCGCCGAGCCCATCCGCCGGCGTTTGCAGGAATGCCTGGACAATGGAGACCTTGGCTACCCGATGCATCCGGCACCGACGGGCTTGCCCGAGGTCTTTGTCGATCGGGCTTTCCAGCGCTGGGGATGGCAAGTCGAGCCTCGTCAGATCGAGTTGCTGACCGAAGTGGTCCAGGCCATGTACGTGATCCTCGAGCAATTCAGCGCGCCCGGGGATGGTGTGATCGTGCAGACGCCCATCTATTCGCCCTTCATCGGGGTCGTCAAGGACCTCGGGCGCAAGCTGGAAGAGAACCCGCTTTCCCTCGGCGAGTCCGGTTACAGGGTGGATCTCGAGGGCCTTGCTGCAAACGCTGCGCGCTCGAAAGTGCTGCTGCTCTGCAACCCCCACAATCCGAGCGGGCGTGTGTTCCGGCGGGAGGAACTCCAGGGAATCGCGGAGATCGCCGCGGCCCATGACCTCATCGTGGTCAGCGACGAGGTTCATTCCGATCTCGTGTATCCGGGCTGCACGCATATCCCGTTCGCCATGCTTTCCGACGACGCAGCCAGCCGGACGATCACGCTCACCTCGGCCTCGAAGGCATTCAACATTGCAGGCCTCCGCTGCGCGCTGGCAGTGTTCGGCAGCGAGGATTTGCGGGAACGCTTTCTCGCCTTTTCGCGCCACTTCCGCGGAGGCCTCGGCAGCCTTGGGATCCAGGCCAGCCTCACGGCCTGGCAGGAGGGCGAGCCGTGGTTGCGCGAACTGCTCGCCTACCTCGAATCGAACCGGGACTTCATCGCCGAAACCGTTCGCCAGGAGCTTCCGGAGGTCCGGTTCTTCCGCCCCGAGGCCACCTATCTCGCATGGCTCGATTTCCGGGCGATGAATCTCTCACCGTCCCCGTATCGCCACTTCCTCGAGAAGGGAAAGGTGGCGCTTTCGGATGGCGGCGATTTCGGACCCCCGGGCATTGGCTTCGCGCGCATCAACTTCGCGACCTCTCGTCCAATCCTTACCGCTGCACTCGAGCGCATCGTCGACTCCGTCTCCCGCTAGAACCTCTCGAGCCGAACTCGCCTCAGCAGCGAGATCCCAAAACGTCATTTCTTGATCCGCTTCGCTTCTCATGCGAGAGACGGAGTCGCCGGGGCTGGGCACAGGCCGGGCGGAATGGCTCGGCCGGGGGTCGGGTGGCCGCGTAGGGAGTTGGACAGGGTGTTGCCCTTTGCGGCTTCGCCGCGGGCAACCTAAGCGCACGATGAAATGGGACCTATGCCTGCGCTCTATTTCCGCCCGGCCTGCGCCCAGCCCCGGCGAAGCGGTTCCGGTTACCAGCACGGCCGATCGCGGGGCGGGGGGACGGGCAGCGAGGAAATAGAGCGCAGGCATCTCATCCGGTGAGCGTGCGCTCGTTCGCTGGCGGCGAAGCCGCGTAAGCGAACCCGCATCCAGGTTTTTCGCGGCCACCCAAGTCCCGGCCGAGCCATTCCTCGATGGCCGTCCCCCCGCCCCGCGATCCGCCATGAGAAGCGAAGCGGCTCAAACTCCTGACGATCGATCGAAGACTCTCGGAGGCCGTTCACCGAGAGCCAGGGGTCTTAGATACCCTTCATCCACTCGGCGATCGCTCGCCCGATCTCGTCCGGTGAGTCTTCCTGGACGAAGTGGATGCCTTTGATCGAGACCTCCGTGGTGTTTGGCCAACTGCGACAGAAATCCCGGGCCTCTCCGCGCAAGATGGCGCCCGGCTCTGCATCCACGAAGAGCTTCGGCACATCGCATTCCGACAGCCATGCACCGTAACTGCCCACGATCTCGACGACGTCTTCCGGCTCTCCCTCCAGCGGAATCTGGCGCGGCCACGTGAGCGTGGGGCGACGATCTTCGCCGGGCTCGAGGAAGGGTCGGCGGTAGACCTCCATTTCTTCGTCACTCAGATCGCGCAGCACCGACGTGGGCAGGATCTGCTCGATGAACATGTTCTTCTCCAGGATCATGTCTTCACCTGCGGGCGAGCGGAAGCCCTTGAACGGCGCGGTGGCGGCCTTCGGCCACTGGTCCCAGCTGAGGGGCATGACGATGCTTTCCATGTACGCGATGCCGCGCACTGCATCTCGATGGCGATTGGCCCAATCGAAGCCGAGGGCCGAGCCCCAATCGTGGATGACGAGGGTCACGTTCGAGGCAACGCCAAGCTGCTCCAGCAACGCATCCACGTAACGACGGTGCTCGACGAAGCGGTAGCTCTCTGGCCCCGGGTTCTCGAGCTTCTCCGAATCTCCCATGCCGATGAGGTCTGGCGCGATGCAACGGCCGAGGCCTTCCAGGTGCGGAATGATGTTGCGCCACAAGTAGGAGGAGGTGGGGTTGCCGTGAAGCAGCACGATGGGGTCGCCGCTTCCGACCTCGACATAGGCCATCGTCTTGCCCAGGATCGTCGTCGTCTTCTTCTCGTAGCGTTCTTCGGCTGAGATCATGGCCGTACCTCCAGGAAGGGGAGCCCAAAGGGTCCCCGGGAAGGGAGAGCTGTCAATCCTCGTTTCATCGCACTCCCGAAAAAAGCGACTGGCCGAGGGGCTCATCGGATGACACCCTGACCCGATGATGGTCGAAAACGCGCCCCGAGTCCTGAGCCACGTTCCGGAAGGTCTGCTCCGGCCGCTGCGTGCCCGGTTCCCTGATCTGAGTGTCGAGGTGATCCCGAGGCAGGGCCTGATTCCGCAGGGCCCCGCCACCGATGTGCTTCTCACCTTCACGGACGCCAGCGACAACCTGCGTGAAGCAATGGATCGCGGCGTGAAGTGGGTGCATGCCTACGGAACAGGCGTGAACGCATTTCCCTTCGATGTATTGGGCGATGCGGTCCTTACGTGTTCTCGAGGTGCGAGCGCGGTACCGATTGCCGAGTGGGCCCTCGCAATGATCCTGGCGGCCGAGAAGCAGCTCCCCGAGGCCTGGGTGCACGAACCCCCCGAACGCTGGAATACCACCCGCTTTCTCGGCGGGATGGCGGGCCGCACTCTCGGTCTGATCGGCCTGGGAGGGATCGGCCAGGCGGTTGCCCGGCGCGCGCAGGCGTTCGACATGCACGTCGTTGGGCTGAGGCGCCATGCCTCCACGAGCCCACCGCCGGGGGTCGAATTGGCATCCGATCTGAGCGCCCTGATGGGAAGCTCGGACCATCTCGTGATTGCCGCGCCCGCCACACCGGAGACCCACCATATGATCGGCCGCGAAGCCCTGGCTGCAGCGAAACCGGGCCTGCATCTGATCAACATCGCCAGGGGCGAGCTCATCGATCAGGAGGCGTTGCGAGAAGCCCTGGAGACGGAGCGCATCGCGCTGGCTTCCCTCGACGTGGTCGAGCCCGAGCCGTTGCCCGCCGGGCATTGGCTGTATTCCCATCCCAAAGTACGTCTGAGCCCGCATATCTCCTGGAGTGCGCCCGGTGCGTTGAGCGGATTGCTCGACGCATTCGTGCTGAACCTGGATCGTTTCATCCGAGGAGAGCCGTTGCAGGGGCGGGTGGATCTCGAGTTGGGTTACTAGAACCGATGATGGACGAAGCCCTGGTGCACCAGGAAGCGTTGGCCGCCCGATGAACGGTGGGCAGGAGAGCCGCGCCAAGGAAGAGGCGCGCTGGGCCAGCGGAATGCGTCGTGCCCAGGAAGGGGACGCGGCCGCCTACCGGGCGCTCTTGACCGAGCTCGATGGCGTGCTTCGGGCCTACCTGACCCGCGTCATCGGCGAGGCCAGCCTGGCCGAGGATGGCGTCCAGGAGACCCTGATCGCCGTTCACAAAGCCCGGCATACATGGGATTCGTCCCGCCCGTTCCGTCCCTGGCTGATGGCGATCGCCCGCCACAAAGCCATCGACATGCTGCGCCGGGGCCGGAACCTCCGGGACGCCACGGCATCCCACGCCGATGAAGAGCGAGTCCAAATGGCAGTTGAGTGGAGGGCAGACGAGCGGAGCGCAGCCGAGGAGAATCGGCCGGAGGCCGCCCTCGAGGTGGATCGTCTGCTCGCCCGGCTACCTGATTCCTTCCGGGAGGCGATCGTGCTGACCAAGCTCGAAGGCCGCACGGTCGAGGACGCCGCCAGCCGGGCTGCGATCAGCACCACCGCAATGCGCTCGCGGGTCCATCGGGCGATGCGCGAGCTGCGTCGGTGGATCGAAGAGGAGCCGCTATGACTGCACCGCGCGGTCCCCGCTTGATCGATGAGCTGAGTGCCGATCTCGAACCCGTCCGCCGTCCTCTCCGCGAGGACGCCGCCAGCGCATTATGGCTGGCAGCGGCCTGGTGCGTCGTCGTAGCCCTGGCTTGGCTGAGCGGGCCGTTCCGTCCAGGATTTGCAGGCCAACTCATCGATGCGCCGCGTTTCGCTTTGGAATCCGCGTTGGGCCTCGCGCTCGGAGTCGCCGCAGTGGTGGGTGCCTTTTCCCTGGCGACCCCCGGTGGCCGTTCGCGAGGCACCCTCTGGGCGCTACTGATCGTGACGGTGGCCTGGGTGGGTCTGCTCGCCATCGGCTTGTTCGCTCCCGCATTGGCGCCGTCGAGCCTGGGGATGCGCTCCGGCTGCAACATCCAGACCCTGCTGTTTTCCCTGGTTCCGCTGGGCGCGGGCTTTTGGGCCCTTCGGCGCCGGGCCGTGCTCAATCGGCGCCTGGCGGGCTTTTGCCTCGGGGCCGCCGCCGGATCGCTGCCGGCGTTGGTGATGCAGTGGGCCTGCATGTACGACCCGGCCCACGCCTTCATGGCCCATCTCGGGCCAGGCGCGCTCGTTGCGATCGCAGGGGCGCTGCTCGGCCCCCGCCTTCTCCCCCGCCTCTGATCGAGAGAAAATCGTCCTCACCTGCGACGTTTTTCCGCGCCGCCGCGTATTGGGTCGTGAACCCAATGCTCGAAGGGAGGATGGTGGCATGGACGCAGCGATCGACGATCTGGATCTGGTGAGGGACGCCCTGGCAGGCGACGCAATGGCCTTTCAGGCCCTGCATGACCGCTACCGCCCCCGGGTTCTCCGCTACGTGCAGTCGCGGATGCGGGATGCCGCTGAGGCGGATGACGTGACCCAGGAGGTCTTCCTGCGCATGCACAAGGGCCTGGACCGGTTCGAGGGTCGGTCCTCCTTCTCGACCTGGATTCTCGGCATCGCACGAAACGAAAGCCTGTTCCGCATGCGCACCCTGCGTCGCCGCCGCGCGCGAGAGGTGGTCGAAGAGCACGACGGCCTGGCAGAAGTGGTGCCCCTCGATCGCGCGCTGCACGCGCGTCGGCAGCTTCGCGCGACGACCCGTGTGCTCGAGACCCTCCCGCCGGATCGCCTGGAGCTGGTGATGGCGCCGGTGCTGGCCGATGTGTCCGTCGCGGAGTTGGCGAGACGCCGGGGCATCAAGCCCGGAGCCGTGAAATCCCGGCAGCACCGCATTCGCCGGGGGATCCGGGCCGCCGTCGCAGAGGCAAGCGCCTAGGTCCTGTCTCCGCCAGGTGCGGCCAGATCGAACAGCAGATGCTGGCTCAGATCGCCGACCTGATCGACGAAGAAGCAGCGTGATGCGAAGCGCCAGTGTCCATCGACGCGTTCGACGCGATCCCGGTAGCGCCCGGTGATGATCAGTTGAAGCGGGAGCCTTTCGGTCTGCTGATAGACCGTGTAATACGAGCGGACCTCCGCACTTCCCGCAGCAGCATCGATCTCCAGGATCGGGTTCGTGATGACGTGTTTGGTCTTGGGCGTACCTGGTTCAGGATACAAGCGGGTCGTTCCGGCGTAGTGGCTGGCGACCTCATCGGCACCCTCGACACGCATGGCCGTACCGTCCGCCGTGAGCACGGCGTGGGCGAAGAGCTTTCCCACTCCGGCGAAGTCGCCCGCATCGATGCATTCTGCATAGCGATACAAGAGGTTGGTGATCTCCGTTGCGTCATCCCTCATGGGCGCAGACTACACCGATGGTATGATCCGGACAGGTCAGGAGGAATCGTTGGACGCGCTCCCGTTGTTGCTCTCCGCGGTCGTGGTGGCCATTCCGGCCTACCTCCTCCTGCGGACGCGCTACACCGAGCTGCGGGCTGCACCCTTGTGGGGAGCCGCCTGGGCCATGCTCGCGCTCACCGGGGGCCTCGACGCCATCGCGAACGGGCGTGTCTGGCTTCAGGTGCTCACGGAGACCGCGTCGCTCCTCGCGGAAGGCCTGATGCTGGCGGGCGCGTTGAGCTTTACCCGCGATCGCCGGTTCCGAAGCTTGCCGGCCTGGCTTTGGTTGGGCGCGCCCGCGATTGGCCTGGTGCACCTCGCCGACCATCGGATCGGGGAGTTGGCGGGTGCTCTGGGCGGTTCGGCTCTGCTTGCGGCGAGTTCGGTCGTCGTCTGGAGGTATGCGAGGCGAACCCGCGCGAGCGCAGTCGAGCATGCGGTCAGCGTGGCGTTCGTCGCGATGATTCTCATCGAACTCCCGGATCGCACCATCGAGAGCTTGGTCCGGGCGAAGCCCGACATGTTGGCAGCATGGATGGTACTCGGATTTGGTACCGCGATCTGCCAGCTCCTTTCTTTCGTCGAGCGGGTCTATCGGCGCCAGCGGGAAATGAGCCAGGAGCGCGACCTTCTTCGACGTGTTGCCAGCATCTCGCGTGTCGGGACCGATCGCGCTCGGATGCTCGCCGACCTGGCCGTGGCACTTGGGGGTGTGCGCCCGGAGCCCCTCATCAGCTTGTGGAAGCGAGACGGAAAGTCGTTCCAACTCCTTCCTTCGGAGCGTTTCCCGCCCATGCCGGCGGCGCTCCGCCGGTCACCGCTCGACAGTCCGCTCGCCGCTCGGGTCATCGCGAGCCACGGGCCCATTCGCCTGAACCCTCTGGAGGAAGAGCCGCTTCTGGCACCTGTCGTGCGGGGGAGCGAAATCGAATGGGGGATGGCGGCACCCATTCGCGTGGACGGAGAGCTGGTCGGTGCGCTCGGAGTCGTCTTCTGGCCGTCGCCCACTCCGAAGGAGGAGCTGGAAGCGTTCATCGAGGAACTTGTCGAGGCGATCGTGTTGGTTCTTCGTGCCGCCCAGACGCGAAAGGACAGTGAACTGCAGGGTCGATCGCTGGAAGTGGGTCGCAGCGAGACGGAGGCGCTTCTCGAAGCCGTGCCCGTGGGGATCCTGCTCACCGACAGCTCGAGCCGGGTTCAGTTGATGAACCAGACCGTCGTCGATCAGTTCGACCTCGGGTCGCCGGATTCCTGGGTCGGGCGACAAGTGCAGGACGTGATGATGGCGATTCGTTCCCGGCTGGATCCGAAGGTGCAGCCGGAGCTGGACGCCCACATGGCGAGGCTCAGCAGGTCGCGACTCCTTCCCCAGCAGGTCTTCGAATTGCGTTTTCCGGAAGACGATGGTCGTGTGTTGTGGATGAGTGCCGAGAGCGTGCGTCAGGCGGACGGAACACATCTTGGACGCGTGTGGGTGACCCACGATGTGACCGCAGAGCGGCGAATCGCTGAGCGCATGCAACACGCGGATCGGATGGAGACCCTGGGCACCCTGGCGGGCGGCCTGGCCCACGATTTCAACAATCAACTCACCGGCATCCTCGGCAACGCCCGTTTGCTCCTCCAAGGACTTCCTGCCGACGATCCGGCTCGCGCTCCGCTGCAAGATCTCGAGCGTTCCGCTGAACATTGCGCGGCTCTCACCCAGGGGTTGCTGGCGTTCGCGAGTCAGGGGCCCCGCGCCGAGGGCTCCGTGGATCTGCAGGCTTTGTTCGCAGAGCAGGAAGCGCTGCTGCGTCCCTCGCTCGCACCCGGAGCAGCCCTTGTGATTGAAATCGGCCCGGACACGCCCCCGGCGGCGGCTGATCCGACGGAGCTTCGCCGGGTGCTCACGAATCTCCTGCTGAATGCTGCGGATGCCATCGATTCCGGGGGCCGGATCGTGTTGTCAGCCCGAGGAATCGACGGGGGCCAGGCACTCGAACTTTCCGTCACAGATGACGGCGTGGGAATGGATGCCAAGACCCGCCGTCGCATCTTCGATCCGTTCTTCACGACCAAACGCAAAGTCCACGGAACCGGTCTGGGTCTCGCGGTCGCCTACGGCATCGTCGAAGCGCATGGAGGCTCGATCGAAGTGACGAGCCATCCGGGCGCCGGAAGTTGCTTTCGGCTCTTCTGGCCGGCCGCCACGGAGTCAGCCGCCGCGGTCGAACAGCGTGACGCAGCCCGGGCATCCTTCGAATCGACCGGGGAGGGGACCATCCTGCTGGCCGAGGACGAGCCGAGCGTGCGGCGGATGGCGCGTGTGGCCCTCGAGGGAGCCGGCTATCGGGTGCTGGAGGCCGAGAATGGCGACGACGCGGTCACCCGTTTCGACGCGCAGCCGGGAGACATCGACCTGCTTCTCTTCGATCTCAGCATGCCCGGTCTCGATGGGCTCTCTGCAGTCGAGGCCATTCGAACACGAGCGCCCGGCCTTCCCGCCCTCGTGATGAGCGGGCATCCGGACCGGGATCGGGTGTGGCCCGCCGACGTCCCCCTGCTCTCGAAGCCCTTCGGGCCGACGCTCCTCCTCGAGCAGGTTGGCAAGCTGCTCGCCGGCAGATCCTAGTCGGTCGGTTTGGCCGGGCTGGCGTTTCTCGCCGCCCGACCTCAGCGGCTCGGATCGAGGAGCACCTTGAGGATGCCGTCTTCCCGCGCACTGAAAAGTCGGTAGGCCTCCGCGCCTTCGGAGAGCCCCATCCGGTGAGTGAACACCCTCTCCGGTTGCAGGCGCCCCGAAGCGACGAGTGGAATCAGGGCAGGCCAGAGTTCCGGCACGGGCACCAGGCCGATCCGGAAGGTGAGATCCTTCATCAACGCCAGGACCATCGGAAAGGGAACGGATGGGCTGGTGTTCACGCCGATCACCGAGACGGTTCCGGCGGGACGAACCCAGTCGATCGCCTTCAGGATCGTCGCGTCGGATCCGACCGCTTCGATGACCCGATCGGCGCCTTGTTCGTTCGTCAGCTCCGCGATGGTGGCGTCCGCTTCGGCGGCGGGGACCGGAATGCCGCCGAGTTCTTTGGCCAGGGCGAGGCGTTCCGGGACGCGGTCGACGACCAGGATGCGCGCCGCACCGAAGAGCTGGGCCGAGAGCAGGGCCAACAAGCCCACAGGGCCCGCACCGATCACGACCACGGTATCCCCCGGCTCGATGTCCGCATTGCGGGCGCCGAAGTAACCCGTCGGCAGGATGTCGGTGAGAAGGACGGCCTGCTCGACGCTCACGCCTTCGGGGATCGGGCGGATGGCGTGATCCGCGCCGGGCACGGCAACGGCCTCGGCCTGGCCACCGGGTAGATCCGGGCCCACGCCGAACACCTGGGTTTGTTTGCGCTCGCAGCGCACCACCTCCCCGCGCACGCAACGCTTGCACTGGCCGCAGCCGATCACGCCCGAAACCAGCACATGGTCGCCGACCCGGACGTTCGCCACGTCGCTGCCGGTCTCCATGACTTCCCCGACGAATTCGTGGCCTACGACGAGGCCGGGAGGGACAGGCATGTCGCCGTGATAGAGATGGAGATCCGAGCCGCAAATGGCGGCCCGCTCCACTTTCACCAGCGCGCTTCGAGCATCCCGCGGCGTCGGGTCCGGAACGGACTCGACGCGCATGTCTTCTTTGCCGTGGTAGACGAGTGCCTTCATCGGCTAGTCGAAGGAGATCACGCTGCGCGCGATCTCTCCGGCCTTCATCTTTTCGAAGGCGGTGTTCACCTCTTCGAGGCTGAGCCGGGTCGAGATCATCTCGTCCAGCTTGAGGCGGCCGTCCAGGTAGAAATCGACGTAGCGCGGCATGTCGATGCGAAAGCGGTTGGAGCCCATCATCGAACCGACGATCGTCTTGCCTTGGAGCACGAGATCCAGGGGCTGGAATTCGACGCCGACACCGATCGGCACGACCCCGACCAACACGCAGGTGCCACCCTTGCGAATCATCATGGCGGCCTGCTGGCAGGTACCCGGCGTTCCGATGCATTCGAACGAGAAATCGACGCCGCCTCCCGTCGCTTCGAGCACCGCCGCGACGGCGTCGGTTTCCTTGGCGTTGATGCCGTCGCTGGCGCCCAGTTTCTGGGCCAGTTCGAGCTTCCAGGGCACGGTATCGACCGCAATGACCCGGGCTGCACCCGCGATATGACAACCCTGGATGGCCGCAAGGCCCACGCCGCCGCAGCCGATCACGACGGCGGTCTGGCCCGGCCGGATGTTGGCCGTGTTGATCGCTGCACCGAGGCCCGTGGTGACACCGCAGCCGATCAATGCGGCTTGCTCGAGAGGCATTTCTTCTTTGATCTTCACGAGTGCGTTCTCGTGGACGAGCATCTCCTCTGCGAAGGCCGAGAGGTGGGCGAATTGGTGGATCGTCTCGTCGCCCTTGGAGATGCGCGGGGCTGCGTCCGGGGCGCGGTTCGTTGCCTCGCCTCCGCATAGGTTGGGTTCGCCGCGCAAGCAATACTCGCAGGCGCCACAAAATGCCGACAGGCAACCGATGACGTGATCGCCCGGCTGCACGTAGGTGACTTCCGAGCCCACCGCTTCGACGATTCCGGCCGGTTCGTGGCCGAGCACCATTGGCGGCGGAACCGGTAGCGCACCTTCCAGGCAATGAAGATCGCTATGGCACACACCACACGCCGATGTATGAACCCGGACCTCGTGCGGGCCCGGATCGGCCAGTTGGACATCCTCGATTTCGAGAGGGGTGTTGTAGGCGCGTAGGACAGCGGCCTTCATGACGGCTCCTTGGAACGGGGGTGGAGCCGAGGGTAGCGCGGAGAGGGGCCGCTCCGCTCAGGCCTCCGTCATTGCTTGCTCGTCGTCTGTCTCGCGGAATGCGATGACCGGAGCCTCTACGAGGAGTACTTGGAACGGAAAGCAATCGATCAGGCGATCCAAGCTCGATTGCTGGGCCAGACGCGAGAGAAACGGGCGCGTCATGGAATCTTTCGTCTCACCATGGCGATCGAGAAACTGCCCCCACAACGACATGCGCTGGAAGAGTGGGCCAGCCGGGCGCGCGGTCTCGAGGTAGGAAGCCGGGAAGAGCCGACGGTAGGCTTCGACGTTGTAGAGCCAGGAGGCTCCGATCGCGTGGGTGCGCTCGGGATGCATCTGTCGAACGTGCCTGAAGAGTTCCGCCAGTTCTTCCCGTCGTCGTTCCAGTCGGTCGATCGCCAGCGGAGAGTGTTGCCCCGCTTCCGTATTCCGGAAGTGAAGCTTGATCCTGGCGTCATCCCGCAATGCGTAGGAGAAGCATCCAAAGTCCGCTTCGATCGCTGGTGCTGTCATCGCTTCGGGCTCGTTCAAGTAGAAGCGATAGGTCCACTCTTCTGGATTGTCCCGCTCCGCGAGGCTGGCCAGGTACGTCTGCCATGCGGGATTCGCAGGGTCGAATTCACGGCCCAAACCAAACCGGATGTAGAAGTTCGTGTAGTCGAACAGCACCCGTTCGAGTGGCTGATGAGCCAGTGACGCAACCTTGCGCGAGAACTGGAGTTGAAGCGCGAAGAATGACTTCCCGTAGATCACCCGCGTCTAGGCAGCGGAGATGCGTACCGGGAGGTTCCCCGGAACCCGGAAGATCGATGTCCCCCACGCGACGACGGGATCCACGCGCTCGAGTTTGCATGTGCGCGCGATCAACGCGCCGAGGGCTTCCTGGGTTTCCATCCGTGCCAGGTGGGCGCCAAGGCACATATGGGTTCCGGCTCCGAAACCCAGATGGGTCACGTCGGC
>JAFDCZ010000090.1 GCA_019312665.1 Deltaproteobacteria bacterium | reverse complement strand
CCGCCTAGCAAGCCACCTCCGAGCCGGTCGAGCAGGTCACGGCCCACGGCATGGGCGCGCTCCCGGTCCGCGCGGCGAAGGGGGATGGTGAGAATGGAGAACACGATGGCTGTCGCTAGAAACCCCAGCGTCCCGACGAGCGGTGTGGCCACGAGTGCGGTCAGCTCCAGACGCTCGGCCACGATCGGTGCCAGATGCTTCGCGGCGAAGACGGCATTCACGTAACCCAGCACGAGCGATACGAGCCCGAGCCCGGAAGGAATCAGGCCGCGCCACATGCCCAGCAGAACGAACACGCCGAGAGCAGAGATGGCGATCAGATCGAGGCCCATACCCTGTCTATCGACCGCCCCCGGGCTCCTCTTGACGGGCGGTCCACACGGAGCCTGGGAAGCGCGAAGAGGGCCACGGGATCGGTCAACCGAGTTCTGACGTCACTCCGGTCGTGCTCTCGAGATGTGTCTTGAGCCGGTCGAGCATTGCGCGGTGGGCGGCTTCGGCATGGCGTCGAACCCAGCTGCAGAGTGGACGGGGCGCCGTCAGGTGGACGGTTTCGTTGAGTTGGGTTCCGCTCTTTGTCTTCGAGATGTGATAGGTGGTGTCGAGGCGGATTCTCGGGAACTGCTCGGCTGTTCCGCGAACCTCCTTGGGAGATACGGCCCAGAGTGTCGCGGTGTAGGCCGCCCGCAATCGTATCGGTCCCATGGGGATTCGATCGATGACCCTGTAACGGTGGGCTTCCGGGTGTTCGGGGTCGGGTTCGAGATCCTGGACCTCTTCGATCAAGGGATGGAGGACGCGCAGTGCGTGGAGGTCGCTGAGGAGGCCGTGCACCCGCTCCGGTTCGGCGCCCACGTCGACCCTGATCGTGAAGCATGCCTTTGCCATGGCTAGGTGCCGATGGCCTCGAGCTCTTCCCAGCGCGCGTAGGCTTGCTCGAGAAGTTCGACCAGTTCCTGCAAGCGAGCCGTTGATCGCGCGATGGTCTTGGCCTCGGATCTATAGAAGGACGGATCCGCCATCTTCGCTTCGATCTCGCGCTTTTCGGTCTCCATGGATTCGATTCGCGACGGCATGCCTTCGAGTTCGGTCTTCTCCTTGTAGGAGGGCTTGCGGGTTCGAGGCGTCGCCGGACGGGCTTTTGCCAGCGCTGGTTTCGTGGCCTCCTGGGATTCACGGGAAGCCACGACGCGCAGCCAGTCCCGGTAGCCGCCTACGTATTCATTCAACTCCCCGTCGCCCTCGAAGACGAGCGTGGAGGTGACGACGTTGTCGAGGAAGGCACGGTCGTGGCTGACCAGGAGGAGGGTTCCCTGGAACTCGAGCAGCAGCTCTTCGAGGAGTTCGAGGGTTTCGAGATCGAGATCATTCGTCGGCTCGTCGAGCACGAGCACGTTGCATGGCCGGGCGAGGAGCCGGGCCAGCTGCAGGCGGCTGCGCTCTCCACCGGAGAGCCGTGTGATCGGCCCCCGCACCTGCTCGGGTGTGAACAGGAAATCGCCGAGGTACCCCATCACGTGGCGCGCCTTGCCACCGACGGTCACCAGGTCGCCCTCGTCGCAGACGTTCTCCTGCACGGTTTTCGTCTCATCCAGCACCGAATGAAGCTGATCGAAACGGGCGACGGCGAATTTCGTTCCGTGCAGGACGCTGCCCGCATCGGGCTCGATCTCTTTGAGGAGGATCTGCAGAAGCGTCGTCTTCCCGCATCCGTTCGGGCCCAGGATGCCAATCCGATCGCCCCGTTGGATCTCGCAGGAGAAGCCGTCGAAGAGGTTCTGGCCCTGGTAGCCGTGGCGCAGCTCCTTCGCGCGGATCACGACTTTCCCGCTGCGCTCTGCCTCCTGAACCTGGGCTCGGACCCGTCCGGCCTCTTCTCTTCGGCCATCGCGTTGCTTGCGCAACCCTTCGAGCGCGCGCACGCGGCCCATGTTGCGCGTACGACGGGCCTTGAGGCCTTGCCGTACCCACGCTTCTTCGCGCGCGAGCAATTTGTCGAATTGGGCGTTTGCGTTCAGCTCGACCTCGAGCCGCGCATCCCGTCGCTCGAGATAGGTCTCGTAGTCGCAGTCGTAACTGCGCAGGACGCCGCGGTCCAGATCGACGATCCGGGTGGCGAGGCTTTGCAGGAACGTGCGGTCATGGGTGACGAACACGAGCGAGCCTGATCGTCGCTGCAGGAATTCTTCCAGCCCGCGGATGGCTTCGACGTCGAGGTGGTTCGTCGGCTCATCGAGCAACAAGACGTCCGGGTTCATGACCAACGCTCGGGCGAGCAACACGCGTCGTTTGGAGCCCGCCGACATCGCGGCCACGGCCGCGTCGGCCTGGAGGCCGAGCTGGCCGATGACCTGGTGGATGCGACTCTCGACCTCCCACTCCTCGAGTGCCGGCCCGCCGGCGAGGGCGGATTCGAGCTGCGTCGTGACCGTGCCCTTCATGGCACGCGGTACTTCCTGCTCCAGCCCCGCCACGCGGACGCCTCGTCGCTCCACGAGTTCGCCCTCATCCGGCGCGAGAGTTCCGCCAAGAATCCGCAGCAGCGTCGACTTCCCGCAACCGTTGCGCCCGAGGAGCCCTACGCGTTGCCCCTCTTCGATCGCCAAGTCGATGCCGTCGAGGAGCATGGGCCCCCCGAACGAAACACTGACCTTCCTGCACACCAGCTCCGCCACCGGGTCACCCTACCGAAAGGCGCGGAGAAAGCCGGCTCAGAGAGGCAGAAGGGCCGGGTCGTTGATCTGGCGCTGCTTGAGCTTGCCGCCCTCGTAGATCGAGCGGATGTCGATCTCGCCGTCGCCGTTCTTGTCTTCGCCGCGCTCTTTCAGCAGCAGGCGTCCGGCGATCTGCTCATAGGTCTCGAAGACATCCGGTTTGCCGTCTCCGGTCGTATCCTTCTCGATCCGGTCCACGATCTCCTGCCGGGCGAAGACCTTGTAGTGTGTCCAGGTATCCGTCTGGCCGTCGTTCTTCGTGTCCTCCTCAGCGACGGTGAGCTGGCCACCGGCGTAGCGGAGGATCCGGTCGGGCGTTCCGTCGCCGTCGGTATCGTGCCGTTCCTCGTACAGCGCGCCCCCCCGGTACAGGTAGAAGGCGTCCTTCATGCCGTCGCCATCGCGATCGACTTCCCGAAGGGTGGCGAGCCCGCCGCTGCCGAACTGCAGCCACTCGTCCGGCTGCCCGTCTCCGTCGTTGTCCCGGCGGGTCTCCTGGACGGAACCTCTCTGGTAGATCGTCCACGAGTCGACGTTGCCGTCGTAATCCCGATCGAGTTCCACACGCACCAAGGCGCCGGTCGTTTCATCGAAGAAGCGCAGCTCCTCCGGGGCGCCATCCCGATCGGCATCGAGAGAGCGCACCTTCAGGGCGCGGCCATCCTCCTGGCGCCGGGATTCGTCGAAGATCGAGACTGGAAGATCCCTCAGGCCCTCCGCTTTGGGCGACCGGCGAGTCTCGGTCGCTCTTTGCTCGAGATCCTCGGTGGTGGTCTCGAGGCCCTGGGCCTCCGCCTCACGCAAGCTCTCGTCGCGATCGATGCGCCTGAGAATTGCCTCTTGCCGATCGAGCTCGGCCTGGATTTCGTCTTCGAGTGAGCCCTGGCGCGCAATCTCCTGTTCAATCTCGTCTTCGAGGTCTGCCTCGTCGGCTGCGTCGGAGCCGCGCGGATGGCGACCGCCACTGGAGCTTCCTGAGGGGCCACCGGAAAGAGGGACCTCGCCCGTGATGGCGCCGTACAGCAGGAGGCTCACCCCGCCGACGGCCGCACCGATGGGCCCGGCCTGGGCACCGACGATCGCGCCGATCAACATGCCTTCCATCGCACTCTGGGCGCGCTTGCCGGCGGTGGGGGAATCGTCGACGTCGTCTACCTGGGTGCTGACATCGGTCGGCGGGCTCGGAAGGGTTCCGGGTTGCGGGTTCGTGCCTGTTCCCGCGCTCGAGCCGGGAGCCGGGTCGGGTGAAGCGACGTCCGGGCCGCTCCCCGTCGAGGCGCAGCCCAGGGCCAACACCAGCGTGAGGAACGCGGGGAGCCAGGGGCGGCGGGGCCGGGCGGCGTTATGCGGGCGCATGAGGCCCCAATCGTACTCGCGGCTGGGGGGAACGCAAAGCGCTACCGGGGCTCGAGATCCACCCTTCGCGCGACGCAATGCGGCAATTCCAGAGAAACGGTACCCGCAGGTCACTCGAGTGCGAAATGACAAAAATGCGTGCAATTTCATATAATTAAGACGATTCTTGCGTACGCTTGGATCGGGGTCCTTCCACCGCGTGCAGCTGGCGGTACCTCTCGTCCGGGCTACGCTAACGCGGTGCATCGAATCGGCGTGCTGAGGGTCAATTGCTTGCATCGGACGCCGCCGTGCTGAGATTGTAGGAGCAGCGGCGGCTTGTCGATGAGCCGCTTCTCAGGAGGCGATCGTGGGTCTCACGTTGATCCGTAAGAGCACTGGAACCCGGCCGAAGGCCAACCCCAAGGTTGCCCTCGTCCTGGCGGGCGGTGCGGTTTCCGGCGGGGCGTTCAAGGTCGGCGGGCTCAAGGCCCTCGACGACTATCTCGTCGATCGGAAGATCACGGATCTCGATACCTACATCGGGCTCTCGGCCGGTTCGATCCTCGCCGTGTCTCTGGCGGGCGGTGTGAAGCCCGACGAGATGATCAAGGTTCTCGAGGGAACGAGCACGAAGCTCGAGCAGCTCGCGCCTCACCACTTCTATCATCCGAACCTGAGCGAGTTCGTGAACCGTCCGGCGCGTTTCCTGGTCGATCTCCTCACGTACACGCCTAGCGTCGCTGTCGAGCTGGCAAGGCAGATTCCCGATCTCCCCAATGTCGTGGGGCCCAGCTTGCGTGCCCTGATCGACAAGCCCAGCTACACCCGCGTCGAAGAGCTCGTGATGAGGCTGATCGAGCACGTCTCGCCCAAGCGCGAAGTTCCGTCGCTGACGAATCTCGTGCCGACGGGGTTGTTCGATACCCGCGGCCTCGAGCAGTGGCTGAGTGGAAGCCTCGAGAAGATGGGCGTTCCGAACGATTTCCGTGCCTTCGAGAGTGATCTGGGGAAGAGGCTCTACATCGCCGCATGCGATCTGGATACGGCTGAACGGGTCGTGTTCGGTCCGGACGAGAAGGCCGACGTTTCGATCTCCAAGGCGGTACAGGCGTCGACGGCGCTTCCGCTCTTCTTCCGGCCTGCGCGCATCGGCGGCATCGACTACATCGACGGCGGCATCCGCAATACGGCCAATATCGACGTGGCCATCGAGAAGGGTGCGGACCTGATCATCTGTTACAACCCGTTCCGCCCGTTCCACAATCGCCTGAGCGAGCCCGGCGAGGAAGAGCATTTCGTGGCCGGGGCTCCGCTCGCCGATGGCGGCATGCTGAACGTGATCAACCAGGTCTTCCGCACGCTGCTCCACTCGCGGCTGCGTTCCGCTCTGCAACGTTATGTGAGCGATACGCGCTTCAAGGGCGATATCGTGCTGCTCGAGCCGCGGGAGCATGATGCGGAGTTCTTCGGCATGAATCCGCTCGCCTTCTGGAAGCGCGCCGATGCGATCCGGGAAGGATTTGAATCCGCGCGTGTCTCGATCGAGAGCAACTTCGATGAGCTCTCCGCGGTGCTAGGACGCTATGGGCTCGAGATGAACCGGAGTTCGGCGCGGCGGCGCGCGAGCCGCCTCCGAGCTGCCCGGGGTTGGCGGGTGAGCAAAACGGATGCACCGCAAGCGGGCGGACGAAGCCCCAAGCTCAAGGTCGTCGGCGCCTGAGGCCTGAGGAAGCCGACCCCAGGTCCGCCGAGTCGGCAGTTCTCCCGCTGACTTGACCCCCGGGGGATTTTCGCTAGTATCACGACTTCTCGTGCCAGCCGCCCACGGGGCTCGATGCCCTCTGAGGCCGCGGCAGAGACTCTCCCTGCATGTGTACCCTTTTGGTTCTCCACCGCTGCTTCCCGGAAGCACCGCTCGTGATCGCCGCCAACCGGGACGAGGCGCACGATCGGCCGGCAGAGGGCCCTGCTTTGCGATCACTCCGGGGACGGATGCTGCTGGCACCGCGAGATCTCCGCGAGGGCGGCACATGGCTGGGATGGAATGACGTGGGCATGTTCGCGGCCCTCACCAATCGCCCCACACGGGCTCCGGATCCCCAGCGCCGCTCCCGTGGCCATCTCGTGGCTGACGTATTGGCCGAGACCAGTGCCAAGGAGGCGATGGAGCACCTGGTGGGCTTGGAGCGCGATCTCCACAACCCCTGCAATGTCTTCGTGGCCGATGCCCTGGCGGCCTACACGATCGTGCTCGATGGGGAGGCGAGGGTTCGAGAGCTGGCGCCCGGTGCGCATGTGATCGGCAACGCAGATCCGAATGACCGATCCCATCCGAAGGTCGGCCGCCTGATGAGCGAGCTCGAGGACGTCGCGGAAGGCGGAGCAGAAGGCGTGACGGAGCAGCTTGCGCACGTCCTGCGCATGCATGGACCGCAGGACGACACCCAGAGCCCCCTCGAGGCCACTTGTATTCATGCGGGCGCCTACGGCACCCGCAGCTCCACGATGTTCGTGCGCGGACGCACACGCCAAGAGGATCGTCTCCTCTACGCGAACGGCGCCCCGTGCACGACGGATTATGAAGATATGACCCCGTTCCTGGGTGAGCTGGACCGAGCGGCCGGCAAGACCCAGGAGATTCGATGAGGAACCCGTCTTGAGACGAATCGGCAGCAATATACGAAAGCAGAACGCGGATGAGCGGCAGAACCGCATCATCAAGAACATCATTCGCTACTCGGACAGCGAGAAGCCGAAAAACGAGTACCCGAAGAAGATCGTGTCTCCGTCGCGGCCTTCCGAGTGCTGCACCGAAGAGAACAAGACGTCTGTTGGGCAGGTTCGCGAAGTCGACGGCTTCAAGTTCTGCTACCGCGTCTGTGATACCTGCGGGCATGCCGTCCGCTACTTCTACCCGGCTGTCGAGAACACCAGCACGGCGGTGAAGAACTACCGATCGTGGAAGAAGTACATGGCGCAATAACCGCCCGGCGGTTTGCATGGAACCAATACGAGACGGCCCGGACAACGGGCCGTCTCGTTTTCTTTGGGAGCGTCGGGTGGGCCACATGACCGGGCAGGAGGCCGAGGCCTGGCTGGCCGGGCTGATCAACGTCGAGCGGCTCCCCGACCGCCGGCGTGCCCGGTTTTCGTTAGGCCCGGTGAAGCGCCTGCTCGAGGAATTGGGGAACCCGCAGGATGGCCTGCGCGTCCTCCACATCGCCGGCTCCAAGGGAAAGGGCTCGACCGCTCTCTACGCGGAGGCTTTGCTGAGCGCTGCGGGGCTCTCGGTCGGCACCTTTACGTCGCCCCACCTCCAGAGTTGGGTGGAGCGCTTCAGGATCGACAGCGCTTCCGTCGCCGGAGACCGGCTCGGCGTTGCCATTGCGCGGTTGCGTCCCGTGGTCGAGAAGCTGCGCATGGAATCCGATGCACCGAGTTTTTTCGATGCCACGACGGCAGCCGCGCTCCTGCTCTTTGCCGAGGCGAAGGTGGACGTGGCGATCCTCGAAGTCGGCCTCGGGGGGCGCCTCGATTCGACCAACATCGTGAAGCCTTCCGTCACCTGCATCACCAGCATCGAACTCGAACATACGGAGATCCTCGGTTCGACCCTGGCGGCGATCGCCACGGAGAAAGTGGGCATCGCCAAGTCCGGCGTTCCGTTGGTGATGGGACCACTCCCCGACGAAGCCAAGGACGTGGTTCGAGCGCGCTGCGCGGAAATCGGGGCGCCGCTCGTGGAGCTTGGCCTCGACGTCTGCGTGGAGATCGAAGAACAGGCGGGCCCGTGTGTGGTCATGCGCGTTCGCGACGGCGAGCACGAGGTGCGCGCGAGCCTCGGGGCGCCGGGCGCGCATCAGGCTTCGAACGCAGCGCTCGCCCTCGCATGCGTGAAGCGTCTTGGAGTCGTGTCGGGAGAGCAGTTGGCCGCCGATGCGCCACGGGTGCTGGAGGCGCTTCGCCTTCCGGCCCGGGTCGAGATTCTCAGCGAGCGGCCGTGGGTCGTCGTGGATGCGGCCCACACGGTTGCATCCGCCCAGGCCCTTGCGGCGGCTCTGGCACGCTTGCCTCATCGGCACGGCCATTTCGTGCTCTCCGTTTCGACGGGAAAGGATCTTCCGGGGATCGTCGAGGCCCTTCTTCCTTTCGCAGAGAGCGTGATCGCGACCCAGGCGGAACCCGCCCGCTCCATGCCGGCGGAGGAACTCGCCGGAGCTCTTCGAGCGCTGGCCTCACAGACCGATGTGCGGGCCGTGAGTGAACCGCATCAGGCCCTCGAACTTGCCCGGGCAGAAACCGCACCGGACGATCTGCTTTGCGCAACGGGCTCGATCTATCTGGCGGGTATCGCGCGGGCGGTGTTGGCGGGGAGCGCCCCATGAGCGAAACCCTCCCGCCGCGCGATGACGCCGACGAGCGCGAGGCCCGCTTCCAGGAGCAAGCCGAGCGAGACCTGCCGCGCAACTACCTGGCGCACCTGGCCCATGGAATGCTCGGTCAGACGGGTTTCCGGCTGATTCAGGTGCCGACGTTCATTCCCGTCTACGTGGAACTGATTTCCGGCTCACCCATCGCAGTGGGAGCGGCCCGGGCCTTCCAATCCTTCGGCATGTTCCTTTCGCCGATCCTTGGTGCGACGATCATCGAGCACCGGCGGCGCGTGCTGCCGATGGGCTTCTGGATCGGCGGCCTCATGCGCGTGCAGGTGTTGGGCCTTGCCCTGGCCGGGTTCTTCCTTTCCGGGCTGCCCGAACTCGTGGCCGTGTTTGGTTTCCTTGCGCTCTTCGGCTTCTTCATGGGGATGCAGGGCGTGATCTTCAGCACCCTCGTATCCAAGGTGATCCCGGTCGAGCGTCGCGGTCGATTGATGGGCCTGCGAAACGCGTTGGCCGGGCTTACCGCAGGCGCTGTCGGCGGATTAGGCGGCTGGCTGGTCGAGACGAACGCTCTGGGGAACGGCTATGCCACGACCTTCTTGCTTGCCTTCGCACTGACGGCGTTGGGCCTCTCGATGCTTGCGTTCATCCGAGAGCCGGAATCCCCCAGCGTTCGCGTTGCAAGCGACTTCCGCAGCCGGCTCTCGGAGCTGCCGGCCCTCCTGCGCAGCGATCCGGGTTTCACGCGCTACTTCCTTGCGCGGGCGTTGGCGACGATGGGCCGCATGTCCGTGCCTTTCTACGTTCTCTACGCCGACCCCGGCCCCGCATTGCTCGGTCCGCTGACGATCGCGTTCATCCTGTCTTGGAGCATGGGCAACCTGGCGTGGGGAGAAATCGCGGATCGCATTGGCTTCCGCGCAGTCTTCATTGCCTCGCTGCTGCTCTGGGTCGTGGCCGCATTGGCACTGATGTACGCGGGCCATGAGGCCATCGTGTTGGTGTTGATCATGGTCGGCCTCGGAGCGGGTTTCGGTGGCTTCCAGATGTCCTCCCAGAATCTCGTGCTCGAGTTCGGCAGCCGCGAGAACCTTCCGATGCGCATCGCCGTTGCCAATGCCGCCAGCGAGCTGGTCGGTGCGATCGGGCCCCTGGTCGGTGGAGTGCTCGCTGTCATGGTCTCGTATGAGTCTGTGTTCTGGACGGGCATTGCGTTTCAACTTGCTGCGGTGGGCTGGGTGCTCCGCGCGGTACCCGAGCCGCGCAAACGGGGCTGAAGCCCAGGGTTCGCTTCGTTCGTACGCTCCAGCCTTCCGGGCACGCGGCTTGGAGATGGCCCACGAGTCCGAGACAGCGCGGCTTGCATCGACTCGAAGGGGAGGAGCACTCGGCTGCACTCGTCGGGTGCCGGTGCTGGCCCGCGCTCGCGGTGCCTGGAACGACGAAGCGCCCGGGTCGGCACCTCGTGCGAACACGAGGGGAGGGGTTGCCGGCCCGGGCGCAAAGAAGAGTTGGCGTCGCTGAGGGCTGAAGAAGCAAGGCGCGTGCCAGCGCTGAGGGCTTGGGCCTACGGCAGTGAGGTCACGCTCCGAAACGGCATGGTTAGCCAAGCGAGCTGCACACGCGCGGTGTTCCGTGTCGGGATGGGTGAAGGGTGGCCAGTGACACAATTTGGGTCACCGGCGACCTCTGCGTCAAGATTCTGCGCGCTGCCTGCCGGTGGGTTGCCTTGCTATGTGCGGGCCTGCAATCGCACGACGGCCGCGAGGTGATCGGGCGTCGTTCCGCAACATCCTCCAACGATGGCAGCACCGGCCTCTCTCCAAGTCTGCGCCAGCGCCGCGAAGTCGGCCGGCTGCACGGGATTGGCCCGTCCTCCAGGCACGCTCTCGGTTGGCGCAGTCAGGTTCGGAGAAAGAAGGAAGGGCAGGCCGCAGGCCTGGAGGATGGGGAGGCACGACGCCAGCGCCGGAACTGGCAGGCAATTGATGCCGACAGCCACAGGCCCTGCCTCGAGCACGGCATCGATTCCTGCCTCGAGGGGCTCGCCGGATAGGAGCTGGCCCTTCGCATTGCAGACGAAGCTCACCAGAACCGGAAGGCCCACGGCTCGAGCCGCCAGGGCAGCGGCTCTCGCCTCGCGCGCCGTATGATGGGTTTCGGCCAGGATGGCGTCGGCTCCTGCCCGGGCGAGTTGTTCGGCATGCTCTTGATGCTCTTGCTCGAGCGCGGGGCTCTCGGGAACCAGATCCGGGCGGTAGCAATCCTCCAGCGGGGGAGCGGAGCCGAGCACGGGGCCCCGATGCGTCTGGCGGGCGAGTCGAACGGCGAGCCGGGTCAGTTCTTCGGCGCGCTCGCCCAGGCCGCAGCGGGCCAGGACCCTGCGTTGGGTGCGGAAGCTGGCAGCCGTCAACAGATCGCAGCCAGCTCGTGAATACTCGGCGTGGATTTCGCCCACCAGCTCCGGTGTGTGGAGCAGGCCGCCGCTCGACCAAAGCGGGAGGCTGCACGGGGCGCCCCTGCGCTCCAGTTCGGTGCCGGTGGCACCGTCGAGCACGAGCATTCGCCCGGCGGCCAAGGCCCGGGAAACGTTCTTGTTATCCTCGCCCGCCATGACCCGTACCGTCTCCGTTGCAAGGGACGAGCACGCCGGCCGGCTCGAGCCCCTGCGTCTCGGCGTGCGCTATGCCACCACGCCTCCCGATCGTAGCGATCACGGCGTTGCGGGCGCGATGGAGTGGGCGGAGGGTCGCCTCACCGCCGGCGTTCAGCGCCTCGGGCCGTTCGAGCTGGGTGTGTCCGCCGATCTGGCTGGGGAAGAGGCGGAGTTCCAGGTGAACGTGCACAACTACGCCGAGGCGGAACTCCATCTCGAATCCGTCGTGCTGGGCTTTCGCTGGGCCGGCGCGGATACACACGCGCTGCGCTTCTTGAAGAACGGCTGGCAATCCTGGTCGTACACCGGGGGGGCCGCCCTCGACCCGGAGGGCGAGGCGCTGTTTCCGTCCGGGCCGTGGATGCGCGGCCTCTACCACGTGCTGGGTTCGCCGCCCGCGGATCGGGAGGGCTGGCACGAATCGGCGCTCGTCTCCGTGGCCTGCGACGCCGAAGGGCGCGCATGTCTCGTTGGCCTGTTGGAAGCTGGCCTTGGCAGCGGTCTCGTCTATTGGCGCCGCGACGACTACGGCGTGCGGGTCGAGGTGGAGATCCAGCTGGAAGTCCCGGTTCCCGCTGGTGGCAGCCTGCAGCTGGAGCCCGTGCGGATCGCGCTCGGCACGGACGAGAACCGCTTGCTCGAAACCTTCGCCGAGGAGCTCGGGCGCAGGGGTAGCGCGCGAACGGGAGCGCCGTCGCCCACGGGCTGGTGTAGCTGGTACCAGTTCTTTCACGACGTCACCGAACAAGACGTGCTCCGCAACCTCGACGCCTTGACTGGGTTGCGCTCGCAATTTGCCGTCGATGTCGTGCAGCTCGATGATGGCTTTCAGCATGCCATCGGAGATTGGCTGGAAACGAACGAGAAGTTTCCGCGGGGTCTGGCGCCGCTGGCGGCGGAAATCCGGGCCGCCGGATTTCGACCCGGGATCTGGACCGCACCTTTCTGCGTCGTGGCGGAGAGTCGTCTGTACGACGCGCATCCGGATTGGTTGCTCGGGAGCCACGCGGCGAAAGGTGAACCCCACCGCGGGCTCATGCACTCGACCTGGACGAAGGGGGATTGGGTCTACGCCCTCGACCCGAGCCGCGAGGAGGTGGTGGAGCACTTGCTGCGGACGTTCGCCGGCCTGGTCGGGATGGGCTTCAGCTACCTGAAGCTCGATTTCCTCTACGTGGCGGCGATGCAGGCCGAGGCGTTCGACCCCACGCAGACACGTGCAGCTCGCTTGCGACGAGGTCTCGAAGCGATTCGCCGCGGCGCAGGAGATGAGGCGTTCCTGTTGGGCTGCGGTTGCCCTCTCGGCCCGGCGGTCGGCGTGGTCGATGCGATGCGCATCGGTCCGGATGTGGCGCCCCATTGGGGGCCAGCGTCCGACGCCTGGCCGGGGATCGAAGACGCGTCGCCCAATACGAGGGGGGCCCTGCGCAGCATCCTGGCCCGAGCCTGGATGCATCGGCGGCTATGGATCAACGATCCGGATTGTCTGATGGCTCGCACCGAAGATACCGGGCTCGATGAGGCCGAGGTCGATGCATTGGCGGGCGCGATCGCTGTGACCGGTGGTATGACCGTCGTTTCGGATGATCTGCCTGCCCTGGGTGAGGCCGACCTCGAGCGGGTGCGCCGCACCGTGGCGCTCGCCCGGGAGATCGACGCCGCAGGTTCCGAGGGGGCGGCCCGGGCCACGGATCTGGTGGCCGAGGGGGCTCCCTCGGGTGCTGTCGCCAGAGCCGCCGAGGCCACCTGGTTGTACGCGTTGAACTCGACGGAGCATGCGACCGAGCGATCCCTTTCAACGCTCGAAGAGCGTGGGGGGGCCACCCAGCCGACGGTTCTTTCCGGTGCCGCTCCAGGGGCCGAGTCCCTCCGGCTCGGTCGTCACGAATCCTCCTTGTTGCGGTTTTCTCGCGATACCGCGTTAGGCGTGTTCTGCGACTACGACGGCACCTTCGCCGTGCAAGATGTGGGCTCGACCCTCGCGAAGACCTACGCGAGCGAAGGCCGGGCCGCGCTCTGGGAGCGACTCTCGCGCGGTGAGTTGAGTGCGTGGGAGTACAACATGGAGCTCCTCGATGGCCTGGAGCTTTCCGAGGAGAAACTCGACCGTTTTCTCAAGACCGTCGAGCCCATGCCCGGGGCTCCGGAGCTGGTCGCCTGGTGCGAGGAGCGAGGGGTTCCGTTTCGCGTGCTCTCCGACGGCTTCGACCGCAACCTGGATCGCCTGCAGGAGCTTCACGGAGTGCGCTTCGCCTACGATGCGAACCACCTCTGGTACGACAATGGGCGATGGCGCCTGGCGCCCGGCGCGCCGGACGCGAGCTGCGGCTGTGGAACGGGGGTCTGCAAGCGCGGACGGATCGCGCTCTTCCGTCGCCACCACCCCGGGGCGACGGTCGTGCACATCGGGAACGGGCGCGTCTCCGACCTGTGTGCCAGCGAGGCGGCCGACGTCGTCTTCGCCAAGGACACGCTCGCCGAAGAGCTCAGCACGCGAGGCATTTCTTTCGAGCCCTTCAAGGATCTCCACCAGGTCATCGAAGGGCTCGAGCGTATTTCGGCCCGGCTCCGCGCAGAGGGCTAGCGCCTGGCGGCTACGGTGGCTCGTTGAAGCGTTGGCTTCGCGTGAGTTCGGCCTCGTTGGCCCAATCATCGAGGGGCATCACGAACCACAGAACGGCATAGATCACGACGCCGACGCCGCCCATGAAGATGCTCATCAGTACGAAAGCCAGGCGGACGATGGCCGTTGGCAGGCCGAACTGGATGGCCAAGCCACTACATACGCCGGCCACCATGCGATCGTCGGCGGTGCGAAACCACTCGGAAGTCGAGGTCCGGGCCCGCAGGAACGAGCCGCAGTGTTTGCACTTGATGGCCTCGAAGCGCACCTCTTCGGCGCAGTAGGGACACAGCTTGCTGCTATTCATCAAAGAGCCTCTTGGTGACGCAGCCATGCACGCCGGTGAGCGACCACCGGAAGACTGCCAAAGACGAGCGCGAGCCAGCCGGCCGCACCGAGGACGTAGGCTGCGGGCAGTGCCCACGCCAGGGATTCAGGAAGCCACGCACCGAGAAATCCCGGAAGCTGGAGAAGGATGAAGGCGTTCCAGGCGAGCACGAACACGAGAGGCAAGGCAACCGCGGCGAGCAGCTTTGCCAGCTCGCGCTTGAAGCCCACTGGAATCTCGGCATGGGTTGGCACGGGGACGGGCGCGTGCAGCAACGCCGAGGCCCGCTCGAGCGTGGCGGCGACCAGCGCGTCGCTGGGCTCGGGCACCGTGTCGCGCTCAAGGATCGGAGCAAGTTCGCCCAGGGCGGCTTCCAGGTCGTTTCGCGGCTCACGCATCCCTGGTCTCCTCGACTGGCCCATCGTGCTGCTCGACCTGCTGGCGCAAGGCCTTCACCGCTGCGTGGGCTCGGCTCTTCACGGTGCCGCGCGGAATCCCCAGGATCTCGGCGATCTCGCGTTCCGAGAGATCCTGGTAGTAGCGAAGCACGAGGACCTCGCGCAGGGGATCGGGAAGTGCGGCAAGATGCCGGGCCATGTCGATGCGATCGGTCAGCGCCGGCGTGGCCGGGCGCGGGGCCGGTGCGGCCGACGCCTCGCCCAACACGCGGTCGCGGTGACGAGCCTCCACCAGCAGGTGGCGCCCGCGATCCCGGCAGAGGTTGTTGGCGATCTGGAAGAGCCAGGTCGAGAAGCGGCGCCGGGGGTCGAAACGATCCCGCGCTTTCACCACCCGGATCCAGGACTCCTGGAACAGGTCGTCTGCCGCCGAGGCGCCGACCCGCCGGTTCAGGAAGCCGAATAGCGGCCCCTTGAAGCGGCCCATCAGTGTCTCGAGGGCTGCCTCGTCTCCTGTTTGGACCCGTACCATCAGGTCTTCGTCCGACCTCACCACGGCCGACGGTATCAAAGCCCGGGGCCGTGTTCGTTGAATTTGCGAGATGTCCTGTCCGCTGTTCGCGATCCAGGGGGCAATGGCTTCCACTGTCTCGGGCTAGTACGGCCCGGCTACCGACCCGGTTCGCGGGGCCTGCTATAACCCGCCCTTGCTTCTTGGGCTGTGCCCCCGGGGGGCCCCAAGGAGGAGCCATGCGCGCCAGCGTCGTCGTGGTTGGAGGAGGCCTGGCCGGTCTGACGGCCGCCTGTCGCCTGCGCGCGCGCGGCTGTGAGGTCACGGTCCTCGAGGCTGCACAGGGGCCCGGAGGCCGCGCTGCTGGCGGCGAGCACGAGGGCTACCGCTGGGATGGCGGGGGCCACGCGGCATCCGCCCGGGACGCGGGCCTGGTGGCCCTGATCGCCGAGGCCGGTCTCAGCGGCGAACTGTTGCCCTTGCGGCCGGAGCGTCTCCTCCAGGTGAGTGGCAGCCAGGCCGTACCGATCGATCCCGCGCGCACACTCGGCATCGCACGTTCTCCCGGTGTGCGCTGGCGGGACGCCTTGCGCTTGCGGCGGCTGCCGCGGCTGCTCCGAAAGTTCGAGACGTTGCTCGATCCTGCCGATCCGCTCCGGGCCACCCGCCTCGATGACCGCAGTGTGGCCGATTTCGTACGGCTCTATTTCGGCGCCAGCGCACTCGAACATTGGGCCGCGCCTCTGTTGATCGGCGATGCATTGGCCGACCCGATCGAGACCAGCCGTCTCCTCTTCATTCTTCACCATCTTTCGCGAAACGAGGCGCCCGTCGGCCTCCTCCGCGGCTCGTTCAGGGAGCTGGCGAATCGTCTGACACGACCGTCCGATCGTTTCGGTGCCCGTGTGCGAACCCTCGAAGCTGCGGGCCAGGGTTTTCGCGTCGCGTTCGAGCACGAAGGCTCGGAGCAGACGATGGAGCCTGACGGCGTCGTGTTGGCGACTCCGGCCGAGACCGTCATTCCCCTGGCCGGTCCATTGTTGGTCGACGCCGAGCGTCGCATCTTCGAAGCCTCCCGTTCCCTGCCCGCCCTCGTGCTGGTGGCAGGGCTCGAGGGCAGCTTCGCCGAGAAAGCTTCTCGCTATCGCTTCCGCCCTGAAGAGCGGCGTCCGGTCGTGAGTATGGCGGTCGAACCGGGTGGCGCGTGGAGCACCGCTGCACCCGAGGGTTGCGAACGGGCGGTACTCATGGCGAGCGCTGAGTGGAGCGCAGCGCACTTCGATGCGCCGGACGACGTCGTCGCGAAGACGCTCGCAGGCTCGCTCGGCCGGGTGTTACCCGGTGCGCCGGCGGCCATGTGCTTCAGCCGCGTCTTGCGCCATCGCCGAGCCTTTCCCCGATTCGATGTGGGCCGCTACCGGGAGCTGAGCCGCCTCCGAGATGTTTCGGCCGACCGTCTGGCACACGGCCGACGCCTGGTGTTTGCGGGGGACTACCGGATCGCACCCACGATTGAGGGTGCCGTCGTGAGCGGCGGTCAGGCGGCAGACGAGCTGGCGGCTGCGTTCGGGCTTTCTCGCTAGAAGCACCCGTCCGAGGAACGGTTCCCGCGGGTAGATCGCGGAAGCGCCTGCTCGCTGTGGACCGCTTGCCCTGCGGACAGATTCGCGGGCT
>JAFDCZ010000089.1 GCA_019312665.1 Deltaproteobacteria bacterium | reverse complement strand
GGTGACGAGCCGGCTTTCGAGGGCCGAATGAGCCGACTGTTCGATCTGCTCGGCCTGGGAGTCGTCGAGAACCTCGGAGCGATGCTCGACCCGGTCGGCCGTGGGGAACGCGGCGGCGAGCGCCTCCTGTTTGGAGGCGAACACCTCCGCCGCCGCCGGCAGACTGCCGAGAGCGACGACGAAGATCAAACCGAGCGCGGTCCGTCTAGAACGCAAATCCCATCCCGAGGGACAACTCGTCTGGCAACGTGCCGTCCTGTGCATTGAAGTTTCGATACTCGAGTTTCAGCACCACATTCGGATGCAAATAGAGGTTGATGCCTGGGGTGTAGACCCAGTACGCACGCTGTCGGTTGGCCGAATAGCCGCTCGGCACCTCGTATTGGGTGTCGACGTACTCGACCCGCAGGAAGGGCTCGAGGGCTTTCTGCTCGTTTCCGAACAGCATCGGCCAGATGTCGTAGGCGACCTCCGCGTAGGCACCGAGCATCTTGTCGGCGATTGGCTTGTTCTTCGGTCGCCCGAGGGCCAGGTTGAGGTCCCGGGCATCCGAGAGCTGGGAGTAGGCCAGGAGCGCCCGGCTGTGGAATGGCCCCTTGCGATATTGCACGTGGGCCTCGCCGAGCCAGAGCCTTGCGTCGGGAACGTCTCCGACCCCAGTTTCCTGATCCTGGCCAGAATCGCCGAAGTAGAGGGATCCGCCTACCTGAAGCCCGGGCAGGATTTCCGGCGAGTAATCGAAGCGCGTGACCCAGGCGAAATCCTCGGCCAGGGCCTTGCTGCCCTTCTGTCGGCCGCCGCGGATGCCCGAATCCGAGAAGCCCGTGGCATCGAAGCCGGTGACCAGATAGCTGCGGTATTCGAAGCTCTCGCCGAATTGGCCGAAGATGCCGACGCCATTCTCGCGCCATGTGCTGGGCAGGATGCGTCGCTCGACCTCGGGGCGCTGCACGCCGTAGAAGAAGGGCGGCTCGTGGATCTCGTTGATGAAACCCATCGGCAGTAGCATCAGGCCGGCGCGGAAGTTCAGCTCGGGTTTCCAGAAGAAATCGAGGCTGGCCAGCTCGACCGAGGCGCTGCCCGCCTTGTCTGTCGAGGCGTGCTCGAACTCGATTTCCGAGTTGAACACGATCTTGTCCGAGAACTTGTAGCCGAGGTACATGACGAAGCGCAGGAAGTCCGCTCTGTCACGATCGGTATCGGCCTCGTCGCCGATGAAGTTCGTGTAGAAACCCTCGCCGTAGCCTCCGATCGAGAGGCCGCGCTCCAGGCCGTACACCTTGGAAGCCGCCGGCCCGAGGCCATAGAAGCTCTTGAGCTCCGTCTCTTCGGGTACGGCAACCTGGGTGCGAAGACGAGAGAGCTCATCGATCATGAGCCCCATCTTTTGCTCGAGGTCTTCGATCCGGTCATCTCGAGCGCGGATGGCGTCGGCTTCCGCATCGGCCCAGGTGGTTGTGGGCAGGATCATGAGCATCAGCAGGGCGATCGCGAACAGGCGGGCCATGTTAGGCACCTCCAGGCGAACCGGTTTCCCCGTGGTGGGGGGTCCGGACGACTGGGCTCGGGACGCGGGGTCTCTGGTCTCAGGGTGAGTGGGATCGAGCGGAAGCCAGGTGGTCCGCTTGCACCGACGGCACTTCAGCTCCACACCCTGATCAACGAGGCGCGCCAGAAGGCTTCCGCAGGCACAGCGGCAATCGTTGGAATTGGTGGAGGAGGGCATGGCTCTCATCGGCAGGTTCGATCCATGAATCTAATTGAAAATGAAATTGCCTTTCAATTTCGATATGGACTCTAGGGCCTGCCACGGAGCATTTCAAGTAGCCCCGAGTTCCCTGTTCCCCCGCGGGGGGAGGCGCATCGAAATTGCCCCGTTCTCCACCGGATGCTAATCACACAGCGCCCGCTGGAGGCGACTCGGGCGGCCAGCGGAGGCGGGGTGAGACGATCTACCGGTCCGCGCCATCGCTGCGCGCCGGCTTCAGCCCGCACAGCCCAGAGCTCAGCGCATTGAGGGGAGACTCATGAAGAAGGTGATCATTCTCGGTTGCGGCGGCTTCGTCGGAAGCCATCTCACCGATCGGATGCTGGCCTCGGGCGAGTATCACATCGAGGGCTGGGATATTTCTTTCGACAAGATTTCCCAGCACCTGGACAACCCGAACCTCTCGTCTCACCAGCGCTACATCGACAGGGACTCGACCTTCGAGGAGATCGAGCCCTACGTCGAAGGCGCCCATGCCGTCATCTCGCTGGCCGCCGTCTGCACGCCGGCCCAGTACGTCTCCAGCCCGGTGAAGACGATCCGATCGAACTTCATCGATGCCTACGCATTGATCGACCTGTGCGCGAAGCATCGCAGCTGGCTCGTGCATACCTCGACTTGCGAAGTCTACGGCCGCACGCTTTCCAGCTACGTGCCGACCGACAACTATGACAACCCGGATCTCTACGAGCAGCGCGAAGACGAGACGCCGCTCGTGGTTGGCCCGACCAAGAACCACCGCTGGAGCTATTCCACGGCGAAGCAGCTATTCGAGCGGTACATCTACGCGCATAACGTCGAGAACGGAATGCCATTCACGATCATCCGACCCTACAACTGGTTCGGCGCTCGCATGGATTTCATCCCCGGGCGCGACGGCGAAGGCGTGCCCCGGGTGCTGGCCTGCTTCATGACGGCGCTGCTGGATGACCAGCCGCTCCAACTCGTGGACGGCGGCCTTGCCTACCGCACCATCACCTACATCGACGACGCCGTCGATGCGTTGATGCTGATGCTCGAGAACCCGAAGGGCTCCCAGAACCAGGTCTTCAACGTCGGCAATCGCGGTGGCGAGGTGACGATGAAGGAGTTGGCGCTGATGATGCGAGAGCTCGCAGCCGAGATCACCGGCAAGGAGAAGTTCCGCGATCATCCCATCGAGGAAATCACGGGCGAGAAATTCTACGGCGAAGGCTACGAGGATTGCGACCGGCGCGTGCCGGACGTCTCGAAGGCAGAGTCCCGCCTCGGCTGGAAGGCCAAGACCGATCTACGCGAGACCCTGCGCATCACGATGACCCACTACTTCGAGCAGTATGGCCGGGAGAAGGGCCTACACCCCTCGCAAGCGAAGTAGCGCCAGGGCGCTATCGCGCTCGCTCTACACCCGTACCGAAAGCCAGGATCTCGACCCCAGCCGTGCCGTTACCGTCGCGGCTGGCGGTGGCCAATCGGGCCGTCTCGAGGCGGGTGCCGACGACGCCATGGAAGCCGCGCTGGTGGGCGTTCTCCTGCATGCGCAGCAGCGCCTCGCGCCGGGCTCGCTCGAGGAGCGATTCGTAGGCTCGAATGCGGCCGCCAAAGATCGCGCGCAGGCCCGCCAGCAAGCGTTTCCAGTGGTCGATCGAGACCACGACCGAGCCATCGACGAGGCCGGCCCGTGTAACGCGCCAACCTTCCGGTGGCGCATCGAGGGTCGAGACCGGGATTCTCCGCCAGTGGATTTCGCGCCGGTGAAGACTGCGGAGATGAGCGTTCTCGATGGCCTTTCCGATGAAGAAGCCCATTGCCAGAAGCCCGAACGGAAGCAGCAGCCGCAACCAATTGAACGAGCCGAAGGTTTCCGGCCCGTCCACTACTCCACCGTGACGGCAGTGCCGTAGGCGAACAATTCCGCGGCTCCTTGGGCGACCGAGCTTGTCTGGAAGCGCACGTTCACGACTGCGTTTGCACCGGTGCTGCGAGCCTGTTCGAGCATGCGCTCGAGAGCTTCCTGGCGGGCCTCTTGGAGGAGCTCTGTGTATCCCTTCAGCTCGCCGCCGACCAGGTTCTTGAGGCCGGCCATGATGTCGCGGCCGATGTGCTTGGCCCGGACCGTGCTACCGGAGACCAGCCCGTGGAGCTCGCGGATGCGTCGGCCCGGAATTTCTTCCGTGTTGCTGATCACCATCGCATCGCCCCGCATGGGGGTGGGATCGACCGGGCGGCGGGCGACCTTGAGCCGCGCCTGCGGTGTGGGCTCTTCGATGGGCTGCTAGTAGCGGCCCAGCCGGTAGCGCAGCATGACCCGCAGGCAGCGCAGGCCGTACCAGATCGGGTTCAGGTGGCTTTCCTCGTCGTCGTAGCGGGTAGGGATGCCGAGCTCGCCGACGTGGAGGCCACGGGCGCGAGCGCTGGCGATCACCTCGAGATCGAAATCGAAATAGTAGGAGAGCGTCTCGAAGGGAATGCTCTCGACCGCCTTGCGGCTGTAGAGCATGAAGCCCGAGTGGTAGTCGGTCATTTGCAGGTCGAAGGTCCAGTTCTCCAACCAGGTGAGGATCTTTCCGGCGATGACCTTGTAGAAAGGCATGCCGCCCTGGCTGGCGGTTCCGTCCTTATGCCGCGAGCCCTGCAGTACGTCGATCTCGTGCTCCGCCATGTAGGCGACGAACTCGGCCATCTTCTCGGGCGGGTACTGGCCATCCGCATGCAAGCAGACGACGTACTCTGCGGGTGTTTCCCGTGAGAGCCGCAGCCCCTTTCTCACGGCCGTGCCGTAGCCGTGGTTCTCGGCTTCCTCGACCAGACGCACCTTCGGAAAACGCTCGGTTGCGCGCCGCACGGCTCCGCTGGTGTCGTCCTGGCTGCCGTCGTTGATCACGAGCACTTCGCAGACCGCCGGCCAGAAGGCTTCGGGTATGCGCTCGATCACCGCTTCGACGGTGTGCTCTGCCTGGTAGGCGGGAATGAAGATCGTGGTCGGATGCATGGGACCCGGGACGCTAGCCTTCGGGCGAAGCCTTGGCACCATCAGCGGCGCAGCCCGCGACCTGCAGAGGGCGCAGTGCTCGCTTTGCAATCGCATCGAGCGCCTCGCAGCGCTCATCCGTGCTGAAGGAGGAGTTGCCCCGGACTTCTGCCGCCAGTCCTTCGAACGTCACGGTCTCGGCGCTCATCCGGACGCCTCCGCCAGCTGCCGTGTCGAAGATCATCGAACGCCGGCTTCCGGACGCCGTTTCGTTCCAGGCCGTCCAGGCGGGCAGGGCGCCGTCGCGTCCAAGGCCCGGATCTCCGGTCGCTGCGAAGCGCGTCCAGTAGGACATCATCGCGTCGGAGAGTTTCAGGCGGCCGGGCTCATTCTCCCCGTTCGAGATCATGCGCAAGAAGCCCAGATCGAAGGTGCCGAAGACGAAGGGGATCTCGATGCCGTGCCCGGCACCGAGCAGCCTGGCCAGATCGAACCCGAACGGCTTCGGCTCCTCATCCCAATCGAAGCGGTAGACGAAGACCTGCCCCGACTGATGTCGATGCAAGGCGTGGGCGATCTCATCCGCACCATCGGCCTTCCACAACGCGCTACCAAAGTGGGCGTCCCGCTCGTAGACATCCCAGTTGCGCACCTGCGGGAACACGCCGAACCAGCGGCGGATGTACTCGGGATCGCCGAACATGAACGTCTTGCTCTCGTCCCGGTTCGTACCGAGGATGACGGGCACGCGCTGGTGGCCGCCGCGGGCGAACGCCTCGTGAAACGGGCGGGAAGGAAGCACAGACCCTTCGCGGAAGACGAACGGAAACTCGTCGAAGAGGTTGCTCTCGCCTTTACCACCAGCGATGAGCGGTGCCCAGATTTCATCCGCGCGCTTGCTGCGGAGGTAGGCCGCAAGTGCGTCGTCACTCAGGCTCTCCACGTGTTCGCGAGCTTCCGCCTGGCTGCGTGTCATCGGCTCCGCCCGCACGAGGGCTGCCGTGAGTTCGGAGGAACTCCAACGCTTGCCGGCCTTGGCCGCATCCCGCCAGTTCTCTGCTTCATGCGGGTCGGAAGACCAGGTCCCGCCGCTCTGGGTGATCGCCCGATGGAAGAGCCCCGCGGCCGGCTTGGCCAGCAGCAGGCTGATCACGTTCAGCCCCCCGGCGCTTTCTCCAAAGATCGTGACGTTCCCGGGGTCGCCGCCAAACGCACCGATGTTGACGTTCACCCAACGCAGGGCTTCGACCAGATCCAGCGTGCCGAAGTTTCCCGACGCATCGAACTCGCTCTCTGCACCGGCGCGAAGCGCCTGGTGGCGCAGCCAGCCGAGCGGTCCCAGACGGTAGTTGACGGTGACGACGATGACGCCGTGGCGCTTGGCGAGCACGCTCCCGTCATAGCGGCTTCCTTCGCCTATCACGTTGCCGCCGCCGTGGATCCAGACCATGACCGGCCGCCGAGCCCCGCCGCGGGGCACGTCCTGCGGGGCGAAGGCGGGTGCGAACACATTCAGGTAGAGGCAGTCCTCGTCGCCAACCAGCCCGCTCTCGCGAGGTTCGCGGCCGCGGGTGAGCATGCTGCTCGGCTGTGTGCAGGCCGGACCGTCGTCTAGCGCATCGCGAACGCCAGGCCACGCCGCCGCCGCTCGAGGGGCCATCCAGCGTAACGGGCCGACCGGCGGCTGGGCGAACGGAAGGCCTCGCCAGACGTGGGCGCCGAGCTCGCTGGTTGCGCCGATCGTCACTCCGGCCGGGAGGGAACGTCGTGAGGCGGCCTCCGTCGCGGTAGGTGTGGCTTTCGGGGTCTGGGCACAAGCCAAGATGCTGCCGAGCAACAGGGCAGGTGCGAAACAGCGAAGAACGTCCAATCTGGGCACGCGGGGGCCTCCTGAGAAGAGTGGGAGAGTACCGGAACCACCAGCATCCAGAAGATCCCGAACCACGGTAGAATCCACGCTCTTTCGAGAACCGCACGGCAAAACCTTCCGTGCATTTGACGATGAGGAGATTCCCGATGGCGGCACTCAAGGCTGGAACCCGTTTCAAGAGCGCCGTATGCGCCACCCAGGTAATGGTGATCGCGGCCCCAGAAGGCGATCTGGAGCTGAGCTGCGGTGGCTCGCCCCTGCTGGATGTGACCGCGGACGCCGCAGGTGGCGAGATTGATGCAGACCACAAGAACGGCACCCAGATCGGCAAGCGCTACGTCAACGAAGCCGGCGATCTGGAGCTGCTCTGCACGAAGCCTGGAGAAGGCAGCCTTGCGCTCGGCGGGACGCCTCTCGTGCTGAAGGAAGCCAAGGCACTTCCCAGCTCGGATTGATATCCGGCGCACAGTCGAGGGGGATCGTCCCGTGAACACGATGATGTTGCTCGAAATGGCCGCCCAGGCGATGAGCGAACGGGCCGCCGTCCAATGCGGGGATGATCGCTGGACGATGGCCGAGTTGTTCAGCGGCGCCGGGCGGGTGGCTTCCCACTTCCGCTCGTTGGGCGTGGAGAACGCGGCGCTTCTCGATGTGTCGAGCCCTGCCGTTCCGCTTTCCCTGTTCGGCGCCGGCTGGGCGGGTCTGCCGTTCGTGCCACTCAACTACAGGCTCACTGGGGATGAGCTCGACGCGTTGATTGCGCGGATCACCCCGGCGGTCCTCGTCACGGATTCGGACCGCGCTTCCCAGCTCGAGGGTCGGGACGGTCTGACGCTCATCAGCCGAAAGGAGCTGCTCGAAATCGCGCGGGGCAGTGCAGAGCCGGCCGAACCGGATTGGGAAATGGACCCGGAAGAGATCGCGATCCTGCTCTTCACCAGCGGTACCACTGGCGTTCCGAAGGCTGCCGTGCTTCGCCACAAGCACATGGTTTCCTACATTCTCGGCTCCGTGGAATTCATGGCGGCGGAAGAATCGGACGCTGCGTTGGTCAGCGCGCCTCCCTACCACGTAGCCGGCATGGCGGCACTCTTGAGTGGCATCTACTCCGGCCGGCGGATGGTGCAGCTGCCGAACTTCGACGCAGCCAGCTGGCTCGGCCTGGCGCATAAGGAAGCCGTCACCAACGCATTCGTCGTTCCGACCATGTTGGCGCGGATCATCGATGAGCTCGAGACCGGCGCGGCCATCGCGCCTGCTTCGCTGCGTTCCCTCGCCTACGGTGGCGGGAAGATGCCCCTCCCGGTCATCGAGCGGGCCATGCACCACTTTCCCGAGACGGCATTCACGAATGCCTACGGCCTGACCGAGACGAGCTCGACCATCGCTGTGTTGGGCCCCGATGAGCACCGTGAGGCTGCAGGCAGCCCCGACGCGGAGATCCGAAAGCGTCTGGGTTCGGCGGGAAAGCCGCTGCCGGGCGTCGAGGTCGAGATTCGCGACGAGGCGGGCAAGCCCGTCGCCATCGGCGATCGCGGTGAGATCTATGTGCGCGGAGAACAGGTCTCCGGCGAGTACAAAGGCCGAGGCAGCCTGCTCGTCGAAGGCGGTTGGTTTCCCACCAATGATGGCGGTCGGCTCGACGAAGAGGGCTACCTCTTCGTCGAAGGCCGCATCGACGACGTGATCGTGCGAGGTGGCGAGAACCTGTCGCCAGGCGAAATCGAGGACGTCCTCCACGAGCACGCTGAAGTGGCCGATTGCGCGGTGGTCCCGATTCCGGATGAGCAATGGGGCGAGGGCGTAGGCGTCGCAATCGTACGAACCCGAGGCTCCGAGGTGAGCGCCGAAACCCTTCAAGCCTGGGTAAAGCAACACCTCCGCTCCTCGAGGGTCCCACAGCACGTCGAGTTCTGGGATGAACTCCCCTACAACGAAACCGGCAAGCTGCTCCGACGCAAAGTCAAAGAAGCTCTCGGAGGCGCCTAGTACCGGCCTCCGGATCGTTCCTCTCGGGTTCGATGATCCGCTTCGCTTTTCTTGTGTAAACGGGAGCCGCCGGGGCTGGGCACAGGCCGGGCGGAATGGCTCGGCCGGGGGTCGGGTGGCCGCGTAGAGGGCTAGACGGGGTGTCGCCTTTCGCGGCTTCGCCGCCGGCGACCTACGCGCACGCTGGACGAGGCCTATGCCTGCGCTTTATTTCCGCCCGGCCTGCGCCCAGCCCCGGCGAGGCGGTTCCGGTTGCCAGCACGACCGCTCGAGGGGCGGGGGACGGCCAGCGCGGAAGTAAAAGCGGAGCCGGGCCCGAGAGTACGCGCCCTCGCAGTGCGTGCTGGGCAAACTCGGTGCATGCGCGTTCGAGGGTCTGGTGAGCCATGGAGCGCTGGCCGTCCCCCGCCCCTCGATCCGCGATGAGGCGCGAAGCGGCTCTCGAGTTGGACGAGTTTGGCTGCGGTGCTCGCGCGGCGCGCTGTAGCGAACTTCAGCAGTTCAGTGTCGAGAACGTCGTTGGCTCTCGCAGGTGGGTTGGAGCGACTGGGTCCTAGTTGAGGCGGCAGCCTCGGAAGTTGCCGGTGAGGACGACTCGGCCGGTGGCGACCAAGTCGGCGGCCAGCAACTCGGTGAGCGCCTCATCGCCCGTCATTTCCTGGAGCGCGAGGACGAGTTCCAGCAGGGTGGCCGGAATCGGCCTTTCGGGAGTCGCGGAGTGGATTGCTGTGGTTGTCATCGTTCCTTCCTCTCTGCTGGTGAGTCACGGCAGGAAGGGGAACGGTTCAATACATTTCGAGCCCCGCGGGGGCTTTGGGCCGGGCGGGTTTATTGGGCCCCAGGGAAGGCGCCGTCCAACAGCGCAAAGCTCACCTTCTTCTCGGTTGGCGTCATGCGCATGGGCAGGGCGGTTGTCTGGAAGACGCCGTCGACTTCGCGGGTGATATGAGCCACCGCCCGCATCTGCCCCGCCGCGATGGGTTCGAGGATTTCCGGCGTGGCGGGAAAGATTGCGCCCATCGAGCGAGCTCCCGAGATCGGGGCGCTGAAGCCGGCCTGTCGCCAGGCAGGCAGTCCCATCTCTTCGAGCAGCGCGACCTGATATTCCGTGAGGGCGGCCATTGCTTCCGGATCACTCAGGCTGACCACTTCGTCGATGCCACCCGGCAAGCGCTGCCAACCCGTCGACCAGCCTCCGCTCGAACTCGTGCGATCGACGAGCTGCCCGTCCTGGTAGGTCTCTGACGTCTTTGTGAACGAGACCGAGAGCTTCCACTCGCCCCAGAGCGAGTAGGCGAGATAGCCCTCGGGCCAGAAGCGCCGACAATCGTCCGTTTCCAGGTAGAGCGTGTGAAGGGTGCCCTTGCCCTTCGTCTTCTCCAGGTTGGTCGAGATGATCAGCTGATCGTCCTCGACCATCGATCCGATGCGCACGCGGGTATGCCCTTCCGGATGGGTGACCTTCGTCTTGGCTCTTCGCTTCACATTGTCCCAATGAACCTCGGGCTTGTTCCGTCGGGACCCCCCGCCGACCGACAGCATGCCGCCGCTGAGCATGCTGAGCCCGGTGCTGACCATCGAGTTTCCGAAGCCCTTGAGGAGCCCTGCCGCGGAGAATCCTTCCGCCGTGCCGATCACCAGGGGTTGGGCTTCGAGCTCGGGATCGCAGCGTGAGACGGCCAATGCGGCGCCGGTGACGGCAGCCATGCTAGGCCAGACAACGGCTTCGCCCATCACCGTGTCGCCCTTGAGGGTCTCCTGCGGAACTTCGGCCAGACGCGGATCGTGGGCCTTCTCTTCCGCCGGCTCATGGCCAAGCGCCAGGTCGGCTGGAGCCTCGACCACGTGCATCGCTCCTGCGGCGAAGGTCGCGCCCAGCAGCGCACCCCCGGGCACGCGGAGCTGGTAGCCCTCTCCTTCTGGAAGATCGACGACCAGGGCACCGTGCTCATCCGTTTCTTCTTCGGCGACCACCTCTCCGGCCGGGTCGAGGATCTGGAGCGTTGCGCCAGGAAGGGGCTCGCCTTCGCTCACGATCGAAACGTTCGTGACGACGGCGCCCGCCGGGACGCTCGCTAGCGCAAGCAACCCGAGGATCGGAACGAGGATGAGGGAGCGTTCGATTCCCATGGGCGTTCTCCAGTCGATGCGTTTCCGAAGCCTATCCAAGGGTGAGTACGAAGCGCGCTTCACGTAGGGTGCCATCCTCGTGCTCGACCCGCACGCGGAGCGTCCATTTTGGCGCGCCGCCAAAAGCCGAGGCGGGTACCTGCCCGAGCAGGCCGTCCCGTACCGGGCCTGCCGGGCTGTCCTCGACCCGCGTCCATTCGGCCGGGTCTTCGCCGGGCCCGATCTCCAGCCAGGCTTTGGCGAAACGGTTGGCGTCTGCGGTGCCGGTGATCTGCACGACCGTCGCGCCGTCGATCTGTTCGGCCGCAACCGATGTGATGCGCGCTTCGGCGAAGAAGGCCGGGTCGGCTGCCAGTGCGGCGCGTGCGTCGACGAGCCCGTAGCCCGTGTACTGGTCCACACCCGGTACACCGATGTCCCGCGCCGAATGGACGAGCATCCGCTCGACCTCGTCGGGTGTGAGCGACGGCTGTTTCGAGAGCAGCAGCGAGGCGACACCCGCAACGATCGGCGCCGAGAACGAGGTGCCAGAGGCGCGGTAGTAGCGCCGGTCCTCGCCGACGAAGCCTTCGCCAATTTCATAGCGGACACCGGGGATGTCTTGCATGAGGTCACTGCGACGTGCCCGCAGGCTCAGCACATCCGTTCCCGGTGCGACGAGATCGATTCCCGCACCCCAATTCGAGAACACCGCGTGGGCGTCTGTTGAATCGGACGCGCCCACCGCGATCACATGCTCGAGCCCGGCCGGGCTCCAATCCAATACGTCCACCGCTTCGTTGCCCGCGGCGGCGACGACGATCGCGCCCTTGCCGTGGGCGTAGTCGATCGCGAGCCGTTCGGCCCGGGTGAGATTCTTTCCGCCAACGCTCAGGTTGATCACCTGCGCGCCGTGGTCAGCGGCGTACACCAGGGCCTCGGCAAGGTGGGAGGCCCGGGTGTGTCCGAAATCGTTCAGCGCCTTCAAGGGCATGATCAACGCGTGGGGGTTGATGCCGGCGATCCCGATGCCGTTGTTCGTGCTGGCGCCAATCAGGCCCGCAACGAAGGTGCCGTGGCCATCGCGATCGAAGGGCGCGTTCGTGCCCGCGAAGAAATCCCAGCCAATCACGTCATCGACGTAGCCGTTGGCATCGTCGTCGATGCCGTTGTTCGGCGTCTCGCCCGGATTGTGCCAGATGCGATCCCAGCTCAGGTCCAGGTGATTCCAATCGATGCCGGTATCGATCACTGCCACGATCACCTGCTTCGGATCTTCCCCGAGACTCGCCCAGGCGGAATCCCCCTCGGCGGTGATGCCAACCCGGTGGATTGCCCACTGGTCGTCGTAGGCCTGCCGCCAGGTGCCGCGGCTCATGAAGAAGGGATCCGGCTCCTGCTTGTCGCGGCAGTAGTTCTCTTCGTGCTCGAGCACGTTCTCCGACTGCTCGAGCCCATCTTTGATCGCATCCGCGTGCTGCTTCTCGTAGGTGAGCACCGCCACGATCGCCGAACCGATCGCGAAGCTGTTCACCAGGTAGGGATGCAGCGAGTCATGCAGGGAAGTCCGCGGGTCGCCGCCGGCGGCAGGATCCAGGTGCACCAAGGTGCTGCCGTTGGCCGTGAGGTCCACTTCCATCTGGGATGCCGCCCCCGCGGCCGCCAGTGCTGCGGCGGAGCCCGTGAGCGCGAGGGTTACGTTGCCGTCGTCGTCGGTGAGCCCCTGGACGGGCCCTTCGTCGAAGCCTGCGTCGTCCCGCGGGTTGCCGGCCAGCGGAAGGGCAGGCGTCGCGGCCAGGTTCAGCTTGATCATGGCCTGGGGAACGGCGCGGTCCTGCAGCTCGCCCGCGACGAGCACACTCTCCTTGGCCTTCACCGTGAGGGTGGGCGGCTCGTTGGAGGGCTCATCGACCACGGGCACCGGCGGCGTGGTTTCGGGAGGGACGCTGGTGATCGGTTCGCCCTCTTCGCCGCCCCCTGTTTCGATCGGCACGCCGACCGGGATGGGCGGAGCGCTCCCTCCAGGCGGGTCGCCGCCGGTGGGGGTGCTCGTGGTCGGCACGGGGGTGCTGTCGCCGCCGTAGGAGCACCACTCGCTGCGGTCGTAGCTCACCGCAAACGCAGTCTCCGGTGCCAGCTCGCCATAGCCCGGCAGCAGGAAGTACGAGAAGTCGCGCTTTACACAGTACTTCGTGATCAGCTCGCGGATGTCCTTGGGCGGGGCTTCCTTCGTATTACAGCAGCGGTTCAGGACCTCGCAGATCCGCTTGATCGAATTCGCCGCATTGGTGGCCTGTCGGTCGAGGCCCTCCCACGCGGGGTCGTCCCTGCCGAGCCCCTTCAGTGCCCGGTTCGTGGTCTGCAGCCGCTGATGTTGGTTGCGGAATTCGTCATGCAACTTCTTGCAATCAACCGTGTCGCAATCGCCGCCACCGGTGTAGTCGTCGTTTCCAATCTTGATGGCCTTGCCATCAGGCATCGGTACGGAGCCCCAGTTTCGGGGCGTTCCAGTGGCACCGCCGCAGCACTCGCCCGTGAAGCGCATGCCCGTCAGCACGAAGCGCCAGACGAATTTGTCCTTTTTCTGCCGCACCTGCACCCGCCCGAACAGGACACCCGCATAGCTCTTCACGCCGCCTAGCGAGCAATCGCATCCGCCGGCCAAGGTGATCTCAATGGAGCGGCTCTTCATGTCCACCTTCACCGTGAAGACGTCGCCTGCTCCGCCGCATGGAGAGTTCAACTTGATCGTATTCGCGAACGCCTTGGCGATCTGCTCCTGGAGCTGCTTGTCGAGTGCCTTGTAGAGGGCTTCGGCGCCTTTGTAGGCGTCTTCACCGATCGCGTCCTTCAGCTTGCCGGTGGCCTTCCCCTTGATCTTGTCCTTGAAGACCTTGCCGGCGAAATCGCCGACATCCTTGGAGCCCAGGTAGTCCTTGAGCAAGCCAGCGGCCGTGCCGACGCCCTTCAACGCGGGGTGGAGCTTGGCCACCTCCTTGATCGCATCGAGTGCCGCGTCGCCGAAGATCTTGCCGAGCTGACCGATGCGCATCTGGTTCACGGCGGCCCGCATCTGGTTTGCCGCGAGCTGCTGAGGGGTTTGGCCCTTGGTCTTGCAGGGGATGCCACGCTCGAGCATGCCCGCATCCTTCGCGGCCTCGGTGGCGTTCTTCACGAAATCCGTGACGGCGAGCTTTACGTCCTCCGTATAGGCACCGCTTGTTACCGCGTGCGCCGGGATCGGCGCAGCCAGGAGCGGGATCAACAGGGCGGCAAGCACGAACAAGGGCCGGACTTCGCGGTAGAGCATGCGTTCCCCGTGTGGATGGACGCCGCAAGCCTACCAACCCGGCTCGGCGGAGCCCGGCCGGCGCGGCTACGCTGCTCGCGTGGGAGGGGAACCACCGATGCGGATGCGTACCTGGGCTGGAATCGTTCTCGCGACAGGGCTCGCGGCCGCAGCCGCCGCGCAAACTGGAGGGCCGGATCCCTTCGCAGGGAGCTCCGGCTCGTGGGGGCAGCCTGGACGAGATCAATGGGCGCTCTCCGAGATCGCGTGGGTTCCGCAGGTGGGCGGCGCGCCCGTGATCGTGGCGGTGCTCGACACCGGGATTGATTGGCTGCACCCGGACCTTCCCTCTACGAGCCTCTGGCGAAACGAAGCCGAGCGGAACAACGGCATCGACGACGATGGCAATGGCTACATCGACGATCGGATCGGCTGGAACTTCGTCGAGGGACGCCCCGAGCCCTGGGATGACGTGGGGCACGGAACCCACGTAGCGGGCTTGATCGCGGCGGCCACGGGAAACGGCGTGGGCATTGCCGGCGTCAGCAGCACAGCGCGGATTCTGCCCTTGAAAGTGTTGGGAGCCAGTGGCCGAGGCCGGGCCTCCCATATCGTGGAGGCGCTCGCCTACGCGACGGCCCAGGGCGCGCGCGTGATCAATCTGAGCGTAGGAGGCGAGGGGCTCACCGAGCAGGAGCGTCAAGCCATCGGGCGAGCGACCGCAGCTGGAAGCGTGGTGGTGATCGCGGTCGGAAACACGGGCAGTGAGACGGCGCTCGGCGGGATCGGCCGGCAGCCCGGTGTGTTGGTCGTGGCCGCTACTGGCCGGGATGGTGCGCGGACGCCCTTCTCGAGCTTCAGCTCGGATGTCGGCCTGGCTGCACCAGGTGTCGACATCCTTTCGCTGCGCGCCCACGGGAGTGATTTCCTGCGCGTCTCCGGAGGCAAGACGGCGGCGGGCTCCGCCTGGGTCGGGGCCGACCGGGCATACCTTCGCGCCAGCGGAACATCCTTTGCCGCTGCGCACGTTTCCGGTGTTGCTGCGCGTATCCTCGCGGCTGATCCGTCGCTTCGGCCAGAACAGGTCGTGCGCATGCTTCAGCAGTCGGCGCGGGATGTCGCACCCGAGGGCGTCGACCCGCTTACCGGTTACGGGCACCTTGATGCCGCCGCGGCGCTTGCGGCCAACCCGGACCGCTATGTCGATGCGCGGTTGGTTCGCATCGAGCTGACACCTGGAGGGCAGCTGTTTCGAATCGTCGGGACGGCCGAGGCGGACGACTTCGGCGAAGCCACTCTCACCTTCACGCCTGTCCTCACGCCCGACGAGGCAGAGGACGACGAAGCGCCGGCACCGATCACGTTGGCATTGGCCGCGCCCGTGCGCGACGGAATCCTGGCGCGGATCGAGCGGGGTGCGCTCGCGGGTGCGACCGATTGGCAGATCCAGCTCCAAGTGACGCATACGGCGGGTCATGGTCGGCGAGCCGGCCTGGCGTTTACCACGGGGCTTCGCGAGGCCCGGCTCTCCGTGAAACCTCCGATCTTCGCGAAGTTCGCTGCGCCGACGGGAGCCGCTGCATTGTTATGGCTCCCTTTGCGCCCGCGGCTCGAACCGGTGGCCGACGCGTCCGGCGAGATGGAGCTCTCGCGTTCGCTCGTCACCCAGTCGCATATCTGCCCCGCCGGAGAAGAGTGCGCTGAAGATCCCTGCCGGACCTACCGGCAGGACGCGCCGATAGGCGAAGGCGTTGCGGTGGCCGGAACCCCGCCGCAGCTGGGGCTCCGCGGGCAGCTCACGGATGGGGAGAGCGCACTGGCGGACAAGCCCGTGCGGCTCGTGCCGGCGGCGCCACTTCTCGGTGCTTTCCTGGGTGAGGGCGCTGCGGTTCTCGCCGAGGGTGCCGTTTCGCCGGGAGCCCTCTCTTGTGCACCGCCGGAGTTCGATACGCCCTTCTCTGAGGTGGCGAAGACCGACGCCGCGGGGAACTTCAGCTTGTCCGCGAGCGGCGCCAACGCGGGGGATCTCGGCTGTTGGGACGTCGTGTCCGACGCGGAGTGTCACCCGGAGCGCACTCCAGTGCGCGACGTTGCTCCCGAGTTCGAACCCGGGCGCATCAGTGTCCTGGTGCCATCCGACGCCGCTGGGGTGGGCGCGGCCCTGGCCACTCTTGCAGGCCTGGGGTTCCTCGATGCGCGGCCCCTCGCCTCGATCGATCGCACCTTGTTGCGTTTCGCAGTCCCGGCGGCCGGCGCGACGCTCGCAGCCGCGCTCATTGTGTTGCGCGCCGATCCACGCGTCGATCTCGCCCAGCAGGAACGCCGCTACCGAACGACGGCCGCCTACGCCGATCCACTCGGCGCTTTCAGCTACGGCCCCGCCCTGATCGGCGCGGAGAAATTGCACGCCACGACCACGGGCAAGGGCGTGCGGGTTGCGGTGATCGATAGTGGCGTGGATGCCTCGCACGAGGAGTTCGCCGGTCACATCGCCGTCAGCCGTGATACGACCGGCTTCGGCCCTTCCGCCGATCGCCACGGTACGGCGGTTGCGGGCTTGATCGTGGCTCAGCCCGGCAATGGCACGGGGGCCTGGGGTGCGGCGCCGGGTGCAGAGATCCTCTCCATCAAGGCCTGCCAACCGGCGACACCCGGCGAGCTCGATGCGCGTTGCTGGTCGGCCAGCGTCGC
>JAFDCZ010000233.1 GCA_019312665.1 Deltaproteobacteria bacterium | reverse complement strand
AGGCCATATCCCAGCCGAAAGTCGAGGTCGAGCTTCGAGCTGAGTTGCTCGGCCAAGCCGAGGGGGTCGACCGATGCGGCGATCACCTTCACATCGCGAGACGCGAACTCCGCCATCTGCTCTGCGTAGTTGGCCAACTGCCAACGACAGGGCGGTCACCAGTGCCCGCGATAGAACAGGACCACGCACCAGTGCCCCGCAACGCCTTCCGGCAGGTTGATCGTGTCGCCATCGAGCATGCGAATCGTCAATCGGGGAAAGCTGTCCCCGGTATCCAATCGCCGCGCACCGGAGTCTTGAGTCATTTTCGCTGGCTCCCATCGGGCTGGGCTCTAGATCGTTCTGATCCTATATACTTCATGGTTTCGATCAATCAAGTAGTTACCTTCGGGTTCTATAGGTACCTGGGAGTTCCCACCAATGAGAAACGGTCGAGTCGACGAGGACTGCCCGACACAGCAACTGATGGCGTTCATGGGGGAAAAGTGGGTGCCCGGATTGGTCCACTTGCTTTCCCAGGGCACCCAACGGCCCAGCCCGACCCTTCGCCGTCAACCGCCGATCTGCAGCCCGCCGAGGCTCGTCCCGAAGATCTTCGTATTGACGGCGTCGCCGATCTTCGTCGCATCCCAGCGCTCCGGTTGCTTGCCCGCCGTAATCCCCGGGCCGAGCTTCCACGGCTGGTAGTGGGCGATCTCGTCACCGACCGCCCGAAATACCTGCCCGGTCACGTGCAGCGATTCGTCGCTGGCCAGCCAGGCGACGACGGGCGCGGAGTTTCCGGGATTGAGCTTGCTGAACTCTTCGCCAGCCTCGTTGGCCTCGAGGGTCTCCAAGCCCGGGAAAGTCTCCGTGACGAGCCGCGTGGCGCCACCCGGTGCCACCGCGTTTGCCCGCACGCCATAGCGTTTGCCTTCGAGAGCGGTGATCATTGTGAGCGAAGCGATGCCGCCCTTGGCGGCGCCGTAGTTCGACTGGCCCTTGTTGCCCTGCAGGCCCGCTGAAGACACGGTGTTGATGATCGACGCGCGCCGAGGTCGGCCCGCCTTCGACTCTGCCTGCCAATAGCTGCAGGCGTGGTGGGTCAGATTGAAGGTGCCCTTCAGATGAACGGCGATGACGAGGTCGAAGTTCTCCTCCGTCATCTTGACGATGGACATATCGCGAAGGATCCCGGCGTTGTTGACGACGATGTCGAGACAACCGTAGGCATCGAGCGCCTGTGCAACGCACGCCTCCATATCGCTCCACGACGAGACGTCGCCGGTGTTGACGACTGCCTGTCCGCCGGCTTTCTCGATGAGCTCCACCGTCTCCTCTGCGGGGCTCGAGTCGCTACCGTCTCCCTTCGACGAGGTGCCGAGGTCGCTCACCACGACCTTGGCACCGTGCGCGGCGAGCTCCAGCGCTTCGCCGCGGCCGATCCCTCGTCCCGCCCCTGTCACGATCGCGACTTTTCCGTCCAACAGTCCCATGGTTCGTCTCTCCCTCCCCGGTCGCTATCCCAGACCGGTAATAGCTGTCGATGAAGTGGGCAACGCGGGCATGAGCGCGGACTTCTCGAGGAATGCCGCGCCGCATGCGCGCGTCCTGGCATCCCGGAGACATTGTGGACCCCGGGAGCGTGTGGTTGAATAGCGAAGTTTGACGGGCCGTCAAAGGGAGGCAGACGAGCGTCCTGGGGCTCTAGAATTGAATCGACAATTGGAAACAGACGATCGACAACAGAAGAGAGACAACAGAAGAGCGCACTGCGAGCCTAATGATCCAATAGGCTGATGAGCTGATCGGATTGAAGCAAGCTGACCGAACTGGACAGACGAGAAGACGAGAAGAGAAGGCGATGAAGAGACCTGGCCCACGGGCCAGAGCACGGAGCGAGAACCCATGGCACTGAACAAAGAACAGGTGATCGGGCTTCCGACCGGCGCCGCCACGGTCCACGTCGAGCGCGGCCCCGTCAGCAAATTCGCGCAAAGCGTCACGGACGGGAATCCCATCTACCACGATCTGGCGGCCGCCCGCGACGCCGGCTTCGACAGCATCCCGGCACCGCCCACCTTCACTTTCTCTGCCGCCAGCCACTGGGGCGTCTTTCCGGAAGATCAGCCCCCGGACCCCACGGAGGGCCGCGGCAGCCCGATGCGAAAGATCATGGGGGACTTGATGAAAGAGGGCGGCCTGATTCTCCACGGCGAGCAGGAGTTCGTCTATCACAAGCCCGTGCAGGTGGGCGACACGCTCCACCAGGAGGGAAAGGTGGTCGACCTGTATTCGAAACAGGCGAAGGGCAAGACGATGACCTTCCTCGTGACGGAGACCGTCTTCAAGAACGACGCCGGCGACCCTGTCGTCACCGCGCGCTTCAACCTCATTCACCGAAAGTAGGACGATCCCCGGAAGGAGCGGACGAATATGGCCAAACCGATTGCGAAGCTTCGTTACGACGACATTTCCGAAGGCGATGAAGCCCCCGTCCTGCACCACGAGCTGACGCGCACCGATCTGGTCGTCTACGCGGGTGCCTCGGGCGACATGAATCCCATGCATACCGACGAAGTCGCTGCGAAGGCAGCGGGTCTGCCCAGCGTATTTGGCCACGGGATGCTGTCGATGGGGATCCTGGGCCGGGCCCTCACGGACTGGGCCGGAGTCGGGAACTTGAAGGCGTTTCGGACGCGTTTCACGAAGCAGACCTGGCCGGGTGAGACCCTCACGACGCGCATCGTCGTCACGGGCAAGGGTCAGGTTGAAGAGGGTAAACGCGTATCCGTCGACCTCACGCTCAGTAACCAGGACGGCGAGGTCAAGCTCGACGGTTCGGCGATCGTGGCGGCAGCCTGAGCAATCCCTGCATCGGGTACCGGGGAGACGCGATGGCGCATAAGGTCCGCTACGAAATCCGCGATGGCATCGCGACCATCGCCCTCGATCGGCCCGAAAAGCTGAACGCCTACACACCGGAGATGGGTGAAGAGGCCATTGCCGCCTTCGAACGGGCGCGCGACGACGACGCGGCGCGGGTGGTGATTCTCACCGGCGAGGGGCGCGCGTTCTGCGCCGGCATCGATCTCGACTATCTGAAGGCCCACATGGCGGGTGCGAACCCGGGCAAAGGGCCAACGCTCGGACAGGACGCCTTTGTGCGCAGCTGGCCGCTGGAGCTGGTCGAGTATCCCAAGCCCGTCATCGCAGCGATCAACGGTCCCGCGTACGGGGTCGGGGTGACGATGACCCTCGGCTGCGACGTTCGGATCGCGGCGCGCAGCGCGGTGCTGGGACTGACCTTCACGCGCCTGGGCGTTCTACCCGGCCTCGGCAGCACCCATCACCTGCCGCGACTCGTCGGAATCGGCAAGGCGAACGAGCTCGTTCTCTCCGGCGCCACCATCTCCGCCGAAGAGGCCCACGAAATCGGTCTGGTGCAGCGCGTGGTGGACGACGACGCCCTGGCGGGTGAGGCGCGCAGCCTGGCTCTCGCCATGGCCGAAGTGCGGCCCCAAGTACTGACGGCCGCCAAACGGGCCCTGCGCCACGGCGCCGAGGCGACGCTCGCCGATGCCATCCGGAACGAGCAGAGTGCGAGCCGCGGCCTCGAGCTGCAGCCCGAGGCGCATCGAGAAACATGAAGCTCTCGTCGTCCGCAGCGCGGAGGGAATGAAGATGGCGGGTCCGATGAACGGGGTCCGAGTCATCGATCTCAGTGCAATGGCATCGGGCCCCATGGCGACGCAGATCCTGGGGGATCAGGGGGCCGACGTCATCAAGGTCGAGCCGCCGGAGACCGGCGATCTGTTGCGAAAGATCGGGCGCACGCGACATGGGACCTCTGCCGTCTTCGTTCCTATCAATCGCAGCAAGCGCTCGGTGGTGTTGAACCTTCGCGACGAGGAGGGGGTGGCGCTGGCGAAGCGTCTCATCGCCGGTGCCGACGTGTTCGTGCAGAACTTCATTCCCGGTGCCATCGATCGAATGGGGCTCGGATACGACGTGTTGCGGGCGATCGAGCCGGAACTCATCTATGTGTCGATTTCTGGCTTTGGGGAGACCGGGCCCTACGCCAGGAAGAAGGTCTACGACAGCGTGATGCAAGGCATCTCGGGGATGGCCGGGGTGCAGGGTCGGCCCGGGAGCGGAGAGCCCGAACTGGTGCGTCACGTGGTGATCGACAAGCACGTGGCCACCACTGTGGCCCAGGCGGTGTCGGCGGCACTCTTTGCGCGGGAACGCGGTGCGGGCGGCCAGCACATCCGGATCGCGATGCTCGACGTGGCGATTGCCTTTCTGTGGCCCGATGCCTTCCAAAGCCTGACCTGGGTAGGCGACGAGGAGGACGATGCCCAAAAGGCGGGGGCGTTCTACGGAATTCGCCGGAGTCGCGACGGATTCTTGCTGATCACGGCCTTCTCCGATCGCGAATTCGGCGGTCTGTGTCGCGCGCTCGAGCGCACGGATCTGATCGAGGACCCGCGATTTCGCAGCCTCGAGGACCGCATGCGCGATTGGGAGCCGCTGCATGCGATCCTGGACGAAGTCATCCGGGGCTTCGATACCGCCGACCTGTGCGAGCGCCTCGACCGCGAGAGCATTCCCAACGCACCGATCAACTGGCCCGAAACCCTCCACGAGGATCCTCAGGTGGCTCATCGCGGCATCATCTTCGACAGTGAGCATCCGCACTGGGGGCCCATACGCCAGGCGAAGCCGCCAGTGGGCTTCGAGGGCACGCCCGCGGAGATCTCGCGCCCGACGCCCATGTTGGGAGAGCACACCGATGAAGTGTTGCGTGAGCTGGGGCTCGATCGGGCCGAGCTTGCGGCGCTGCGCGAGCGCAAGGTGATCTCCTGAGGAAGTCAGCCGCGTTGCGGGCGGGTAGGACAAGGAAGCTGCCTTTTCCGACACCGCCGGTAAGAGAGGATCAGGTCAAGTAGAGCCGGGATGGGGTACAGAACACCCATGCGGGCCCTTTTGAGGTGATCATCAAAGGTGGGGGAGGACCAAAGCTGCGAGAATTGTCGTGGAGATCGCTGGCAAAGACGGGTCGGGGTCGGTCTCTGCGCAGAATGCGCACAGAAGGAAGCGAGGATGGCACGAACATGATGGAACACAGGAGAAGCGGTGGGTGGCGTTGGGCGCTCGTCGCCGTTCTCTTTCTGGTGGGATGTAGCTCCCACCACGGCGCCCATCGGGCCGAGCTCCAATGGCTCCTTGATCGCGTGGAGCTCGAAGACCTGTTGAACCGCTACGTCAACGCCGTCGATGAACTGGATCGCGCGATGCTCGCCGAAGTATTCACACCCGACGCGGTCCTCGAGGTCACGTTCGCGGATCCGAAGGTGGAGCGCGTCCTCCAGCAGGGCTTCGATGCGATCTTCGAGTCGATGCACGCCAGCCTGAGCGAGCGCCAGGAGTATGGGGTTCCGTGGCACTTCGTGACGAGCCCGAGGATCGAGATCGAAGCCAATCGCGCCAAGGTGACGGCATACATGCACAACCAGCCGGCCAACGCCGGTGGGACCTACGAGGTCGATGCCGTTCGTGCCGAGGACGGCTGGCGTATCGCAAAGCTCCACGTCGACATGATCTACTGATCCCCGGGCCCACGACGTCGGTCAGGACCAGGTTCTCGGGGTTCTGGGCGAGCGGCCTACTCCCTCCCAAGGGTTCTTGGAACTCGCTGGGATCGTCTGAAACGGCCTGATAGTGGAGGCGGCGGGAATCGAACCCAGCCCAGGAAGCGTGCGCCCGCAGAGCAAGAGCTAGGACGGAACTTCCGAGGCCGAGGGGCAGGTGTCGCCGGCACGGGGGAGTCCCGCAAGATACGCCGCCGCTTGTTCGGGCCGGGTGAACTCGGCCACCTCGAGCCTTGCAAACTCCGGTCGGGCCAGGCGTTCCGTGTAGAGT
>JAFDCZ010000088.1 GCA_019312665.1 Deltaproteobacteria bacterium | reverse complement strand
TCACGCGCACCAGGTCTCCTACGCCCGGCGCTTCGACCTTGACGACGTCGGCGCCCTGATCGGCGAGGATTCGCGTGCAGATCGGTCCCGAGATCATGGTCGTCGTGTCGATGACACGAATGCCGTCGAGTGCTCCGGAAATGGCGGGCTCCTTCTCTCAGTCGCTCGACACGGCCGCGACCAACGCCAGATCGCGTTCTCGCACCTTGCCGAGATCGAACTTCTTTGCCGCAGCAGCCATGCGGGTGAGTGCAGCTCCGAGCTCCATCGGAGGCTTGGTCTCGCCCTTCTTGGCGCGATGGAAACGAACCGGGTTGATGCGCGCCACCACATAGTTGCGGACGTAGGGCGAATCGAAGCCCCGCTCTTTGAGTGCTCCGACGATCTCCTTCACGCGGGTATCGATCGTGAGCAGGCGCGCCGCATAACCTTCGCGGGCCAGTAGGCTCTTGGGAAGCGTCTTCGTCGTGAATCGATCCACCTTCTTGAGGAAGGGGCTGTACGCGCCGCCGGCGAATCGACCGTTCTCCAGGTAGATCAGTCCGAGGGTGAGCAGTTCCGGCGCTTCGAACTCTGAGCTGTAATCACTCTCTTTCGCGCGCGGGTGCCGCTCGGCGAGGGTCTTCGCCATCCGGATCACCTCCAAGCTGCGATCCTTCAGGTTGTGGGCCTTTTCCGTGTTGAGCGCGAGGATCCGGAAGGCCAGGGCCTCGTCGGGCGAGATCAACGCCGTGATCTGCCGCAAGCCCAACACCTTGGCCGCGGCCAGGCGGTGCCGGCCATTCGGTGTCCAGAAGCCGCCTTCGGCACCGCGAACCACGATCAGCGGATCGAGAAAGGAGCCGCTCTCCTCGATCTTCGCGGCCAGCCGCTTGGTGTGGGTGGGCGAGAGATCGCGCTGGAAGGGCGTCGGCTCGATGGCCTCACGCGGGAGGGAAGCCAGCAACAGAGGCTTCCCCGAGAAGGGCTCCCGGTAAGCGCCGATCACCGCGCCGCCTGCGGCCTCGACCTCCTGGGCCAGGGGCCGGAGCGCAGGCTCGTCTGAAGTGATGACGACCTCCGAGGCCTCGAGGCCACGTTTCTCCTTGCGGATGGTGAGCCTCTTCCGTGCGGCGGTCTTGCGGGTCGTTTTCTTGCGCGCGGCTTTCTTCTTGGATGCTGCTTTCTTGCGTGCCGCCATGGTCAGGCCCGCGGTTCGCGGGGCGCAAAAAACAAGCGCTCGGCATTGCTGTGGAGATACTTCTCGAGCACGCCCTCTCGAAGGTCGAGTTGCTGGGCTTCAGCGAGGCAGCGTCCGAAGCTGAGAACGGGATGGTCCGACGCGAACAGGATCTTGTCCTTGCCGCGCGTGTTCATGTAGTGGATCAGCTCCTGGGGCAGGTACTTCGGCGAGTAGGCCGACGTCATCAGGTGCAGGTTCCGGTACTTGATCATCAATCGGATGGCGACGCCCCACCACGGATCCGCGCCGTGGGCCATGCAAAGGCGCAGTTCCGGAAACTGCAGGCAGACCTCATCGAGGTACATCGGGTTCTGGCAGTCGCCCGGCATCGGGGGGCCCGGAATGCCGGTATTGATGGACAGCGGGAGATCCCACTCCACACATTTCGTGTAGAGCGGATAGTAGGCCGTGTCGGTCGGCGGTCGGCCTGTCGAGAATGGCACGACTCGTGCCATCACCACGGGGTGGTTCTCCAGCAAGGCCTTCAGCTCCCAGACTTCCTTCATCTTGCCTGTGGGCTGGAGATTCACCGCATAGAAGAAACGGTCGGGGTATTTCTCCGCGAAGCGAAGCGCGTGTTCCGAAGGGCGCGCCGTGCCGATCGAGAGGATCGCTTTCTCGACGCCGTCCCGATCCATCTCCTCGATGAGCGGATCGACTTCGATGTTCCGGAAGAACTCGTCACCGCCCTTGAAGTAGTCCTCCTTCACCCGCACCAGGTAGGAGGGGGGCTTCTGCTCTCCCATGGAGACGTTGACCCAGGGATCGATGGCACGAACCGTCACGAGTCCCGCCTCTTCTTCATGGTCGCCGAGGATAGCGCGGCTTCGCTGGGCGCCGCGCGGAGGGCGTCTCAGCCCGCGGGGGACACGGGCGGAACCGGTCCGAAGAATCCGAGCACGCGACTGACCGCGTTCGAGTCATCGACTTCGACGACGTCGAAGCCGGCGAGTACGAGCTCATCGCCCCGGCGGATTTCCCAGTGGTAGCGGAAGAGGTTGTGGTGGTTGTCCACGCCGGAGGAACGCAGGCAGCGGACATCCGGAAGCCTGCTGCGAAACTCTCGCACGTTGGCTTCGAATTCATCGAGGCCGCGGGTCTCGATCGAGGGATCGACGAAGTGGATGTCCGGGGTGAGGCCACGTTCGAGGTGCCCTCGGATCTTGCCCGGGTCGTGCTCGTTCCAGGCTGCGAGCATGTGGTCGAACGCGGGCGGGTAGTCGGCCATGAGAACCTCCTCGAAGCTTGCGAAGAATGAGAATCGACGGCGCTCTCTAGGCGGATTGCCCGCGGGCCTGGGCTTTCGCCTGGGCTGCGCGGCGAGCCTCTCCCGCGCGGCGCAGGGTTTCGGCCTGCGCCGGATCGATCCGCGCGTAGTTGTCCTTCCACGACGTGTCTTCACTCCACATCCGCGGCGTCTGGACGGTCGTGCGGGGAAGGGTGGCGCCCTCGAGCAGATCGAGGGCGAAGCCCACGATGTCGTGTTGCATCTCCCGGTCGTAGGGCACGCCACAGGGATTGCCCAACGGAAAATCGCTGAACAGGAAACGCGCTACCCCACATTCCTCGACGATGTCTCGAGCGGAGCCGATCACTACGGTGGGGATTCCATTCTCTTCGAGATGTCGTGCGACCAGACTCACGGTCTGGTGACAGACGGGTCACAGCGGAACGAGCAACGCGGTATCGACACCGTCTTCGCGGCAGCGCCGGAGGACCTCAGGCGCATCCTCCTCGAGGGTTCGACGTTGGCTGTAGTCGGTCGGCACACCGAAGAAATGGCTTGCCATCGATCCGATCCGGCCGGACTCCGTGTAGCCTCGTAGTGCAGTGAGGGGCAGGAAGGATTCCACGTCGTCCGTATGGGTGGCCTGCTTGTCCCAGGAAAGGTCGTCCGTGAACAGACGATCCGGCGGCGGCTGGGTCTCGCCGGACCAGACCTGCTTTCCGCCACGCAGTGATCCGGGATCGACCCCCTTCTCCCGGAAGACACTCGCGGTCGTCACCAGCGCCACCCTGCAATCGGCCAGCGGCTTCGGGAGCTTTGCGAACGGTGCGCCCTCGTTCTGCGCCCACTGGTAGGGCCGCTCGTAGCCCTGGGCGGCGTAGAACTCCCGAGTTCGGTCGATGTAGCTGACGAAGGTTCGGTGCGTCGTCGTCACGAGGGCTCCTGCTGGCCGAAGGTGAGAAGTGCGTCGCCCGAGGCGTCCACTTCGATCTGCGCCGGTGCCAGCATCCGGCAGCGGGGATGCTCCGGGTTGGACCCGTCCCGAAGTGAGAAACGATAGCCGTGCCAGGGGCAGATGACGTGCCCGTCCTCTACAGCCGCATCGTCGAGCGGCCCTCCGAGGTGGGGACAAACCGTCGAATGAGCGACCAGCGCCCCATCGACTTCCAGGATCCTGAACGGCTCGCCGCCTACATCGATGACGACCGGAAGACGCGTGCGAAGCTCGGCCTCGGCGCCCAGGGCGACCGAAGCTCGAACGCCGGGCCGTGCGACCCCGGGTGCCCGGCCGTCCAGGAACGCTTGACGATGGATCATCATCGCTTCGTCTTCGTCCCAGAGCTGGGTGTAGAGCGCGATCATTCCCTTGCCGATGGCCTCCGCCTGAGCGCGGTCGGGAACGGGCACCCAGAACGCCACTTCGACGCGGGTCGCCACACCGCTCTCCGGGGTCAGGGTGGTCACGGTGTCCGCGCCGGTGCCCGGCCCTCGGAGGGTTCGGGCGTGGTAGCGCTCTGCATCGTCTTCCCGGCGGAGTTCGATCACAAGCTCCTGCACGGCGTCGCGAGGTGGCGTCTGCACGCGTGCCCGCCAGCCCCAAGGCCCCTGCTCCTCGAGTTCGATCTCGCAGAAGGCGGCGCTATGCAACGAGGGCAGATGCTCCCAATCATGCACGTTTTCCCACACGCGTTCGAGGGACGCAGCCACCGTGCGCTCGTAGGTGCCGGCCAAACGGAGGCCAGCCGCGGGTTGAACGATGGCCGCCATCAGACGATCCGTGAATCCGTCTTGCCCATGTACCGATCCTTGAGCAGGCGCTTGTAGAGCTTGCCGGTCGGATGCCGCGGGAGCTCCGCCTCGAAATCGATCGAGCGTGGACACTTCACCTTGGCGATCCGCTCGCGGCACCATTCCATCAGCTCTTCAACCAACTCGGGCCCGGCGTTGGCCATGTCGATGAGCTGTACGACGGCCTTCACTTCTTCGCCGAAGTCCTCGTTCGGAACGCCGATCACCGCGACGTCGGCCACCTTGGGATGGGTGATCAACGCGTTCTCCGTCTCCTGCGGATAGATGTTCACACCACCGGAGATGATCATGTGCGCTTTGCGGTCCGTGAGATAGAGCCAGCCGTCTTCATCCACGTAGCCCACATCGCCGAGCGTCGTATAGCCCTGCGGGCTTCGTGAATCGGCTGTCTTCTCCGGAGCGTTGTGGTACTCGAACTTCACTGCGCTCTCGAAGTAGATGCCACCCTCTTGGCCAGCCGGAAGATCTTCGAACGCATCGTTCATGATGTGCACGATCGCATTCAATGGCCGCCCCACCGACCCTTTGTGAGCGAGCCATTCCTCGGAGTTGATGGCGCAGAAGCCATTGCCCTCGGTTCCGGCGTAGTACTCGTAGAGCACCGGGCCCCACCAGTCGATCATCTGTTCTTTCACGGGAATGGGGCAGGGTGCAGCCGCGTGAATGGCCACTTCCAGGCTCGAGACGTCGTGGTGGGCGCGCTCGTCCTCGGGAAGCTTCGTCATGCGTACGAACATCGTCGGCACCCACTGGCTATGGGTGACGCGGTACTTTTCGATCAGCGCCAGCGATGCGGCCGCGTCGAAGCGTTCCATGACGACGACCGTGGCACCGACTCGCAGAAACGCCATAGTGAAGCCAAGCGGCGCGGCGTGGTAGAGCGGAGCCGGGGAGAGGTAGACGGACTGCTCGGTCGCGTGATAAAGGCCGAGGATCACGCCAACCAGGGGGCTTGGCTTCCCGATCGGCTCCTTTTCGATTGGATGCTTGACGCCTTTCGGCCGGCCCGTCGTGCCCGAGGAGTAGAGCATCGGCGCCCCTTCCCACTCTTCGGCGATCGGGTCGGTCGGCAACTCGCTCAGCGCGCCTTCCCAGGATTCGAAGCCCGCGGTCGGTGTGCCAACCATGTAACGAGCGGTCAAGTTCGGGCATTTCCCTTCGAGCCCAAGGGCCAGCTCGGCCTTGGCCTGGGAGGTGATGAAGACCTTCGCTTCGCAATCGTCGACGATGTATTCGACTTCCGGCGCGGTGAGCTGCGAGCTGATGGTCGTGTAGTACAAGCCGCTCCGTTGTGCGGCCCAAGCCAAGGGGAAGAACTCCTCGTTGTTTTCCATGCAGAAGGCGATGTGATCGCCGTGCTTCAGCCCGAGCTTCTGGAAGAGCTGGGCGCCCTGGTTCGACCGTTCGTCGAGCTCCTTGTAGGTGATCACCCGGCCACTCCCGGCCATGATGAAGGCGGGCTTGTCGGGGGTCTTTTCGGCGTGAACAGCGGGGTACATCGGGCTCCCTTCGCGTGATGCGTTCAGGCCAGTATATTCAGCTTTCGTGCTGAAGCTGGCCTCCGCCACAGATCCTGCCTGGGCCGACCGGGTTCTGCGAGAGCTCCCCGAGGTGCTCCTCGACCACGCCCATTGCGAGAAGAAGGCGGCAGGCGTGGCGATCCGCCTCATTTTCCAATATCCGGATCACGCCTTCCTGATGGGGCCGTTGGCGGGCCTGGCCCGCGAGGAGCTGGCCCACTTCGAGGAGGTGCTGGCCTGGCTCGAGCGGAAGGGGCTGGAGTTTCGTCGTCAGCGGCCGAGCGCGTACGCGGGCCAGCTGAGAAAGATCGTCAGGGACAAGGAGCCCCTGCGCTTGCTCGACCTTCTTCTGTGCTGTGCGGTCATCGAAGCCCGCAGCTGTGAACGGCTCGGCCTGCTGGCGGCCGCACTGGGCGACGAGCCGCTCGGCCGTTTCTACGAGGGCCTGCGCAAGGCGGAAGCCCGGCACCACGGCCTGTACGTCGATCTGGCCTGCCAGCTCGCAGCCCGCGACGAGGTGGCGGATCGGCTCCAGGAGATCACCCATCACGAAGCCGCGATTCTTGCCGATGCGCGGCCGCTCCCGCGGTTGCACAGCTGACGCCATGCAGACCACGCTCGTCGACGGGGTCGAGATCGCCCACGAAGAAGCCGCTCCGGCGAACGGAGAAGGCAGCGGAACGCCTCTGGTGCTGATGCATGGCTACACCGGCTTCTGGAAGGATTTCGAAGGACAGATCTCGGCCCTCGCGGGGCGGCATCGGGTGCTCGTCCCGGATCTCCCGGGCCACGGAGAATCCGGTCGGCTTCCCGCCGGCCAATACCGCTTGGACCGGATGGCCGAGCTGATGGCGGAGTGGCTGGTCGCGGTGGACGCCGCGCCGTGTCATCTGCTCGGGCACTCGATGGGCGGCATGATCGTGCTACGCATGGCCCTCGAGCATCCGGGCCGGATCGCCTCGCTCGTGTTGATGGATACCTCGGCTGCGCGTCTGGGGTTCATCCAGACCGAGCTCATCGATACGGCCGCGCGCGTCGCACGCGAGGCCGGCATGGCTGCGCTGGCCTCGATCCTGCGCGCGCGCGCCAAGGACGATCCGGAGCGGAGTCAGCCCGATCGACGCGTGGAGGAAGAGTGGGGCGGGGAGCGTTTCTGGCACTGGCGCGGTGCGCGGATGGAGGCCATGGATCCGGAGGCCTACGCCGCCTTCGGTCATGCGATGGCCGACGCGCCTTCGCTGGAAGAACGTCTGGCCGAGATCGCTTGTCCGACGCTCGTGATGGTAGGCGCCGAGGACGAACCGTTCCTCGCCCCGAGTGAGGTGCTCGCCTCCGAGATCCCCGGTGCGCTGCTGGCGACGCTGCCTTCGGCGGCGCACCAGCCTCAGAACGAGAGCCCGGTGGCCTGGCTGGAGGCGCTGGAACTGCACCTCGAACGGACTCCTTCGTAGGCGCGAGCCGCCCGCCGGACTCAGTCCAGGAGCCGGTACCCGGCACCGAAGCCCGCGAAACAGGTCCCGGCCAACGCACCGCCCAGGATCCGGCCCATCAGGCCCAGATCCGTCGGCCCAAGCTCGAAGAATACCGCGAGGGCCGCGCCGGCGATGCCACCGGAACCGAGGATCGCAAACAATGCCGGGCGCTCGCGGACGAAGTCCCAGGTTTCACGGGCGGATCTCATGTCGACTCTCTGATGCTCGAGGTGGCCAACTCAGGGCGTGGGATGGAGCGAGAGGTGCGCTTCGAACTGGCTGATTTCGAAGACCACCGGAATGCGCAATCGACCGAAGACGTAGGGCAGCGGGGCCGCCTCCTGCGCTCCAAGCTCGGCGGCCGCATCGAGCATCTTGCTGCCAGAGCTCTCAATGGTTGCAACCTCGTTGGCGCGCCCGTCTGCATCGATCAGGAACTCGATGAGCGTCGTGCCCTCGATCCCTCGGCGCCGAGCAAGCGGCGGGTAGACAACGGCCTCCTGCACGCGCTGCCGGATCTCTGCAATCCTCGCCATCGCGGTCGGGGCTTCCGGCATGGCGTCGATCTCGGCCGGGTCCACTGCCGTACGGCCCTCCGTCTGGGCATACGCCAGGCCCGCCGCCAGCAAGGCGACGCCCATCGAAACCAGCCCCATCCAATGACCCAAGTTCGCTCCTCAATCTTGCAGCATGGCCAGCCCGAGATTCCAGGGCGGCCTCTTTCGTGAGGGGGCGGAGGCTTAGCAGGCGCCTCGGAAGACGGTCAAGCGGAGGCTCCCGGCGAGCCCAGAACGGCGCGAAGGGCCGTTTCCAGCCGGGCCACGCTCTCCTTCCGGGCGTTCTCTCCCATCAGGCCCACCCGCCAGACGCTGCCGGCCAGCTTGCCGAGCCCACCTCCGACCTCGATGCCGTGCTCTTCGAGGAGCTGGCGGCGGATGCCCGCTTCGTCCGCACTGCGTACGGCTTCCGGAAGGCGCAGCGTGGTGAGCGGAGGTAGACGCACGGCCTCATCCACGAGAGGCTCGAACCCGAGCGTGCCGAGCCGCTGCACGAGCTCGCGCTGGGCTTCCCGGTGCCGAGCCGTGCGCGCTACGAGGCCTTCTTCTTCCACGATCCGAAGGCCTTCGACCAGGCCGAAGATCGCCGAGATCGGAGCGGTGTGATGGTAGACGCGTTCGCCGCCGTAGTATCCCGCCAGCAGGGAGACGTCCAGGTACCAGCTCTGCACCGGCGTCGCGCGGCCCTGGATGTGCTGCACGGCGCGCTTACTGAAGGACACGGGCGAGAGCCCGGGCGGACAGGAGAGGCACTTCTGGGTCCCGCTGTAGGCGGCGTCGATGCCCCAGGCGTCGAGCTCGAGCGGAAGCCCGGCAAGCGAGGTCACACAGTCGAGCACGACGAAGGCCCCCACCTCCCGGGCCGAGTTGGCGATCTCCGGAACCGGCTGCAGCACCCCGGTCGATGTCTCAGCATGAACGAAGGCCACCACCCGCGGCCGCACCCGTTCGATCTCTGCCCTCATCGCCGCCGGATCCAGGGCCGTGCCCCACTCGGCGTCCACGCGGGTCACGCGGGCTCCGATCCGGCTCGCCACCTCTGCCATCCGGGTGCCGAAGACTCCGGCCACGCCGATCACGACGTCGTCTCCGCGCTCGAGCAGATTGCACAGGCAGGCTTCCATTCCTGCACTGCCGGTGGCCGAAAGCGGAAGGGTGAGCGCATTCTCGGTGCCGAACAGCCGACGCAGGCGCTCCTGGGCCTCGTCCATCAAGGCCAGGAAGAGCGGGTCGAGGTGGCCGACCAGCGGTTGCGACATGGCCTCGAGCACGCGCGGATGAGCGTTCGAGGGGCCGGGGCCGAGGAGCAGGCGAGCGGGGAGGGCGTCCATGGGCGAGACGGTAGCCTTCGATTGACATCGCCTCGCCCCCTCGTACCTTTCGCTCGAAGCAGCCCCCGCCTTCTCACCCCGATCCGAACGGCCCCAGGAGGTGTGCATGTGACCCTCGGCCGCAAGGTCATTCCGATGGCCGCCGTGGCGCTGGCAGCGTTGGCTGCGTGGGCGCTCGCAACCTTCGAGCCGGGCACCGGGTTGCCGGCTGCGCAGGGGCCTACCCACGACCAGATCGACGAGGCATCGCGTGCGGAGCTGGGTCGCGTGCTTCGCGAAACGAGGGACACCGAATGAGCCCTCCCACCTCTCTGTTCGCGACCCCTCTCGTCGCGACCCGGCAGGATCGCGAGGCGGAGGAGCGCGAACGGCTGGCACCCTTCGCCCAGCTGAGCGGCGATTCCCGAGGGCGCCTGCACCCGGAGTCCGAGCACCCGCACCGCACCGCCTTCGCGCGGGATCGCGATCGCATCGTGCATAGCCGCGCCTTTCGGCGGCTCGAGTACAAGACCCAGGTGTTCGTGTTTCACGAGGGGGACCACGAACGCAACCGGCTCACGCATACCCTGGAAGGCAGCCAGATCGCACGAACGGTGGCGCGGGGCCTGCGCCTGCACGAAGACCTGGCGGAGGCCGTGGTGCTCGCACACGACCTTGGTCACACACCTTTCGGTCACGCCGGCGAGAAAGTGCTCAACGGCTGGATGCAGCAGGACGGCGGCTTCGATCACAACCGCCAGACGATGCGGGTCGTCGATTGGCTGGAGGATCGCTACCCGAGCTTCCGCGGCTTGAACCTGACGCACGAAACGAGGGAGGGCCTCGCGAAACACGGTTGCGAGTGGGAGCACCCGGTGGCGGTTCCGGAGCTGCAGCGAAGCCCATCTCTGGAAGCTCAAATCGCGGATCAGTCCGACGAGATCGCCTACCTGAACCACGATCTCGATGACGGATTGCGCTCCGGCCTGCTCACGCCCGGCCAGCTCGAGGAGGTGGCGCTCTGGGCCGAGAGCCGGGGCCAGGTGGAAGCCGCGTACGGAAAACTCGAGGCGCCCGTCTTGCGAGCGCAGGCAATCGTGGCGTTGATCAACCGGCTCGTGACCGATTTGCTCGGAACTTCGGCCGCCCGATTGGCCGAGCACGCTCCCGCCACGGTCGACGATGTTCGCAAGGCTCCTCGGCTGATCGGATTTTCGCTGGAATTAGAGGGACTTAAGGGGAATTTGAAGGAATTCCTTTCGGTCCATATGTACAACCACCCGGAAGTGGTGGGCCGAAGCCGAATGGCAGATGAAGTGATCGGGGGCCTCGTCCAGGCGTATCGGGCTGATCCTGGGCGGCTTCCGGCCCACGTGGTGGCGCGATTCCCCGAGGAAGGCGAAGCTCGCGCGATTGCTGATTACATCGCGGGCATGACCGATCGGTTTGCGCTCGCGGAACACGAAAAACTGCTGGAATCCCGATGACCCTGGAGGGGGAACGAGACGACGTACAGCTGGTGCTGGTGACCGCTCCGAACGGAGAGGTCGCAGCCCAGCTTGGCCGTACTCTCGTTGAAGAGCGCCTGGCGGCCTGCGTAAATGTCGTACCCGGCCTGCGCTCGATCTACCGGTGGGAGGGGGAGATCCAGGATGACGCGGAGGTGCTGCTCATGGTGAAGACCCGAGCGGACCGTCTCGATAGCCTCACCCGGCGGGTGCAGGAACTCCATCCCTACGATGTGCCGGAAATCCTCGCGCTCCCGATTGCGGGCGGCAGCCAGGCGTATCTGGCCTGGGTCCGATCCGAGGCCTCGGCATGAGCCTGCCCGAAGCCCTTGAGGCCGCAGCCGGTGCGTTGGACGACGACGCGGATGCAATCCGCCCTGCGAACGGAGACCCGCTGCGTCTGCTCGAACTGCTCGAGCCCGAAGCCTCTCAGCGGGTGCTGCTATGGCTGCTCGACCACCACCCGGACGATGGCATCGAATTGGCCGAGGAGTGGGAGACCGATCCGGCCGGTGCCGAACTGGTCGCGGAACTACCCGAGAAGGAACTCGGCAAGGCCGGCCGCAAGGTCTTGCGCCGCCTCAAGCACCGGCTTCGCTCTCGCGGCATAGAGGTCGCACGAGAAGCGCCGGCGGCGAAGGTCGCGGGCCTGGCCGACGTGGAAGAAGGGCTCGAGGGCGCCTGGATCACACCGCTCGATCCCTCGGGTGCGCGCATGGCCATTCTGGTGGAGGACCATCCCTCGATGGGCTCCCGCCTGTTCGAGGTGATCCTCGATGACGAGCGAGGCCTGGTCTCGTTCGAGGTGTACAGCGCCAGCCGCGGAAAGCTCCGCCGCTTTCTCAAGAGCTTGACCGAACGAAGTGGACATCCCGCCGTCGAGGTGGAAGAACGCTCGCTGAAGGCCGTCATTGCCCGGGCGTTGGCGGTGCATCCCAAGGATCGCGGACTCCCCCGCGGTTTCGGCGAGTGGCGCACACGACTGACCCAGACCGACGGTGACGCGAAGCTGCCCGGCGAGCTGGCGCGTGAGGCGTTGCCCATCGACGACGATGCCGGACTGTTGGATCGTGCAGTCGGGCTCATCGAAGCCGGGCGAGCTGGCCCGTGGCCGCCCTCGCGAGAAATTCTCAGCGAGCTCTTCCAGAAGATCCGTGCCGCCATGGACAGCCCTCTGATCGTCTCTGGCGCCACCAAGCGCGAAAGGCTCGACAGCGTGTTGGCCGAGGGCGCCGATGAGATCTACGCCGGAGAGGGCCGGGCGACGGCCGCCCACCGCTTCCGGGAGAGCGCCTTCACGTTCTGGAAACGCGGGGATGAAGACGCGGCCCGCGCCTGTCTGGCGGCGGCGACGGCCTTCGAAGAGCGCGAGCCCCGGGACAATCCGCTCACCCGTTCGATGCTCTGGCTGCCGCTCGCGCCGGCGATCGCCGAACTCGAGATCGAAGAGCCGGATGGAGACGCCGATGGCAGCGAGGCGGCTGCGGGTGAAGGAAGCGACGACGAGTCGTTGATCGTGACGCCATGATCCTGGCGCAGGGAAGATTCTGGCGCGCGCAGGTACCCAAGGGATCGAAGAGCGTGACGCTCACGATCCTGCGCGAAGACCTGCCGCTAGAGGTAGAGGAGGTCCGCGACCTGCGGATCGAAGTGCCGTTCAAGGACTGGAACCGGGTCGTGCGATACGCGCGCTCCGACCGGAAACTCCTCGGCGGCATTCTTCTCGATTTTGCGAAACACAAGGACCGCCTTGCTGCGGCGATCGGCCACGACGGGCTCTATCTGGAGCTCGAAAAGTTGTTGGTCGACGTCACGGTGAGCCTCGTCCAAGGTGACATTCTCGGCCTGGTGCCGGTCACCGAAGACGAATGAGCTCGCGCCGACGCCGGGCAGGGCGGACCACAACGATGTTGGAGATCCAATCATGGTAATGCGGAGACGATTCCCGAGGCGCAGGAAGCGCGGCGACGACGGCCGTGGTGCCCCCATCGAGGCGCGCTGGCTGGAGCGCTTGAGTGAAACGCAGGAGCTGGCTGGGGCGGCGATCGAAGCCGCGCAGCCCGCCGATGTGCCCGACCATTTTGCCCTGGTCGGACGCGCACAACGCGGGGACGAGCGCCTCGTGGTGGCCGTCAGCCCGCGCTCAGGCGGGGATGCACTGCTGGCGGGGCTCGTCGCGGCGACCCGCGAGGAAGGGGAGGGGACGATCGTGGCGGCCTTTGCGCCGAGCTGGGACCCTGCCAGCCGCCGACGCCTGGGGGCGCTGGTTGGCTTCGATCCCGCTCCGCGGGCGCTGCTCGTGCCGGGCGATAGTGCCGGGCCTGAGCCGGTGCTTCCGGAGCGATCGGGCGACCCGGTCTGGGCGGCCGCTGAGGCGGTCGTTGCCCAGGCCACTACGCCCGAAGGCCGGACCTTGTTTACCCGTGCTCTCGAAGCCTTCCGGGGGCTCGCGGCCAAGCACGGAGGCGCGATCCGCGCGGTCGGTGGGGCCGTCGAGTTGGTGATCCTCACGCGAACTGTCGCGGCGCTGCGCGCCGACGGTGCGCGTATCGTGCTCGAGTTGATCGAGCCGAGCCGGAGCGCTCATCCCCTGACCGAAGCCGCCGTTTCCGATGTGATGGATCGGCTCGAAGGCTCCATCCGCAAGCGGATGAACGATCGTCGCGTGAAGGGCGGGGAAGAGGGCGCCCGTGGCCGATGGGTTGCGGCCCTCGAAGCCCAGGCCGGGCTTCGCTTCTCGCGTCGGTGGCCCTTCGGCCCGGCAGCTGGTGCACTCGATCTGATCGGCGTGACCGGCGACGGTGCTCCGGTGGTGGGTGCTGCACGAGAACGTTTCGGGCTGGCTGCGCTTGGCGAGGTGTTGGACGCCGCGCTCGTGGCCGAGCCTTGGCTTCCGGTGGCCCTGGCAGCGGCCGGCGCGCCGCTACGCCTCGAGCGCCCGCGGCTCCTGCTTGCCGCGAGCGAGTACGATGGTGCCACCCAGGCGGTGCTAGGCCACCTCGGCCTGCCCGTCAGCTGCTACGAGGCCACGGGCAGCGATGGCAGCTTGCGTCTCCTGAGCGAGCTCGATGCAGCCGTTGCGAAGGTTGAACCCCGCGCGCCGCGGCCTCGCGAGCGCGAGGACGCTGGCAGGGATCGCAACGAACGCGGTTCCGCAGACGCTGGCAGGGATCGCAACGAACGCGGTTCCGCAGACGCTGGCAGGGATCGCAACGAACGCGGTTCCGCAGACGCCCGCAGGGATCGCAACGAACGCGGTTCCGCAGACGCTGGCAGGGATCGCAACGAACGCGGTTCCGCAGAGGCCCACAGGGATCGGGAAGAGACCGGTTCTGCGGATGCTGGCGCCGATCGAGAAGACAGCACCGAAGAAGGTTCCAGCGAGGCCCGGGAGGGCGGCGCGAGCCGGCGACGCCGTTCACGTGGTGGGCGTCGGCGGCGCAGTGGTGGCGGTGGCGAGCGAAGCGCAAGCGCTTCCGACGAGGGTGCAGAAGACCGCGACGCAACACCGGCTGCGGAGGAGGCGCCCGCAGCCTTCGATGAGATCACACTCTTCGATCTGGATGACGACTCCGGAGACGATGGCGACGGCGGGCGGAGCCGACGGCGGCGGGGTCGCGGCCGACGCGGACGCGGCAACCGTGGCGGTAGCGACGAGGGTCGCAACGGGGGCGGACGCGCCCGGGAGGACAGCTCCGACGATCGAGACGCGTCGCCATCGGGAGCATCCGACGAGGACGATCTGATCGATGAGGACGAGCTCGGGCTCTCTCCGGATGCGCCGGATCTCGATGAGGCACCTGCCAAGGTGGCCTACGAGGATGAAGACGACGAGCCGATGACCGAGCTCGAGAGGGTTCGGCAGGAGCGCGAGGAGCGCCGCCGGGCCCGGCATGCGGTGATGGCACCGATCGTGGAGGCGACCGAGAGCCAGAAAGCCGAAGAGGAAAACACCGGCCTGCCCCGTGGCCGCGTTGCGATCCTGGCCCACGCGGATCGCCAGTCGATCGCTGCGGCGGTTCTTCTCGCTCGCGAGTTGCGTCAGATCGAGGGTATCTGGGTCTATCCCCAGGAAGAGCTGATGACGTTCTTTCGCGGTGTGGCCACAGACCTGCGCGAGAAGACACCGATCTATGTGATCGGCTTCATGGCGAAGCCGGCACGGGACGTCATCCAGGCGGCTTCCATCTATTCAGGACGGCTCGTCTGGTTCGACCATCACGAGTGGCCGCCGGAAGATCTGGGTGCGTTGCGAGAAGCGATCGGCACGTCGCTGACGCGCGTCGAGCCTGGTGCCGGGAGCTCGCTGCCCCTGGTGATTGCGGAGTGCTCGCGGCGCAGTCGCTTCTCCGAGAAGCTCGTCGACCTGGTCTCCGGGCGTTTCACGCATCACGATTTCCAGCGCTGGGGTCGCCTCTGGTGGTGGAGGCTTGGCGAGATCGCGGGAAACCCGGGGGATCGCCGCTCGAATCTCGAGATGCTCCTGACGGGACGGCCGTCGGATCTTTCCAAGGAAGCGGCCCACGCCGCCGAGCCGCCGGTCCCGGAAGAGCTGGCGTACGTGCAGAACCGGGATTTCCGGCTCGTGCACTTCGCTGGCATGGGCATGGTCGTTGCGACGGTTCCGCCGGAGCTGGATCTGCACCTGACCATGCGCATGGCGCGCGAGCGCTTCGACGCGGCATTGTCCCTGGCGCGGAGCGAGGGCGAGGATCTGCTGGTGCTCGGGGCGGATGACGCCACGGGCAAGCGATCGATCGATCTCGGTTCGATGCTCGAACACCTCGCTGAAAAATTCGCGTGGGTCACAGCCCAACCGGATGCCGACCATGTGGCACGCTTCCAGGTGAAGGATCTTTCAAAGAAGCCGGAGCGTCTCGACGAGCTGGTCGCGGAGATCGGGATGGGCCGGTCCGTGCTCGAAGGATAATCCGATGAGCGCAGCAAACCTGGTCGAGGTCTTCTCCTCGATCCAGGGTGAGGGGCCGGAGGTCGGCACCCGAACGCTCTTCGTGCGTTTCGGCGAATGCGATCTGCGCTGCCGTTGGTGCGATTCGCCCGGCACCTGGAAACGCGCCGATCGGATGCGCTTCGAAACTGCGCCGGGAAGTGAGCGTTGGGAGGAGGAACCGAACCTGGTCACTCCGGCTCGGCTGCTCGCCATCGCCAAGCGGCTCGACCTGGCGTCGCATCGATGGGTGAGCCTCACGGGCGGAGAGCCGCTTCTCCAACCCGAAGCGGTTGCGTCTGCGGCAGAAATCCTCTCGGGCTACGGCCCGGGCATCTTTCTCGAAACCCATGGCCTGCACACCGAGGCGTTGGCCCAGGTCATCGACCGGATCGATTTCGTTTCGATGGATTGGAAGCTCGCCAGCGATGTGCGGCGGGAGAGCGACGCGAAGGGTGCTGAGGCCGAACCGTTTCATGAGGCCCATCAGCGCTTTCTCGAAACCGCGAGAGCCGCTCCAGGCGTGAGCGTGAAGCTCGTCATCACACCCGCCAGCGAAGATGCCGAGATCGACGCGGCCGTCCAGCGCGTTGCCGAGGCTCATCCTGGCGCCTGCCTCGTGCTCCAGCCCGTGACCCCGCATGGGCCCGTACAAGCCCGGCCGACTGCGGCGCGTATGCAGGCGCTCGCCATGCGCGCGGGAAGCAGGATCCGGGACGTGCGGGTGATTCCACAGACGCATCCACTGCTTGGTGTGGCCTAGGCTCTCGACAGGGGAACATGATGACTCGTTCGATCATCCTGCTGATCTGCATCGGGTTGCTGGCGACCGGGGCCGCTGCGGCCGAGAGGCCGAACGTGGTGATCTTCGTAGCCGACGACCTCGGTTGGGCTGACGTGGGCTTCCACGGCGAGGAAGTGATCGAAACGCCCTCCCTCGACCGGCTTGCCCGCGAAGGCGTGCAGCTCGATCGCTTCTACACCACGCCGATCTGCTCTCCGACTCGTGCCGCGTTGATGACGGGCCGGGATCCGATGCGTCTGGGCGTGGCCTACGGCGTAATCATGCCGTGGATGACGAACGGCATTCATCCAGACGAACGCTTCATGCCCGAGAGCTTTCGGGATGCGGGCTACCAGACCGGGATGGTCGGGAAGTGGC
>JAFDCZ010000232.1 GCA_019312665.1 Deltaproteobacteria bacterium | reverse complement strand
GAGGACGTGCGCGAGGCGAAGGGATCCTATCTAGGACAGCAGCCGTATCTCTTCGCGCAGACCTTGTGGCGGCTCGCACAGGTCGAGCCGAGTCCGACCCGTGGTGGGTACCGGCAAGGGATCATGGAATTCGTCGTCGACCTACCGGTCCCCGCTGCGGTCGGTGTGTGCCTCGCCAACTCCTCTCTCGGGTCGGGTACGGTCCTGCAGTACTACATCCCGCACTGGGAGAACTTCGTGATCGCCACGGGGCGTCAGCATCAGTTCGGAGCGACGAGTTACTGAGGAGGGCGCGGCCTACGTTGCGGCGTTCCCTACTCGGGTAGCTGCTCTCCCGTTCCAGCCTGGTCCGGCATTCCCGCGAACTTGGGCAGTCCGTCCCGCACCTATATGACCTTCTCGCCATAGTTCACGTGGATCGTTGGCGCAAAGTCGAGACCGCGGATGTTGCCGGCCGGCACGTCGGTGAGCCCCATCGCCGGATGGCGGATGAGCACGGGCGCTCCGCAAGCCGTGCAGAAGTGGCGATGGCTCGCCTCGGTCCTCTTGTAGACCGCGAGTCGGTCGTCACCCTTCGCGACGGTCACGTTCGGAGTCGGCCACAGGCTCGCGGCGTGGATCGGAGCCCCGAGCCAGCCGCGGCAGGACTCGCAATGGCAGTAGGCCATCACGACGGGATCGCCTTCGATCCGGACCTCGACCGCACCGCAGGCGCAGCCGGCTGTTCGTGCTTCGCTCATGTCAGATCCTCCATTCCAGGGGCTCGAGGCCGACCTCGAACGGATCGGCCAGCAGCCATGGCGCCATCGCGAGCGCATCGTCCTCGTCGGTGTCGGTGGACATGCGGATACCCTCCGGATCCCTCCAACTCCGAGCGTCTCTCCCGGTAGTATAGGGTGGGGCCGGTCGTCAGTCAGGAAGAGGAGGCTCTCGCATGGACCTGATCGAGCTCGAACGACGGATCACGCGCATCGAAGACATCGAGGCGATAAAGCAGTTGAAGGCGCGCTACTGCGAGATCTGCGACGACGGCCACGATCCGGATCGAGTCACCCGCATCTTCGCCGAGGACGGCGCCTGGCGGAGCGGCCCCGACAAGGCGGAGGGCCATGCCGCGATCCGCGAGCTGTTCCTGGGATTCCAGCGTCGGATCAGCTACTCGCAGCACATGGTGATGAACCCGATCATCGAGGTCGACGGCACCGAGGCCCACGCGGTCTGGTACTTCTTCGGCTGCTTCACCTTCCGCGAGAACAACGAGGCGCGTTGGCTGGCGGCCCGCTACCACGAGGATTACGTCAAGCTCGACGGCACCTGGAAGATCAAGCGCCTGCGCGTCCGCGGCCCGGCCATGAACGCGCGCTACGACGAGGGCTGGGCCCCAACGGGCTCGTGACGACGACGCCAGCACCGGACTTCGCCGTGTTGGGGCGGGGCCTGCATCCCCAGGTTGGGGAATCATCCGCGCCCCCGATGACCGGGACGGGAAGGAGGGTCACTGATGGCTGTCCTGGCTTCAATTCGCGACGTGGCGTCTCTGCCCTTCCGAGCTCACAAGCGTCATCGGGCGAGGAGGAGAAGCCGCCGCCGTCAGAAGGTGCGACGGCAGCAGGCCGTTGCGGCCTACGAACAGCTCAGGACGACCACGGGCAGGCCACATCTCGACTCGGCAACGTCTCGAAGAATTGCCGAATACTGCTCGGAGGTTCTCGGGTCGTCGGAGTTTCAGCCGTGGATGAGAGTCTATGCCCTCTACCAGGGACGCTTCGTGGAGGGCTGGATCCCCGACGACTACTTCAGCATGCGGGTCAGGCCGGCCCTGTCGAACGGGCGCCCGCTCATTCCGGACAAGAGGTCGCTCTCGAGGCGGCTATTCGCCACAGAGGCCTTCCCCGACGTGGCCTACTTCATCAACGGCCAGTGGTTCACCACCGACTATCGAGTGATCGCACCGGACCAGCTGCTCGGCCATGTCTTCGCCGATGGCGAAGAGGTCTATCTGAAGCTCGAGGGCACGGGTCGTGGCGTCGGCGTCAGGCGCCTCGGGCGTTCAGGCTTCGAGCGGGCCATTCAATCCATCACCGAGAATGGCGTCATCCAGAGACCCATCGTGCAGCACCCTTGGTTCGATGAGATCTACCCAGACGCGGTGGCCACGCTGCGAATCACGACCTCGTACCTGGACGCTGCTGGGCCTCGCTTCAGAGCTTCCTACTTGCGAATCGGATATGCAGGAAGAACCCATGTGGAGGCCGAAAAATCGCTGCGCTGGGCGGTGATCGACCGGGAAGGAAGCATGGCAGGCGAAGCGCTCGACGAGACCTGGCGGCCCCATTCCCGACACCCAGACTCCGGGTTCGTTTTTCAGGACTCACAGATTCCGTTCTTCCACGAGTCCGTCGACACCTGTCTCAGGCTGCACGCCAGGATGCCCCACTGCCACATCGTGGGCTGGGATGTCGGCATCACGAAGACGGGGAGTGTCGAGATCATGGAATGGAATAGCGGCCACACGGACATCAAGTTCAGTGAAGCAACCGTGGGACCCATCTTTCTCGACTGTGGCTTCGAACGATTCGCCGGAATCGAAAACCGACGAGCAGCCGCAAGAGAGTTGCGATCATGATGGCGCGCCCTTCGATTGCGACTTCGCGTTGAGGTTCCACGTCTCCCACGCCTCGGCCCCGACCTCAAGCGCGATTCACATCCAATCCGTGACGCCGACTTGTTCGCAGGAATCCACGCCGTCATCGGATCCGAGATAGGATCCGACCTTGTGGGGGAATCCGCCTGAACCCACCGACTCCGCGCGCTGCGCGTTGGAGCCAGAACCGGGAGTGCCACAGTGAACGAAATCGAGATCCACGCACGAGGCATGACCTTCCAGGCCCTGGCCGATGGTCCGGAAGATGGCCCCCTGCTGCTCCTGCTGCACGGCCTGCCCCGCAACCGTTGGGAGTGGCACCACCAGATTCCGCCCATGGCCGAAATGGGATTCCGTGCCGTGGCGCCCGACCTGCGCGGGTTCTGCCCGGGCGCCCGGCCGGAGGGCGTCGAGGCCTACCACCTGAAGGAGTATGCGCAGGACATCCTCGAGATCGCCGACGCACTGGGCCACGAGGGCCGCCCCTTTCATCTCATGGGCACGAGCATCGGTGCCACGATGGCCTGGTGGATCGCCGCGAAGCACCCGGATCGCGTCGCGACACTGGTCTGCATCAACATCCCCCATCCCGGGGCCCTGGCCGAGGGCAGGTCGAAGACCCGAACGAGCGCGGAGGGGCAGCAGGAGAAGTTCAACTACATCCGCGAGGCCGCCCGGGAGGGCAACGAGCGGAACATGTTCGAAGCGATGCTGGCGACTCAGGGCGTATCGCCCGAGGAGAGCGAACCCTACCGGAAGGCGCTCGACAGCGACGAAGCGTTGCGCGCCGTCTACAACTACTATCGGGCCATCCCGCTGTGGGTCAGGGAACGTCTCGACCCGGTGCCGATGCCGACGCTGTTCATCTGGCCCACGGGCTCACAGAACGTCGCGAACACTTCGGTCGAGGCCAACGCGAAGTGGGTGACGGGTCCCTACCGCTGCGAGATCGTAAAGGACATCCACCAGCCTGCCCTGCAGGCGGACCCGGAACGGATGACCCGCCTGCTGCTCGAGCACCTTGCCGAGCACGCACGGTGACCCCGTGTAGCTGTAGTCCGTTGTAGGCGCCCGGAGCCCGCCGAAGAGAGGGTCAGCTCCCGTATGCTCACGCCATCGCAGGAGGAGACCCCATGAAGTTCGGCCTCGCCTTCGCCAGCAGTGTCGGTACGGATCCCGACTCGTCCCTGGAGATCTGTCGCCACGCCGAGTCTCTCGGCTTCGAGTCGGTCTGGGGCGGAGAGCACGTAATCCGACCGACCGAACTCGCGTCGCGCTACCCGTACACCCAAGACGGGCAGATGCCCGGCGAAGCGGACACGCCGATTCCCGATCCGCTCATCTGGCTCGCCTACGTGGCATCGATGGCGCCGACGCTCCGACTCGGCACCTGCATCCTGATCGTGCCGCAGCGCAATCCGCTGGTGCTCGCCAAGGAGCTCGCGACACTCGACCACCTGTCGGGGGGTCGCGTCGAGCTCGGGCTCGGTGTCGGCTGGCTGCAGGAGGAGTTCCAGGCGCTGGGCGTTCCCTGGGAGCGGCGAGGCGCGCGCAACGACGAGTACGTAGCCGCGATGCGCGCGCTCTGGGCTGGCCCGCACGCGGAGTTTCACGGCGAGTTCGTCGACTTCCCCAAGGTCACGTGCAGTCCGCGCCCGGTCTCGGGCTCGATCCCGATCACGGTCGGCGGCGACACACCCGCCGCGGTGCGGCGCGCTGCCCGACTGGCCGACGGCTACTTTCCGGGCGCCGGCGACCCCGCGGAGCTCGGACGGCTGATCCAGGCCGTGCGCTCGGCGACGGAGGAGGAAGGGCGCGATCCCTCGAAGCTCGAGATCAACGCGATCTTCGGCGCGCAGATGGCGGACCCGAAGGCCGGCGTCGAGCAATTCGAAGCGCTCGGCGTCACCCGGGCGATGGTCCCCGCGTTCTTCTTCGCGGGCCCCGGCGGGCTCGACCGGCTCGCCGCATTCGCGGAGGCTGCGATCGGCCGCGCGTACGCGTAGGCTACCTCCTGCCGTTACATGGTGGCGCAGGGCAGAATCGAACTGCCGACACCCTGATTTTCAGTCGGCCGTGGGGCCGTGTAAGCCCCCGCAAGCCGCTGTAAGCGCCCGGATCGCTCCTGGTTGTTAGCCCCGTTAGCGGCGGTCAACGCTGCTGTCAGCGGTCGCGTTCAGCCCGAGCGTAGAGCTGCACCGAATCTGTGGCGGCATCCAGCACGGCACCACACGGCACCGGCCGCTCTCGCCGCTCAGTCCTCCGGGAACCCGATGCGGCGGAGCAGATCCTGGAAGCGGGGGGCGGAGAGGAGAGGGTCCCAGCGAGGGTCTGCCTTCAGCCCGACCATCCCAGTGTCTCGCTCGCGGTGGGCGCGCTCCAGCCAGGTAAACGCCTCGTTCGCCTCACCGATCATGGCGTAGTTGGCGGCGATCGTAGAGGGGGAGTTCGCGCCCGTCGCCGCCACAGCCCGGAGCCAGGCGCGCACCGAGCCCTCCCAGCCTCCCTCGGCCCAGCCGCGCTCACGCGCTGCCCGTGCTAGACGCGTATGCTCGGCTAGCGGGCCAGGAGTGCAGCCCGGGGGTCGACATGTGCAAGCCGTCCGTTCTCTACGTCCTCGAAAAGTACCCGCAGATCTCGGAGACCTACATCAAGACGGAGCTGGAGGCGGTCCGGGACGAGTACGACATCACGGTCGTCTCGCGATACAAGGCGAACGTGAGCTACGAGAACCACCTTCCCTACCGCCTGCTGGAAGACGAGGCCATCGAAGAGGCCGTCAGACAGATCAACCCGGACGTGATTCACAGCCACTGGCTGAAGCATCTCTACTTCGTCGGTCCGCTGGCCATCCGTGCGGGCGTTCCCTTCACGGTGCGGTCACACTCCTTCGACACGATCTCGCTGCGGGCGAGGGGTCCAAGCCGCCTGCGTGGTCTCGTGACGCGGGACAGGCTGGTCAGGCAGCGCGCTCGAATCCGACACAGCTTGCGCTGGCTCAATCACGAGCTGTGCCGCGGGGTTCTGGCCTTCCCGTTCGCGCGGCCGTATCTGGAGGCGGGCGGCGTCCATCCCGATAAGATCGTCGACTGCTACCCCGCGATCGACCACCGGCTGTTCGACGATCGATCGCCCAATGGCGACGGCGTCATGAACGTTGGAGCGGCCGGCCCCAAGAAGGGGATGGAGGCATTCATCGAGCTCGCCTCTCGCGTCCCCGAGAAGCAATTCGACCTCTACGCGCTCGGGTACGACGTCGAGAAGCTGCGG
>JAFDCZ010000087.1 GCA_019312665.1 Deltaproteobacteria bacterium | reverse complement strand
CCGCCTTCCACTATTCAGTTCAAATGCTTCGCCCCATCCAGGCGAATGCGGGGACCGGCGGCGACCCCTCCTGCTGCCGGTCCCCACCCCAACCCACCCCGTCAGCGGTCGATTCGTCGAACCCCGACGGCCGCTTCGCTTCTGATGTGTGACCAGGAGTCGCCGGGGCTGGGCACAGGCCGGGCGGAACGGCCCGGCCGGGGATCGGGTGACTGCGTAGGGAGCTGAACGGAGTGTTGCCCTTCGCGGCTTCGCCGCGGGCAACCTACGCGCACGCCGAACGAGGCCTATGCCTGCGCTCTATTTCCGCGCTGACTGCCCCCCGGCCCGCGATCTCAGAATGAGACGAGAACCGGAGTCCTACGAAGGCGAGGAAGAAGCCGACCACGGAATCTGTCAGCGACGTTCCGAGGTGCCTCGCTAGAGCGGGCGGCGTAGTTCTGTCAGCGTGTAGGAGGAGCGTTGGGAGCGCTCGAGTGCCTCGGCGATCAACGCGCGGGCCTTCGGGTCGCTGAGGGTTGGCAGGTAGTGCTCGAACACGCCGCGGTAGTGGAAGTCTGGATCGACCGTGACCTGCCCCACCCATGCGACCGCGCCCGGGTCGGTGGGCCGTGAGTACTCGAGGCGCGCCGTGCCGCCAGCGGGCACCCGGGTGTCGAAGACGTCCTCGCCTTTCCGGAAGTTCACCTTGCGGCCGATCGTGTGCTCGAGACGGGTGCCCTCGATCAGGCGCCCGGCGGCGTCTTCCTGCCAGATGGCCATCACGATCCGAGGCGTCACGTACGTGGGAAATGCGTGGCCTACGCCGTGGGCCGTGAGGACGAGCGCGTTCGCGTCGCCTTCGGCCCACGCGACGTCGACCCCGGCGGCGACCATGTCGCGGTCGTGGATGCCCCGCCAGAGGTGCCGCCGATCCGGCATGTGACAGCTCTGGCATGTCTCGCCCCGGGCGGCGTGGGGGCTCTCCTTCCACTCGAAATAGGTGTTCTGGACGTTCACACCCGAGCGGTCGAAGAACTGGTGGCACGGCGCACAGAAGCGCGATTCCTGAAACTCGGGCCGGGTTTCGAAACCGGCGTGCGGAAGGGTCTCGGGCAGCGGCGGAAGCTCGGCGCGACGCGGGGGTCCGAAGTGGCGGTGGGCACGGACGTGGCAGCCCGCACAGATGAGCCCCGCTTCGCGAAGCTCCACATCGTAGGCCGACGGCTGTGCCGTGTGGTCCGGGCCCGGGCCGAAGGGCTGCTGCTCCTCCAGCGGCGTGTGGCACTTCTGGCAGCCACGCAAGGCATGAGGTTGGGCGAGCCCGCCCTCGATCAGTTGGCCCGAAAAGCCCGGCGAGAATGCGTCCGCGTGCAATGAGGTCTGCCAATCCGCGAGTTGCTGCGGATGGCAAGACCCACAATCCTTCGGGTTCAGCGAAGCCTCGAGCGGGCTCCAACCCTCCGCTGCCGGGCCCTGAACGGAGACGGGCCGCTTCCAATGAGCCTCGAGGAACGAACCCAACACTTGTTCCCGTTGGCTGACTCCGTCCCTCTCCGCCCCGGCGCCAGCCATGGGCCCCGTGGGCTCACTGGCATCACAGGCGGCCAGCAAGGAAATCAGAACTGCGAGTGCGGGCCACCTCATCGCAGCTCCTATGGTCGGTGCCCGGAGGCGGGTTACTCGGCGGAAGCGTTTCCGGCTGAGTCGACGCTCCAGACGCCGGAACCCTTGGCGGCGATCAGCAGGAAGATCCAGCAGTACAGGATCGGGAGATCGCCGCCGTTGAGGATCGGCAAGAGGCTGCCCTTCTGGACGACGTGCCCGAGAAGGAAAGCGAAAGCCATCGTGCCGCTCGAGATGAAGGCGGCCGGCCCGGTGAACCATCCAATCGCGACGAGCGCGCCGCCCACCAGTTCGACGCCGCCCGCCCCATATACGATGAAGCCCGGCGCCCCCTCCGGTGCACCGCCGAACAGGCCGAAGATCTTCTGCAGACCGTGCTGGACGAACAAGAGACCGGTGAGAATGCGCATCGCTGCGTAGATTTTGTCGGCGTGAGGTCGAAGGAAGTCCATATCGTCTCCTTGTTTCGGTCCGTGGCTGGGTCCTGATGCGGGCCGAGTCTACCTTGAGACGGGTACCGGTAGGAACCGCTTGCTGTTACAGGCATCCCATTGCCGCTACCCGCCAGGAGTCGTCATGAGGAGCTTTCGCCCCACCCCGGTCCCGTCCTCGGAAATCACTGCCGAGGGCGTCTTCTTGCGCCGGCGGGCATTTCTACGAGCGGCCGCCGGAACGGCGGTTGGCCTGGGTCTGCCGGGTTGCTCCGATGCGGAACAGGCGCAGGCGCGCCCAGGCGAGGCGCCCCTGCTGAAGCCCTTGACGGGTGTCATTCCGGGCCCGAAGGAGCTGCAGGCCGATGATCCGCCGACCGCCTTCAAGGACGCGAGCTCGTACAACAACTTCTACGAGTTCGGCACCGACAAGTCCGATCCGGCCGCCCATGCCGGGAGCCTGCGCCCGCGGCCCTGGTCGGTGGCGATCGAAGGCGAGGTTGGCCGGCCGGGTGTCATCGATCTCGATGATCTGCTGCGGCCCCATACCCTGGAGGATCGGATCTATCGCCTGCGCTGTGTCGAGGCGTGGTCGATGGTGATCCCGTGGGTCGGAATTCCGTTGGCGGCGGTACTGAAGCGTTTCGATCCGGTCTCGAAGGCGAAGTACGTCGCCTTCGAGACCCTCGTCGATCCGGAACAGATGCCCGGGCAGCGCCGCAGTACGTTGGATTGGCCCTACCGCGAAGGCCTGCGCATCGACGAAGCCATGCATCCCCTCACCCTTCTCGCCGTGGGCATGTACGGCAAGGTTCTGCCCAACCAGAACGGCGCGCCCCTGCGACTCGTCGTGCCCTGGAAATACGGTTTCAAATCGATCAAATCCATCGTGAAGATTCGTCTGACGGCGAGGCAACCGCGCACCACCTGGCAGATGGAGAACGCCCGCGAGTACGGTTTCTTCGCCAATGTGAACCCCGAGGTCTCCCACCCGCGCTGGAGCCAGGCCAGGGAGCGGCGGATTGGCGAGTGGGGAAAGCGGCCTACCCTGATGCTGAACGGCTACGGAGAGCAGGTGGAATCTCTCTACCGCGGCATGGATCTCCGCGAGTTCTACTGAGGAGCCGATTGACGTCCCGCGCCACGCTGCACCGGGTGGTCGTTGCCGTGCTGCTCCTGCCGTTGGCGGGCCTCGTCTGGGGTGCCCTGCAGGACAGCCTCGGAGCCAACCCGGTCGAGGTCATGACCCACGAGACCGGTGAGTGGGCCTTGCGCTGTCTCTTGCTCTGTCTGGCGGTGACGCCGGCCCGTCGCTGGCTGGGTTGGTCTTCTCTCGCACCCTATCGACGCAGTTTCGGGCTTCTCGCCTCCACCTATGCGGTGTGCCATTTTCTCGTGTTCCTGGTGTTCGACCTCGCGCTCGATCCGGCCTTCCTCGCCGAGGAGATTCTCGAGCGGCCCTACATCACCCTCGGTTTCGCGGCTCTGCTCTGCCTGCTGCCCCTGGCGGTCACCTCCACTCGGGGCTGGCAGCGCCGGCTCGGGCGACGCTGGATCCGCCTCCATCGGCTGGCCTACCTGGCCGGTGGCCTGGCCGTGCTGCATTTCCTCTGGCTCGCGAAGGCGGATCTGGCTGCTCCCTTGGCCCATGCAGCCGTTTTGGGCCTTCTTTTTGGCTTGCGCCGGCTCCCCCAGCGTCGGAAAATGCCCGCGAAAGCCAGTACCTGAACTGTCTCGGGTCCCATTCGGGGGCCCTCGGCGCGGGATGCCGTTATGATCTGTCCCGCCGTTCCACACGAGGGGGAATCGCCGTTCCACACGAGGGGGAATCGTGGGTCAACATCCGCTCATCGAGCGCGCCAATGACAAGCTGGTGCGCCAGGCCAAGGGCTTCCAGGAGGCTGCCGCCGAACTTACAGGCGACATCCTGCTGGCGGAGTACGAGCGCGAGATGGCCGCCGCTCCCAACCGCAGTGATGCCGGCAAGAAGTATCTCGTCGCATACAACAGCCGTCTGGCCGCCGAGGAAAAGGCGGGGCGCGAAGGTGAGCACCTTTGCATCGCGCTGGCACGGCGCCACAAGGATGGCGGGCCGCCGCTGTTGATGGCCGACGAGGAAGGGCATTTCGAAGCCCTTTACCCGCTGGTTCCGTTGCGCAGTGCGCCGGCGGACAAGGCCCAGGGCGCCGACGATCCGAATTTCGGTCTGGACAAGATCGATCTGGTCGGACGGGGCCCTGACGACAGCCTGGTCGCGATGGCGACGCGTTGGCTGCCGCCGACCGCAGGACGGGTCGGCACAGGTGATACGCCGCTGCGTGCGCTGCTGCTCGCACTCGCCCACGCGGCCGCAGCCGAGGCGAATGCTGCGGCGCTTACCGAGGAGCTGGGAGCGCTTACCGAGGGACCGTTTGCCGAGGGGCATCCCATCGTGCTGGTGGCGGGCAGCCCCCGCTACTGGGAGCTGTGTCGCAAGCGCGCAGCCCAGCGCGGCGCCGCCTGGATTCGCGAAATGGAGCGCCTCGCAAAGGAGCTGGGTGAGCTTGGCCTGCGCGTCGAGTTCGTCTCGTTCAAGATGAAGGAGACGCCGCCCTGGAACTATGAGGACGGTTCGCCCGTGCTTCAGTGCGAGCCGCGCATGGTGGAAGCCTGGGAGGCCAGCGCCGGCCGGGTGAAGCCCAAGGCCAAGCCGCGTTCCAGACGATCCTCCGCCCGGCCGGAGAACGAGATCATCGAGGCCGATATGAGCCGACCGATCCGTTCCTACAGCCTGAACGAGTATTTCGACCCGGGCGATCGGATCGAGCATCCGACGCTCGGTCTCGGCGTCGTGCAGGGTGCAGCCGGCCCGCAGAAGATCCGCGTGCTGTTCGACGAACGCCGCAGTGTCCTCGTGCACGATCGGCCCGCGCCCAGCGCCACCGCCTGAGTTCGCAGATGCATCGGCTCCGGCGGGTCGCGCTGCTTCTGGTGGCGGTGGTGTACTGCGCCTGTGCCATCAATCCGGTGACGGGCGAGCGCCAGGTGATCTTCATGTCACCCGAGCGCGAGACAGAGCTGGGCCGTCAGGAGGCCGCGAAGGTCGCCGAACAGATCGGCCTGGTGGAGATGCCCGGGCTCACCAGCTACGTCTCGGCGCTCGGCGATCGCCTGGCACGCCACTCACCGCGCAAGGATGTCGAGTACCACTTCGCCATCGCCGACATGGTGGAGCCGAACGCTTTCGCCCTGCCCGGTGGATGGATCTACGTCTCGCGCGGCCTGCTCGCGATCACAGGCAGCGAGGCCGAACTCGCCGGGGTGATCGGCCACGAGATCGGCCATGTGGCAGCTCGGCACTCGGCCAGTCGTGAGAGCCGGCAGATCGGAGTGGGCCTTCTCACCTTGCTAGGCGCGGTGGCGGCTGGAGTGGCGGGCGGTGCTGGCGCGGCCGAGAGTGTCGCTCAGCTGGGCCAGGTGGCCGGCGCCGGCTTGATCGCCACCTACGGTCGGGATCAGGAGCGTCAGGCCGATCAGGTCGGCCAGGAAATTGCGGCCCGCGCCGGCTACGACCCGGGCGGCATCGCCGACTTCCTCGCGACGCTGGATCGCGATTCAGTGCTTCGAGCGGAAGGCAAACGCCGCCAGGGAAGCTTCTTCGACTCCCATCCGGTGACCGACGAGCGGGTACGCGATACGACCGCGCGAGCGCGGGAACTCGTGCCTGCCAATGCGGTGCCGATCGCCCGGGACCAGGCTGCGTTCCTGGCGCGGCTGGAGGGGCTGCTCGTCGGTGCGGATCCCAGCCAGGGCATTTTTCACGGCGAGGTTTTCCTGCATCCGAACTTTGGATTCTCACTGCGTTTCCCTGCCGGGTGGCGTACGCAGAACGGTCGTACTGCGGTCGTCGCTGTGGCGCCCAACAAGGATCGTGCCGTCACGTTGGAAGGTGGCCCCGCGGTTTCCGACCCAGGCGATGCCGCCCGGGCGTTCGCCCAGAAGGCCGGCGTGGTGTTGGAGAATGGGCGACGCACGAAGATCGGTGGGCTTCCCGCCTATCGTGCGGTGGCCAGCATGCAGGGCCAGAACGGTTCTCAACGGCTCCATCTCACATGGATCGCTCATCGCAAGGCCACGTTTCGGATCACGGGGATCGCCGGTCCGCGTGCATCCGATGCCGAGCTGAGCGAGCTCGCGAGGGTCGGCGCGAGCTTCAGGCCACTGTCTCCCGCCGAGCGCAATGGTATCAAGGAAAGGCGCCTCCACATCGTAGGAGCGCTTGGCGGCGAGACCCTGCGGGAGCTCGGGGAGCGCACCGGGAATACCTGGAGCGTGGCCGAGACGGCTGTGGCCAACGGCCTGCTGGAGGACGCGCGTCTGGCGCCCGGGCAAAGACTGAAGATCGTCCGGGCATCGACCTATCGGCCGACGTCGCGTTGATCGGTCGGCGGTAGAAGCGCGCTTGCCAGAAGGGGTAGAAGGCCCAGGGCAACCGCCGCACCAATCGCCCAGCTGAGTTCGGCCCGGTCGAGCAGGACGCCTACTGCAGCCGCAGTGCCTGCGAACGCGAGGCGACAGGCCAGGGATTCGATCGAGAGCACGGTCGCCCGGTGGCGTGGGTCCGGGATGCGGCGGTTCAGCACGGTTCGCATCGCAACCGGGTAGACACCGAACGCGACACCTTGGACACAGAAGAGCAGGGTCGCCGAGCCGCTGTGAAACGTGGCGAGCCCCGCGTACATGGCGACGAGCGCGACCGGAAGGACGACGACCATCCGTTCGGCACCGCGGCCCCCCGTCCATCGGTGGGCTTGCCATGCTGCGAGGCCGCCCGCCACATTGATCAACGCCAACAGGCTGCCCCAACGATCGACCGGCACCATCGCGGCATCGAGGATCGGGTTGTAGAGCAGCACGATCGCGGAGCGGACCAGCACGAAGACGCCGACGCTGATCGCGATCCAGCGCGCTGCCCCGGGAACCCGCACGATGTTTTCGAGGGCCGCAGCGGCAATTGCCCGCGCACCCTTCTCGTGGGGTTGCCGATTCTCATGCAGCCCGAGCGCGCAGATGATGCCCAGGAGCTGGATGACACCGGTGACGATCACCGCGGGTGTCGGGTCGCCGCCCCCCACCAGGAAGAGGTCCGCGAGCGCCATCGCGAAGGCGGTGACGATCAACCATGCCGCCTGCGAGATCCCCTCGATACGCGTGTAGTCGTTCTCGCGTCCCTCCGCAGCCAGCCGGTCGAAGAGCAGCGCGGAGTCCGCCCCGCTGATGGTCGCGGTGCCGATCGCGAAGAGCACCTGCGCCAGCGCGAACGCGAGGAAATCGAACGCTGTCACCAGCATCACGCAGGCGAGCACATTGGCGATCGCTCCGATCACGAGCAGTCGGCGCCGTCCGAATCGATCGGCGAGGATGCCGGAGGGGACCTCGAACGACACGACCGCCAGGTAGAAGATCGCGATCATCCAACCGAACTCGGTGGCCGACAGCCCACGCACCGATGTCGAGAAGTGGAAGAGCCATGGGACATGGACCATGAACCGCGTGCAGACGCGGAATGCTACGAAGACCGCATCGCTATGGCTCGCCGACCTCATGACCTGGGTGTACTCTAGCCGGACCTGGAGGTGCCCCATCACCCACAGCGCAACAACCTCTTCGAGTTGGAGAACCAGCCTGGGCATTGTCGTCCTGGGTGCGTTGGCTTTGCTCGTGTTGGTAAAGGCGTGCCGTGCGGTTCCTCCGCGCGATATCGATGACCTCTGCGCGATGTTCGAGCAGCGCGAGAACTGGCGCGAGGCGACGGCAAGGAGCCGCGAGCGCTGGGGGGTGCCGGAACCGGTGCAGCTGGCCATCCTGCATCAGGAATCACGCTTCCGCCCCACGGCTCGCCCGGGCTGGCGCACGGTTCTCTGGATCATTCCCGTCGGCCGGCTCTCGTCCGCCTATGGATTCGGCCAGGTGAAGGACGGCACCTGGCAGGACTACCAGAAGAAGACCAAGAACCCCCGAGCCAAGCGCACTTCCTTCGCTGATGTCGCCGACTTCATCGGTTGGTATGGCGAGGTGATCCATCGGATCACGGACGTCGAGAAGAGCGATGCCTACCATCTCTATCTGGCCTACCACGAGGGGCCGTCAGGCTTCGCCCGCGGGAGCTACGCAGACAAGGAGTGGTTGCTAGGCGTAGCGCGCAAGGTCGAGGCGCGCGCAGGGCTCTACGCGGCTCAGTTCGCCACCTGCGGTGGCCCCACGCTGCCGTAGGAACCAGGGCTCCGCGATGTCCGCATGGGCTTCACCCTCCGGGCGCCCCACGCGGATCGAGCCGGTAGATGAAACGGTCCGAATCGAAACCCTCGAGTTCGCCTGGCTTGCCCACGAGTACGGCCGTCAAGGGATAGACCTTCCCACTGAAGCGCACGCGCACACGTGAATCTGCGCGAATGTGCGCCAGCCACCGCTTGCCTTCGGACGGGTCGATGTAGAGCTTGCCTTCGCGCACGATGTAGTTGAGTTCGACCGAATACGGGTCTGCGGGACGTGTCTCTAGATGGATGAACATGTCATCGACGAAAGACCAATCGGTCACCGGGGTCTCGACGACCTCCCCGGAGAGGGCTCCGCCTGGAACGAACGGTATCACCGGCCCCCCGCAGGAAAGCAGGCTGGCGCTGAGAGCAATGGCGGCGAGAACGCGAACCCGGGCGACCCGTCGGGAATTCGTGTGGCTCATTCATCAGATCCTCCGAATCGATTCGTGAACTCGGGCGCAGAGCCCAGGGATCCAGCCGATCCCCAGTCTTCCTCGATCGAACGACGCGTGCAAGTGACGCAAGGAATGGGACCGTTCGAGGCGCTTCCCTGCTTGGCTTGACCCAGTTCGCCACATCCCTGGTGACGCGTCCGACCCGTTCAAGCCAGGCGGTGACGTACTCAAGAATTGCGAAGCCGGCCTCACCGACTCGGGGACCACGGATCACGCAGCCCATCGACTGGTCCGTTGTCCCCCGCCTGCCCCGAGGAACCATCGTTGCGCTTCGATACAACGTCCAGAAAACGGATTGGCCACCCATCGTCTGGAAGGGTGTGACTCTCAATCCTGTTGATCCGAAGCTCGCCCCGCCTCAGGGATTCGTGCGTCGGCACGGCTGGGATTTCGGCGGAAAGACAGGGGGCGGATACTACTTCTACGAGAAGACTACCGGCCCGTAGCTGAAACGGATCAGGCCTCTGGCCTCCGATGTCTTGGATGTTCAGCAAGGGGATGACCGAGAGGCCGGCACAGGCGATCTTCCCGGGAACGGCGGAGGCCATGAAAGAGATCATCGGACGTCCCTTGAGCGTCTAGACTGATCGGACCTGTCCTACCTGAGGAGAAATTGGCGATGAAGATCAGTACTCAGCTCGGCTACGCGGGCGGATTTTTCGAAACCGTCGCGGAGATCCAGGAACTGGAGAAAGCGGGTCTCGACCTGGTGTGGGTCGCGGAGGCCTACGGCTTCGATGGCGTTTCGCTGATGGGCTACATCGCGGCGAAGACCGAGAGCGTCCGGATTGCCTCGGGGATCCTGCCTATCTATACCCGCACGCCAACCCTCCTGGCCATGACCGCCGCCGGGGTCGACGCGCTTTCCAACGGTCGCGCAGTCCTCGGCATCGGTGCGTCGGGCCCGCAGGTCATCGAAGGATTCCACGGTGTGGTGTACGACGCTCCGTTGACCCGTACGCGCGAGATCATCGAAATCTGTCGCAAGATCTGGAAGCGTGAGCGCCTCGAGTACCACGGCAAGAAATACAAGATGCCGCTCGGACCCGACGAGGGAACGGGGCTCGGGAAGGCTCTCAAGTTGATTACGCATCCGGTGCGGGAAGAGGTGCCGATCACCGTTGCAGCGCTGCGGCCAAAGAGTGTCGAGATGACCGCGGAACTCGCAGACGGCTGGCTTCCGATCTTCTACTACGCCGAGAAGGCGAACGAGCAGTGGGGCGATGCTTTGGCGGCAGGCCGCGCGAAGCGCGATCCGAACCGAGGGCCGCTCGAAGTCTTCGCAGGCGGAGCCGTCGGGATCGGTGATGGCCTCGAATCATTGCGCGGAATAGGGCGCCCGATGACGGCCCTCTACGTCGGCGGAATGGGCGCACGGGGCAAGAACTTCTACAACGAACTCTTCGCGAGCTACGGCTACGAGAAAGAGGCCAAGGAGATCCAGGACCTCTACCTCGACGGGAAGAAGCAGGAAGCAGCGGCCGCCATTCCTGAATCGTTCATCGAAGCCACGACCTTGATCGGCCCCGAAGGCTTCGTGAAGGATCGGCTCAGTGCATTGAAGGAGTCGGGCGTCACGACCTTGAACGTGATGCTCACCGGCAACACCACGCAGGAACGCGTCCAGACTCTCGACAAGCTTCGCAATCTGGTCGAGATGATCTGACAGCTGGAGGTGCAGGGCCTCCGCGTTGAGGCGGATCCCCTGGGAGCGCGAGCCAGCTGCTCAGCCCGCAGGGAACGCCTCCGGAAAACGTCCGTTCCACACCCTATGCTTTGGGCCGGGCGCGCGAGCTATTGCGAGCGTTGCAAGGGGTCAGGAGGAGAGCATGCCGGGGATCGGCTGGATTCTGCTCGGAGGCTTCGCGTTCTCGCTGCTGTGGGTCGTTCTCGGTGTGCGTATCCGGTACTTCAAGAGCTACGGGCTGCTCGCGGGCTACAACACTGCGCCGGCGGAGGAGCAGGCCCGGTACGACGTCGAGGGGCTGGGCAACCACGTGGGGAACGGGCTCATCACGATGGGCGTGTTGTTCGCGTTGGCGACGGGAGCGGTCGGGCTCGGCAGCATGACCTGGACGTGGGTCTTCTTCGGCCTCTTCCTCGGAGTCGTGTTTCTGATCGTCGTGGGCGGGCGCAAGTTCCTCCCCGAGAACCAGCATCCGCCTGGAGAGCAGCCTCCCTCAGAGCATTCCTTTCTTCGCCGGATCGTTCCCGAGCGGGCCTTCCGGGCGATCGAGATCGGCACGCGACATTGGCTGATCGAGTGCTCGTGCGGTCACATACGGGACTACTGGGACGCTGGAGGCGTTCGCTTCAAGGCCGTCGGTGAGCCCCGCCAATGGACCCACTGCCCTGCCTGCGGCGAGGCTCATTGGCAGAAGGTCAGGAAGAAGCGCCCCGGTGAGCTGGGTGGGCCCGGAGGAAGGCCTGCTACCTGAGCGCAGCTCCTCTCTTCGTCCGGTCTAGATCTTGAACCGGCGCAGCTCCGGAAGCGAGCCCGCAACCACTCCGACCGTCGCCAGGCAGGCGGCCCCACCGAAGAGCACGGAGAAGACTGCGCTCGTCAACGCGGCCAGGAATCCGGATTCGGCGCGGCCCAACTCGTTGGAAGCGCCGATGAAGACCATGCTCACCGCGCTCACCCGGCCGCGCAACGTATCTGGCGTCGAGAGTTGGATGATGGTGGTACGGAGCACCATGCTGATCTGATCGGCCATGCCGGAGAGGAAGAGTGCGGCGAAGGAAAGGGCGAACGAGGCCGACACGGCGAACAGGAGCGTCGCGAGACCGAAGCCCGCGACAGCCACGAGCAGTACACGGCCGACGTTTCGTATCGGGGGCAGGAAGAGCAGAACGCTCGCCATCGCGAAGGTGCCGAGTTGGATCGCGCCCGAGAGCGCACCGAAACCTTCAGGGCCGGCACCGAGGATGTCCTTGGCGAAGACCGGTAGGAGAGCGTCGACGCCGGCGAAGATCACGGCGAACAGGTCAAGGGCCATGCAGCCGATGACCGGCTGCCGGTGCATGACGAAGGAGAGCCCTTCGCGAATGGCGGCCCAGCTCACGGTCTGGCCCTCTTCGGCGTGAACGCGGCGCCCCATCGCTGCCAAAGCAGCCACGCTTCCCAACATCAACGAGCCGTTCAACGCATAGGAAGCCGCGATACCTCCTTCTGCGATCACGAAGCCGGCAAGCACGGGGCCACTGGCCCAGGCCGCGTTGCGCGCTGCGGAAACCACAGTGACGGCCACAGGGAAATCCTCTCGCGCAACCAGGTTCGGGAGGATCGCTGACGAGGCTGGGTTCTCGAATGCATCGCAGACGGCGCCGAGGAATGCCAGAGCAAAGATCGGCCATGCACCGCCTTCGGCTCCCCAACTCGCGAAGCCGGCCAGGCCGAACGCGAACAGCGAGGCTCCGAACTGGGCGCGTTGGACGATTCCGACCCGTTCCCGTGCGTCGGCGATCGCACCCGCCCACAAGCCGATGGGAAGCACGGGCAGGAATTGCACCAGACCCAGCATGCCGAGCTGGAACACGGAGCCGGTCTGCTCATACAGGTGCCACGCGAGCGTCGCGGCCAGCCCGGTCTGGGAGATCGAACGAAGAAAACGGCTGGCCAGGAAGGCCCGGAGCTCCCGGGATTCGAGAACCTGGAGCGTGGGATGTCGGGCCATCGGTCGGCGCAGGGTAGGGGACGGGAATCGCAGCCAGAACCGTCTCATGATCGAGGTGAAACAGACCCAATCAATCAGGTTTCTGTGGTGAGGCCTCAGTGAGCCACCCGATCTGACCGAAACGTCCTCGGATGCTGAGGGACAACTCCCGCGAGCTGGATCTGCTGCTGCAGGGGATGGATCTCCTGATCGCCAGCGTTGTGTTCGTCGTTCTGTTGGCGCCCTTCGGGCCAGGGGCCGAGGTCGGGCTGCGAAACCTCTTGCCGTTCGGCTTGGTCGCGTCGTTGGTGTGGCCTGTCACGCTGCGGGCACTCGATCTATACGCCTCTCAGCGGCGCGAGAGCCTGGTGGCGTTGTTGCGGGGCCTGGCGGTGGCGGGTGCGATCGCGGTTCTGGTCGAGAGCGCGGCTGCTTTCCTCACCCGGGCACCCGTTCCGCGCTGGTTCCCACTGGCTTGCGCAATCCTTCAACTCGTTGGCATTACCTGCCTGAGGGTTGGCGTCTATGCAGCGCTCCGCTCGCTTCGGCGCAGCGGTCGGAATTCGCGCAATGTCCTGATCGCCGGCAGCGGTCCGCGCGCGGCGTATGTCGCGGAAGTGATCGGGCGTCACCCCGCCTGGGGCCTCGAGGTGATCGGATTCGTCGACCAGCCCGAACCGGGGCATACGGCGTCGGTGCCCGTCGAGATCATTTTTCCGCTCGCTCGGATGGCCGAGCTCCTGAGAGATGAAGTGATCGACGAGATCGTTGTCGCCTGCCCACGCTCGAAGCTCGACCAGTTCCTGCCCGTCGTCGACCGGGCGACGGCTGCGGGTGTCCCGATCACACTGCTCTCGGACATCTTCGGCGATCTGCTACCTGCACCGCGCGTCAAGCGCTTCGGCGCCTTGCCTGCGCTCTCATTCGCGCCGGTGCATCACAACGTCACCGCGCTCGCGCTGAAGCGCGCGCTGGATGTGGCAGGGGCTGTGGTGGGATTGACGCTCACGGCACCGATCCTCGCTGCGGCGGCGATCGCCATCAAGCTGTCGTCGCCCGGGCCGATCCTGTTTCGACAGGAGCGATGCTCCCTGAATGGTCGTCGGTTCGTGATGCCGAAGCTGCGTACGATGGGCGTAGGCTCCGATCTACGCAAGGAAGATCTAGGCTCCTTGAACGAGATGGATGGGCCAGTCTTCAAGATTCGAGACGATCCGCGGGTGACCCCGGTTGGTCGGCTGCTGCGCCGCTACAGTCTGGACGAGCTGCCCCAGCTTTGGAGCGTCTTGAAGGGTGACATGAGCCTGGTGGGCCCCCGCCCTCCGGTGCCGAAGGAAGTCGCGGCCTACAAGACGTTCGAACGGCGCCGGCTCTCCATGCGTCCTGGCCTCACTTGTCTTTGGCAGGTGAATGGACGCAATGAGATCGGGTTCGAAGACTGGGTGCGCCTCGATCTGGAGTACATCGATACGTGGTCTCTCGTGGGCGATCTTCGCATTCTGGCCCGAACGCTCCCCGCCGTTTTGAGCGGGTACGGTGCCAGCTGAGAGCTTCCCGATGAGCCGCAACAACAAGAGCAGACGCCGCTACGAACTCCGCGACGGGTCGCTGAACGAGCAGCTCGAGGCGCTCGTGGCTTCCGCACTCGAGCGCTACGGAGAGCGGTCGGATTCGGATCAGCTTCGCCAGATGCTGGTCACGGCGCTGCGTCTGGCGAAAGAAGCGTCGAGCGGGAACCTCAAGCTGGTGAACAACGCGCTCAAGGAGCTGCGACATGCGTTCCGCGTGTTTGCGCCCTACGCGGCAGTGCCCAAGGTCGCGGTCTTCGGCAGTGCACGCACGCCGTCGGACCACCCGGATTGGAAGCAGGCCCATGCGTTCGCGGAGCGCATGGTCGAGGCTGGCTGGATGGTCATCACCGGTGCCGGGGATGGCATCATGGGCGCAGCCCAGGGCGGCGCCGGCCGTGCGGCGAGCTTTGGCGTGAACATCCGCTTGCCTTTCGAGCAGTCTGCGAACGCGGTCATCGAAGGAGACCGCAAGCTCGTCAACTTCCGATACTTCTTCACGCGCAAGGTCACTTTCGTGAAGGAGAGCCACGCGTTGGCGCTCTTCCCGGGCGGCTTCGGCACCCATGATGAAGGCTTCGAAGCGTTGACCTTGATCCAGACCGGCAAGAGCAGCGTGGTGCCGGTGGTTTACGTCGATGAGCCCGGCGGCAGCTATTGGCGGGATTGGCATGAGTACGTGAAGACCCATCTTCATGCGCGCGGCTTGATCGGCGACGAGGATCTCTCTCTCTATCGCGTGACCGACGATCTCGATGTGGCGGTCGAGGAGATCCTCCAGTTCTACCGGAACTATCATTCGAGCCGTTGGTTGGGCGACAGGTTGCTGATTCGCCTCGCTGAGGCGCCGAGCCAGGCGCAATGTGAGGCCTTGGCAGACCAGTTCGACGATCTCTTCGAGGGCGAGCCTGAGGTTCGAGGTCCGCTTCCGGAAGAGAAGGATGATGCTCCCGGGCTGCCTCGGCTCGTGGTGCGCATCAGCCGGCGCCGGGTCGGGCGTTTGCGCCAGCTGATCGATCGCTTGAACGATCTCCCCGCCGAGCGGGGGCCGTGGAAGCCGACATTGCCGCCCGAGATCCTTCCGCGGGAGCTCTCAGCCGAGGCCGAGGAGGCCGAGGAAGACGACGAGGCGTGACCGTCTCCTTCCCGCGGCATCCCACCGCCATGAAGCTCGTGAAGGTTTTTTTTCCTCGTCCTGCTGGCCGCCCCGGCGTCTGCCGAACCGTGGGCCCTGTATGCCGAGCTGCTCGATCGGCACACGCTGGAGACGAATGATCTCGCCCAGCCCCGCGTCAACTACCAGGCGTTGCGCCGGGAGCCGGATTGGGATCGGCTGTTGACCGGGATCGAAGCCACCGATCCGGTAGCGCTTCAGAATGCTGCGGCGCGCATCGCCTACTGGATCAACGTCTACAACGCCTTCGCCATCGATGTGGTGGTGAAGGGGCGCCCCGAGGAGAGTATTCGGGATCTGGGCTCGTTCTTCAGCCCAGTCTGGAAGAAGCCAGCGGGGCGTATCGCCGGGCGCACGTACGCGCTGCAGGAGATCGAGCATGAGATCCTGCGGCCAATGGGCGACCCGCGGATCCACGGCGCGATCGTCTGCGCGTCCCTCTCGTGCCCACCGCTAGCTCGAACGCCCTACACCGCCGACGGGCTCGAAGGCGAACTTCAGGAAAATCTGGAGCGCTGGCTCCGCCATCCGGGCAAGGGCGTCCGCCTGGATGCCGCCTCGAACACGTTGTACGTGTCGAGGATCTTCGACTGGTTCGAAAGCGACTTCGACGCCCAGGGCGGAGTACGCACCTTCCTGGCTCACTACACCGAAATCGGAAGCCCCGTCCCCGCTCGTTGACTTGTTCAGCCGGAGATCGGGGGGCGGCGGTCGAACCAGGGGCGGGCTTGTTCGAGTTGGCCGGCCAGGCGGAAGAGGGTGCCTTCGTCTCCGAAGCGGCCGGCGAACTGGATGCCGATCGGGAGGCCGGCTTCGTTCCAGGTGAGAGGGACGGACATAGCCGGGCTTCCCGAGGCGTTGAAGACCTGGCAGAAGCCGATGGTCTGGAGCAAGGCCTCGATGTTGGCGCCCGGGTTCGGGCTGGACAGGCTGAGTGTGCCCAGCGGCGTCGGCGGGAGGGCCATCGTCGGTGTGAGGATGACGTCGTAATTCGCCTGGAAGCGCGCCACCTGACGGCCGATGTGATGGATGCCCTTCACCGCGCGCACGTAGTCGGCAGCGCTCCGGCCGCGACCCGCCATGGCCATGCCCCAGGTGCCCGCTTCCACGTCCGATTCCTCGAGCTCACGGCCAAGGGCCTCGGCGCGATCTTCGAGTGAGACGAGCAAGCTGGCGGGCAGGATGGTCATCGAGGCTCGTCGCATCGCGTCCGCGTCGATCTCCAGGGTCGCCTCGACCACGTCGTGGCCGAGCTCCTCGCAGAGCTGAGCCACGTCCTCCACGGCAGTGATGCAATCGGCGTGGGTTGGCGTGCCGTTCCACGTACTGCGCTGGAGCGCAATGCGAAGGCGGCCCGGCGGTCGGCTGACTTCGTCCAGGTAGGGCCGCACCGGCGGCGGCGCGACGTAGGGCGCCCCGAGGTCCGGGCCCGCGGTGGCGTCAAGGAGGGCAGCATTGTCGCGGACGCTACGGCTGACGGCATGCACGATGCTCATGCCCGCCCAGCCTTCGCCCACGTCCGGCCCCATTGGTGTGCGGCCCCTCGTGGGCTTCATCCCAAACAAACCACACGCCGCCGCAGGAATGCGGATCGAGCCGCCGCCGTCGCTCGCATTCGCCAGTGGCAGATAGCCGGCGGCCACCGCCGCCGCAGCACCTCCCGACGAGCCTCCGGCGCTATGCGCAGGGTTCCACGGATTGTGCGTATCTCCGAATTGGATCGACTCGCTCGTTGGCGTGATACCAAACTCCGGTGAAAGGCTCTTCCCGAACGTCACCAGGCCCGCAGCGCGATAGCGCTCGGTCAATGCACTGTCGTGATCGGG
>JAFDCZ010000231.1 GCA_019312665.1 Deltaproteobacteria bacterium | reverse complement strand
GACCCACTCGCTCCCGAAGCGGACGTGCGTCAGCTCATCGGCCAGGACATAGTCGATGGCCTGCTTCATCTTCTCGTCGCCGGTTTTCTCGGCGTAACGGATCATGTCGCGGAACACATCGCAGGCCAGTCCTTCGAGGCCACGGTTGACTCGGGCGACCCGCATGGCCGGATCCTCCGAGCAGGCGCACTCGAAGAGGAAAGTGCTCTCGGGAAACATCCCGATTTCGCCACCGAGATGAAGGAGCAGCTTCTCGAAGATCTGGATATGGCGCGCCGCCGCGCCCTCGAGCGCCTGCAGTTCCCCCACGAAGATTCCGTGCATGCGCAGAAGCAGCCGCGTCACGGAGGCGCCGGCGGTGGGATCGAGGGGCTCGTTCAAGACCGTCAGCGCAAAGCCCGGCCCATACTCATCGAAGAGAGGCTGGGCGGCTGTGCCGCGTACCGAGGCCTCGATCATGGGTGAGAACTGCTCGAATACGTTGACCACTGCTTCCACATCGTCGGGTAGCGTCGACAGCACCGTGGCCTGGGCGTTGTCCTGTCGCACGAAACGGCTGTCGCGAGCAAGCTCTTCGTGTTGGATGAACCTCTTCATTGCGGATCTCCTCCTTTTCCTTGCAGTCTTTGATGGAGTGCATTGGGGTCGCGCACACCAAGGTACGCGAGACAGGATGACGTGACCTCGAGCGCGACCTGCTCGTCGCTCATCAGGACGGGCTCAATTTCGCGCATGGCGACTGTGTAGTGCTGGATCAGCAACGCCATGGCCTGGACCAGCGCGAAGGAGACCGCCACCTGTGGCGCAGGGTGGTGAATCTCCTCGCTGCGTTCGAGCAGGAGTTCGGACATTCTCGAGACGACGTAGCGCGTCAGTCGCGAGGACCTTTCCCGCATCCGTTCATCGGCGAGCGCCCGCTGATAGATGGCGCGATCCAGCTCCTCGTGCCGTTGCAAGGCCTCGATCACGAAAGGGATGAACACGGAAAGAATCTCGGCGATGCCGGCGCTCTCCCAGCGCTCGCTCGCGAGCACGTCATCCGCCGTGGCGAAGGCCTCTTCGCACAGGCGCTCGTGCAACGCGTGCAGGAGCGCGTCCTTGTCCTTGAAGCGACGATAGAAGCCCGGCACCGAGGTTCTTGCGCGGCTCGCAATCTCGGCCACATGGATGTCCTCGAAACGCTTGTCGCCGAGCAGGGCCTCTGCGGCGTCCAGCACGCGCTCCATGCTCAGCTGGGTGCGCACCTGGCGCGGCGGGCGGATCCACTGCAGCTCTGCGTGCGGCTGGGGCGCCGCGAGATGGAGCGTGCGGGAATCGGCGCTTCGCAGGGGATCGTGCTCCGTGGGCTGTTTTCACGCCGGCCGCGCGGGCAACCGGCTCGCAAGGACCGTAATCGGAGTCCGGTTCCGGTTATGGAGCAGGACGGACTTCCTGTCAAGCGATCAGATGATCGGTCGGTTCTCAGCGGTAGGGTTGCTCGGCGGCCAGGCTCTCGCGGCAGGGCAGGTCGGAATGCTTGGCAGGAAGGAAGACTGGACTTGCGGGTGTCAGTCTTCGGTGGCTTCGAGGATCTCCCAGCCTTCACCAAGCTCGAGTTTCGCGGCCTCGCGCGCCGACTCCTCGTCGATGGCCTCCACCTTGATCGTACGCGTACGCGGCTTGCCGGTTTGATTGGCTTTGATTCGCCATAGGGAAGGGGACTTGCCCGGGACGGAGGGCGAAGCGGGGGCCGGCGCGGCAACGGCGGGAGATGGCTGACGAGCGACGAGCTGGAGAAACGCCTCACTCGGCTTCTCGATCTGGAGTGCTACCCCGCTGGACGCGATCGAGCTCAAGCGCGAAGGGACGACGTAGCGCCGCACCACCTTGGCCGAAATGGCGAACTCCCGCCCGTCGGATTCTCGGAGCTCGACGCGAATCTTCTGGCCCGGCTTCAAGGACACGCGGGTCTGGACGAACAGGCCGCTGGCCGAGAGATCCCGAACGATTCCGCTGAACGTTCCCTCGGGCGTCTCGATGTGGGCGGTCAATCGCCGCTTGCTTCGTGCGTCCTTCCGGCGTTCTGCCATCGGTGCCCCCTCCATCCTCTCGACCAGACGGTTCCTTGCCTGAACCGCAGTGACGGAGCACGGAGAGTACTACGATGTCCACCGGGTTGTCGCGCCACGCGTGGAACGCCGGCTCGGCGCCGCGCTCCTGGATCAGTCGTCGACCGACGCGAGGTAGGCGAAGACGTCCTCCAGGTCCTCGTCGTCGAACCCTTCGAAGACGTCCTCCATGTCTTCGTTGACGCGCTCTCCGGATCGGAAGTGCGCGATCTGTCGGCGGAGGTAGCTGGTGTGCTGGCCCGCGAGCTGCGGAACATCGTCTTCCCCCCAGCCTCCCTCGCCGTGGCATTCGCTGCATTCTTCATCGTAGATCTCGGCGCCATTTTCGATATCGCCGTCGATCCGGGGAACGTTGAACACGGCCTGGACTGCGAGAAGCCGCTCCAGTGAGGTCATCTCCGCATCGGGCGGAGGCCGCTCCGTTGGCAGCTCGATCTGCGAGAGCAGGCGGGCGATGTCACGGACGTCGTCGGGCGGAAGCTCGCGCTCGGTCGCGTAGGGAAACATGGGAATGTTGATCCGCTCGCGGGCCTTGAAGGCGCGTAGCTGCCGTTTCAGATATTCCTCGGCCAATCCCGCGATCCGGGGGTACTCCCCACCCTTGCCGCCCTCGCCGTTCCTGCCGTGACAGGCTGCGCAGACCTCGAGAATGTCCTGAGCATTATCGGGGTCGTAGCTCCAAACGGGCTCCGGGCGAGGCACCGAAGCCTCCTGCTGGGCTCCGGCAGGAGCGATCCAGCACAGCAGGAGCAGCGCGATTCCCCGAATCGTTCGAACCGTCACCGTGCTTCGTCCATCCAATGGTTTCGGTGCTGAACTTCATCAACGTGGCCCCGCACCCTCCGCGAAGCCATAGCAACCCCGCGAGCGCCGAGCTGCTCGAGAATCAGCTCGCCGACGTTACGCCCGCCGCTTCCTGCAGCTCCGCAAAGGACGCCTCCGTGGCGAGCACCAGCTCGTGGAGGTCCGGGATCAGGTCCCAATCGGCGCAGTAGCCCCAGGAGAGGGTGCCGTCGTAGCTGAACAGGGCGAGGCCCAGGCCAAGGTTGCCCATCAGCGGAACGTGGGGATGGATTTCGAGGAGCGGGGCCTCCATCAGGAAGAGCGGCACGCGGGGGCCCGGCACATTGGTGACGACCATGTTGAAGGGCGTTCCCATCACGACGAGCCGCGCGCTGAGGGAGAGCAAGCCGGAGCCGGTCCACTCGGTTGCTTGGGTGAGTACTTCAGCGCCGAGGGCTTGCTTCGTTTCCTTCAGGTCTGCCGTGGCCTTGCAGACGATCTCCAGCCGGGTGAGCGGATCCGGCTCGTTGATCGGGAGATCGAGCGTCCAGGCCGAGACCCGGTTGCCGAGGTCGCCTCGCTCGTCCTTGCGGCGCACACTGACCGGCGCCATGACGCGCAGCTGCTGATCGTGCAGGGCCATTCCACGGGTGTGGATCAGGAATCGCCGTATGGCACCCGCGGTCACCGCCAGTACGACGTCGTTCACCGTGCCCCCGACGGCCTCACGCACCTTCTTGATCTCCGTCATGGGGATAGGAGTCCAGTCGAGACGTCGGTGGGGACCCACGGGTTCGTTGAAGGGCAGGGCATGGGCACTGCTGACATCGCCTAGCATCCGGCCCAGAGCACGCATGCGCTCGGCGAGTTCATGGCGATCGCCGTCCTCGTCTCGCAGCAGGCGGGTCAAGGTCGTGGCGGCCTGGACTGGTGCACGCAGGGCTCGGGTCACCTCGGCCATGCCGAGGGTCGCGGCGCTGGGTGCCTCTCGCGGATACCAGGGGCGGGTAGGATCGGGTTTCTCCTGGGGTTCGCTCGTCAGCAGCGCTGAAATCAGCTCCGAGCCGGAGACGCCATCCACCATGCAATGATGGACCTTGGAAACCACCGCCAAGCGGTCGCCCGAGAGCCCCTCGATCACCCACAGCTCCCAGAGCGGCTTCTCCCGGTCGAGACGCTGGGAGAAGATGCGGCCCGCCATGCGTTTGAGCTGGCGCTCGCTGCCAGGGGTCGGGAGCCGGGAATGGCGCACGTGGTAGCGGATGTTGAACGAGGCATCGTCGATCCAGACCGGATGCCCCTCGATCGGGGTGCGAGCCAGGCGCTGGCGGTAACGCGGAATGCGGTCGAGCCGAGAGAGCACGTACTCCTGGATGCGCTCGATATCGAGCGAGCCGTCATCCAGGCGCAATGGTCGTGCGTCATGGATCTGGGTCGTCGCCACGTGCATCGCCGCTTGTGGCTGAGCGTCCTCATAGATGAGGAAGGAGTTGTCGAGCTGCGTGAGTCGGTCGAACGTCTCGGGCACGGTCTCTCTCCTGAGTCTCGGGTTCAGAGCTTGCGCAGGCCTTCGAACTCTTCCTCGATGTCGGCCACGAAGGTGTGAAGGTCTGGCATGGCCTCCCAATCCGCATTGAATCCCCAATGCAGGGCTCCGTCGTAGCTGAGCAGGGCCGTACCGAGGGCCTGGTTCTCGAACAGGGGCACCAGCGGGTAGGATTCGAGCATCCGCGCTCCGTTCAAGAAGACCGGGAAGCCAGGGCCGGGCACGTTCGTCACGACCATGTTGTAGGAGCGTTGGGATGCGGCCAGCCGGCTCATACCGGTGAGCAGGCTGGTGGAGGTCCAGTCGCTGACCTCCTCGAGCACATGGGTGCCCTCGGCCTGTCGGGATTTCTTCAGCTTGCGGGTCTCGGCGATGACGCGATCCACACGCCGCTTCGGATCGTGCTCGTCGACCGGAAGCGAGGTGACGAGCATCGATACCTTGTTGCCGAGTGTGCCGCGCTCCTGTTCGGTGCGGGTACTGACCGGGACCAACACACGGAAGTCGATGTTGCGGGTGCTCGTCCCCTGCTGCTGCAGGAAGCGTCGGACCGCCCCGCTCACACAGGCGAGCACGACGTCGTTGATCGTTCCACCCAGCTTGGCCTTCACCTCCTCGACCACGTCCATGTCGAAGCGCGTCCAATCGAAACGGCGGTAGGGGCCGATCGGGACGTTCAGCGGGGTCTCGGAAGCGGGGGAGATCGCTTTTCCGAGGCCTTCGACGAAGCCGGTCGCCGTCTTGACTGCGGAGTCGATGCGCTCGGCCGGGTGTTCGAGGGAACCAGACGCATCGGCAAGCATCCGCGCGGGCAATCCGATGCGATGGCGCAGCTCTCCGCCCAGAAGCTCGAGCGAGCTCGGGCGAGGGCGCGGGCGCCAGGTGTGGTGGGTCTCGACCGGGCGGTAGCTCGGGTCCGGCCCCATGAACGCGGCCAGTAGCTCGACACCGGAGAGGCCGTCGATCAGGCAATGGTGAACCTTCGAGATGACCGCGAAGCGGCCGCCCTCCAGCCCTTCGACGAACCACAGCTCCCACATCGGCTTCGAGCGATCGAGCTTCTGGGACATGATGCGGCCTGCCAGCCGCTTGAGCCGGCGCTCGTCACCGGGCAGCGGGAGGGCGGTGTGGCGAACGTGGTAGTTGAGGTTGAACCGGTCGTCATCGATCCACACCGGATGGCCGGTGATGGGCGTCGCGCCGAGCTTTTGCCGGAAACGCGGGGCCCGGCGCAGGCCTACCTCCGCGAGCGTGAGGATCTGCTCGAAATCGATGCCCCCTTCTGGGGTAGCCAGCGGCCCGGGCTCGAAGGTGGCGACCGTTCCGACATGCATGTGCACACCGTCGGACTCGAGATCGAGGAAGGTCGTATCGAGGGCGGTCAGCCGGTCGAAATGAGAATAGGGCATGGTCGCGTTCTCCTCGTTCCCCACCTTGCATGTTTCGAGCCGTCATCTCGCTGGCTGATTGCAGCGGAGGGATCGCCAAGCCCGGTCTCACTCCTCGAGCTGAGGCAAAACGCCTCGCCAGCACGTGCATCCGCTGGGATCGGGCGCCGCCCAAGGCTCAGATCCTCGAGGGAGTCGAAGGCCGCAAGCGGTCCGAGCCACCGAGAAGATGCCTGTCGGGGCCAACGAATTTCCACGTAGCCACGGGCCCGCCGGGGAACTGGAGGCACACGGAACCGCGAGGACCCTCTTCCGAGTTCGGAAGGCCGGTCCGTTGGTGTCGCAGAGGCCGGGACTCGCGGAAGCTTTCTTCCCTAGCGCGCGGTCTTCTTGCGGGTGGCCTTCTTGGCAGACGCTTTGCGGGCGGTCTTCTTGCGGGTGGCCTTCTTGGCAGACGCTTTGCGGGCGGTCTTCTTGCGAGTGGCC
>JAFDCZ010000230.1 GCA_019312665.1 Deltaproteobacteria bacterium | reverse complement strand
TTGATGCCGCCGGAAGGTGCGACCACGACCCAGGCATCCTGCCCCTCGAGCGCATGCATCACCCGACGCACGCTGAGATCGTAGTTCCCGGTGAGCAAGACCGGACTCGATTCGCCTGGATGGCCAACCTGGCGAAGACCCGGCTCGGTGGGCCAGGGGAACAAGCGGAAGCTGGCTTGAAGCGCCTCGCGCCACCAGCTCATCGCTCTCTCGCGCCACCAGCTCAACGTTCCGGCTCCGAAACCATCACGGCCAGGCTGCCGAGCAACCAGCGCTGCTCGGCGCGCACGACCAGGCCGGCCGCGTGCAGCTCGCCGACGAGATCGGGCACGGGGCGCGAGACCGAGCCCACCAGCAGCCAACCGAGAGCGGCCTGGGGAACCCGCCAGAGGCGCTGAAGCCACCCGAACAGGCCAGGCGCACGCACTTCGTCCGCAACGACGACGCGCCCGCCCGCTGCGAGCCGGCGGCCCGCCTCGCGCAGTACGAACCCGCGCTCACTCGCGGACATGTCCGAGAGGCACAGGCTGAGGACGACGGCATCGAAGCCGGCTTCCGGCATGCGATCGATCTCGGCGGCCGTCTGTTCGAGCCACGTCACGCCCGCCTCCGGAAGCCGCGCTCGCGCTTGCTCGAGCATCTCCGGTGACTGGTCGAGCGCCGTAATCCGTGCGCCTGCAGCCACCAGCCGGGCCGTAACGGAACCCGTACCGCATCCGATTTCGAGCACCCGATCTCCGGGTTTGCGGGCCGCGGCGGCGACCACTGCCGCATGAAGAGGAGTGACACGCCCGAATGTCAGCAGGCGCATGCCCGCGTCATAACGCTGCGGCGAGCCTTCGAGCCAACGCATCAAGGCGAGGCTGCTCATCGCGTCAGCAACCGGTGGGCGGCATCTCGTAGCGCCTCGGCCAGAACCCCGGGCTCGGGCAGAGCACTTGGATCGGCGAAGTGCTGGAGCAACAGCCCGTCGATGGCGGCGATCAAGATCGAGGCCTGAAGCGGTGCATCGAGTTCGCCGGCCAGGCTGCCATCGGCCTGCCCCTCGGTGATGACGTCGACCAGCTGGTCACGCAACATGCCGAAGTACGCGCCGAGCGAGGCCACATCCTCGAGGCGCAGATCGAGGATCATGCGCCCGAAGGCCGCCCACTCAGGGAAGAGCCTCGCGCATGCCGCCAGCAGCCGATCGATCCGCGCCAGCGGTGTGCCTTCGCCTTGCAAACAGCTGCTGAAGAGCAGGCGCTCCTGCTCGAGCATCTCCCGCACCAGATCGGCGAGCAGCGCCTGCTTGTCCGGGTAGTAGTGATAGAGGCTGGAGCGCCCCATGCCCGCGGCCTCGGCGACGTGCGCGAGGCCCGTACCTCGCACCCCGCGCCGCGAGAAGACGCGGCGGGCCGCAGCGCGGATCTCGTCTCGCTGGGCATTGGGATCGACCTGTTTCGGCATCGGAACTCCGATTGTTATCGACATCATAGTCGATATCGACATAAATGTCGAAATAAATCGCAAGGCCCATTCGATTCCTCAATCAAAGCCGCGGTTTGGCCGATTCGAGTCGCGATGGGATGCAGGTCGAAGCGGGGATGGATGGGGTTGTGGCTCGCGCTCGCGTTGTGGTGCACGGCTGCGCCCAGCCATGCCGAGGAAAGCGCAGAGGAAGCGCCGAGGCGCTCCGTCGAAGCACTGCAGGCCGAGGCGGCCCGTCATCAGCGGGGCGGACGTTGGAACGACGCCGAGGCCGCGCTGAAAGAAGCCATCGAGCAGGCGCCGAGCCGCAAGGAGCTCTACGAAGCCCTGGCCAGCGTCCACCTGCGAGAGGGAGCTGAATCGGACGCCCCGGCTGCGCCTCCCGCCACCTCGCCAACGACGGCCGAGGATCGGTCGCCACTGGAGCGCCTTTCGGAGCTGGGAGAGGAGACCGAGCTCGCGATTCTCGCCGCAGCTGGGCTCTTGTTGCTGATCGTGCTTGCCTTCGGGTTGCGTCGCATGATGCGCCGCGATGCCGATCTCGGTGTCGAAATCGATCTCCCGCCCGGCCGCACAGGCACCTTCTGCGTGCGCCTGACGAAGACTCGGCCCGCCACTCGGCGACTGGCCCCAGACTTTCATCCCCCGGACCGCAGCTCGACGCCCTTTGAACACTACGGTGTCTCCAGGGAGACCCTGTTCCGCGGCGTTCCCGCGCGCAGCTGGTGGGTCGTGCTCGAAGGTCGGCTCTCCGACGGAGAAGTCGTCGCCCAGGAGATCGAGGTCGAGCCCGCGCCGGGGAACGTCGCCCGGGTGCGCTTCGATCTGGCGCCCGACGTGTGTCTCGTCGACATCGCATTGATCCGGGACGGCAAGGCCATGACCGGCCACGTAGCCGTAGCCGGTGATCCGGATTCTCTGCGTCCGGCCAAGGCCGGAACCGTGCGACTGCGTCTCAAGCCCGGACGGCATCAGTTACTCGCCGCCGGCGAAGGCCGAGGCGCCGAGCGCGAAATTGAGATCGAGGATCTCGCGCCTCAACGTCTCGAGTGGGATCTCAGCGAGGGCGGCGAGCTGCTCTTCGATGGATGCGACGATGCCGCCCTGCCCTTCCTGCGTGGCGATCTCTCGGTGGCGGCAGCGGCGTTGACCCGCGGCGGCCAACCCGAACGGGGTGCCCTGCTGGAGGCGCGATTCCATCGCGATCAGGGCTCGATCGAGCGTGCAGTCGAGCGCTTCGAGCAAGCCGGACGTCGGCTCGAGGCAGCCGAACTGCTGGCCAACCATGGCAGGTTCGAGGACGCAGCCAGCATGTTCGAGAAAGCGGGCGATCTCGAACGCGCCGCCGAAATGTACAACGCCGATGGCGATCTCCTCCGGGCGGCCAAGGCCTACCTGGACGGCGGTGATTTCGAGTCCGCCATCGTCTGCTGCCGCGAGGCCGGTGAAGTCCCCCTGCTCATCGATGTGCTCGAAAAGAAGGGCGACTTCTACGAAGCCGGCCGGTTGGCCATGGAGCGCAGCGATATCGATCGTGCGATTCGCAGTTTTCAGCGCGTCGATGCACGGGACGAGAACTACTTCGGTGCCTGCCGAATCCTGGCGGAGGCCTTTCAGAAACAGGGAAAGGACGAGTTGGCGCTCCAGAAGGCTGACGAGGCCATGAGCACCCGCAGCAGCGAAGAGCAGACGCCCAAGCTGCGCGTCTGGCACGCCACGCTCCTGGATCGCGCCGGTCGGCCGGATCGTGCGTTGAAAGCCATGGAGAGCCTGCGGCGGGAACTGCCGGAGCGCATGCCGAACCTGGACACGCGAATCGAAGGCCTGCGCCAACGGGCGGCCGAGATGTCCGCGGGCTCGCTCTCGTTCCGCGACAAGGCCTTCGGCGAAGAGAGCCGCTACGAGTTGCACGAGCAGATCGGGAGCGGCGGCATGGGCGTCGTGTATCGCGCAACCGATCGGCGTCTCGGCCGCGACGTTGCGCTGAAGCGTCTCCCGGAGAGCCTGAAGAATCATCCCAAGGCGGTCGAGCTCTTCCTGCATGAGGCGCGGGCATCCGCTCGGCTCAACCACCCAAACATCGTCACAGTGCACGATGTGGATGCTGAAGGTGGCATCTACTTCATCACCATGGAGATGCTTCGCGGCTCGAACCTGCTGCAGCTGATGCGAGCGAAGGGGCGACTGACCTGGATGGACGCGGCGCGGCTGGGCATCCAGGCTGCGACAGGGCTCGGCCACGCCCATGCCCAGGGCATCATCCACCGGGACATCAAGAGCGCGAACCTCTTCTTCACCGAAGATCGCATGCTCAAGATCCTCGATTTCGGCCTGGCCAAGATGGCCGCCGAAGTTCGCAAGGCCACGACCGTCACCGGCGGCACGCCCTTCTACATGGCGCCGGAGCAAGGCATCGACACCGATTCCGTCGATCACCGAGCCGATCTCTATGCGTTGGGCGTCACCCTGTTCGAGTTGCTGACCGGGCGCCGACCCTTCGAGAAAGGAGACGTTGCGGCCCACCATCGGGAGACTCCCGCGCCCGACCCGCGCATCCACGAGATCGAGCTTCCCGAAGCCTTCGCCGACCTGATCGCCCAGCTGCTGGCGAAGGCCCCGGAAGGCCGGCCCCAGAGCGCCGAGCACCTCATCCGAAGCCTTACCGCACTGCTGAAGTAGACGTGGCCTAACGACCCAGACCGGCGGCCTTTCGGGCGGAAGAAAGAATGGGTGCGCAGAGCTCCCGCGCGCGCCCGGCACCTGCTGCCAGGATATCCTCGAGATCATCGGGGCGCGCCGCAAGCTCATCCCGACGCTCTCGCATGGGGCCGAAGACATCCATGATGCGCTCGAAGAGCTCCAGCTTGACGTCACCGTACCCCAGGCCACCCGCTTCGGCGCGCGCGAACATCTCCTCCCGCTCGGACTCCGTCGCGAAGAGTGCCCATAGAGAGAAAACGGTCTGGTCCGTATCCTTCGGATCCTCGACCGGCGTCGAATCCGTGACGATGCTCATGACCGCTTTACGCAACCGCTTCTTCGGCCAGAACATCCGCAACGTGTTGCCGTAACTCTTGCTCATCTTGCGCCCGTCGGTGCCGGGCACCACCGCGACGGATTCCAGGATATGCGGCTCCGGTAGATGGAAGACCTCTTCGCCGTAGGTCTGATTGAACTTCACGGCGATGTCCCGGGTCATCTCCAGGTGTTGCTTCTGGTCCTGGCCCACCGGCACCAGCTCCGGGTTGTATTGCAGGATGTCCGCCGCCATCAGGACCGGGTAGGCGAACAACCCGTGATCAGGCTGTAGGCCCTGGGCCACCTTGTCCTTGTAGGAATGCGCGCGCTGCAGGAGCCCCATGGGCGTGACGGTCGTCAGCAGCCACGCCAGCTCGCAGGTCTCGGGCAGATCGGATTGGCGGTAGAGGATCGAAACCTCGGGATCCAGGCCGCAAGCGAGGTAGTCGAGCACGAGATCGTGCACCAGGCTGCGCCGCTCGCTGGCATCGCGAACCGACGTCATCGAGTGGTAGTCGGCGACGAAGTAGATGCCCTGCCCCTTGGCCTGCAGCTCGACGTGCTGACGCATGGCTCCCAGGTAGTTGCCGATGTGCAGCTCGCCCGAGGGTTGGATGCCGGAAAGGATGCGTTGGGTCTGGCCTCGCGAGGCGCTCATTCTGCGTCCACGTAGTGCAGCCAGCTGGCAAAGGCCGGTTCCTTGCCTGCGACGACTTCCTTGAACTGCTGGCTGAGTGCACGGCTGATCGGCCCGGGGCATTCACTCCCCAACTTCTGGTCATCGACGGAAACGATCGGCCAGACACCAGCCGAGGTGCCGGTCAGGAAGGCTTCGGAAGCGCTTAGCAAAGCTTCGGTGGTGATCGACTCCTCGACGAACGGGATCTTGGCATGCTCGGCCAATGCCAGGATCGAGCGGCGCGTCACACCCAGAAGCACAGATTCCTCCGGCGGCGTGCGAAGCACGCCTTCGTGATCGACCAGGAAGAAGTTGGTGGTCGGGCCTTCGGCAACGAAGCCATGCTCGTCGACCAGCAACACCTCGTCGTAGCCCCGGCGACGAGCCGCCCACTTCGCCGCCATCGGCGAGGCGTAGTTCGCGGCCACCTTGGCGTGGGGGTGCATGATGTCGGGCCGCCGCTGCTTGCGTTCCTTCTCGAGCCAGATCTTCACGACCTTGGGTGCAACGGGAACCGGGCCCTTCTTGTAGGCCAACACATCCGCACGGGGATCGAAGGCGGCCGCAGCCACCGCTACATGGTCGTCCACAGGCACGACGTCGACCTCGACCGAGGGCAGGAAGGCCTGGATCTTCACCACCCTGGCGCCCGGGTTCGCCCGCACCGCCACCTTGCAGGCTTCGGCAAGCTCCTCCGCACCGAGCTTCAGCGGCAGGCCAACGAGCTCGACCGAGGTGAGGAAACGCTGGATGTGATCCGGCAGGCGGAAGATCGCCGGCCCCCGCGGTGTCTCGTGAACGCTCATGAAATCGAAGACGAGGGAGCCCCGAGCGTGGCTATGGGAGAGCACATGGACGGTCGCCTCCGCCCACGGGACGAGAGCGCCATCGAGCCAG
>JAFDCZ010000086.1 GCA_019312665.1 Deltaproteobacteria bacterium | reverse complement strand
AGAGACGGAGACGTATCCGATCTCGATGTTGGCCACCGATGTCGAGGCGACCTACGAGGGGGCTGCGGACCTGATCGGTGCGAGCCTGGGAGCCGCCGTGGCTCTCGAGCTGGCACTCACGTGCCCCGAGCGCGTCCGATCGTTGACGCTCATCACGCCCTTCGCCCTGGCGACGCCGCGGCTTTTCGCCGTCGCGGATGGTTGGCGCCGCGTGGCCGCGGAAGCCCGCCCCGAAACCCTCGCAGCCATGCTATTGCCCTGGTTCTTCTCCAGTGCCTACCTGGCCGACGAAGCTACCCGCGGTCGCACGCTATTGCCCTGGTTCTTCTCCAGTGCCTACCTGGCCGACGAAGCTACCCGCGGTCGCACCCTGCGAGGACTCGCACAGACCGTGGCTCGGGTACCGGCCACGACACTCGACCGCATGACACGTGGCTTGTCCGCATGGTCGGGAACGCGTGCCGATGATCTCGGCAAGGTCTCCGTACCCACGCTCGTCATCGTGGCGGGGGAAGATCTGCTGGCTCCGGACGGCGCAGCGATCGCCCGCTCGATTCCAGACGCCACAACCCTCGTGATCGAGGGTGCGGGACACGCGGTTGCACTGGAAGCGCCCGACGCCGTGAACGAAGCCATCACCCAGCACCTGCAAATGAGAGCGTGAGGCAGGACCTGGCGGTGGCGTAGCCAGCCGGGGGCCCGGGGGATTCCTCGCCGCCCGAAAGCGGAAGGAATCCCCAGAGACCCGGCGCGTCTACCCAGTGCGCTGGGGCTCACCCTACGGGTGGCTCGGCTCCTGGTACTCGAGTCCGATCCGGCCGAGGCGCGTCTTGAACTCGCCGAGCACCGTCTTCGTGAGCACGTTCTCGAGGTCTTCCGAAGAGGCTTCCGCCAGGTTGACTCCGTGGTACTCGGGCGTCGCCGCTTCGGCGTTCTCGGGAGCTGCCTCGCGAACGTGATCGCGCTGGGCGTCGATCGCGCCGTCACGGAACCGGTCCGCGAAGGTCGCGAGCATGTAGAAGGACATTTCCTTCTGCATTTGCTGCACGTCGTTCTTCCGATCGGGATGCTCGCGGATCAACGACCCGATGCGGTTCTCGCCGAATCCCACATGCCTGCGCTCATCGGCGATCGTACCCGAAAGGACATGCGCAAACTTCGGGTTCCCGGCCTTCATGGATGCGTGCAGCATCTCGAAGACGCTGAACGCCATGCCTTCCAGCACGATGTTCTGCCCGACCACACCCGCAACGAAATCGCCCTTGTCGACCTTCTCGAGCAGGATCTCCGCGAAGCGGACCAGGTTGGGGTTTGCGAGTTGCGACACCACGCTATCGAGCTCGTTCTTTTTCACGCCCAGATCGAAGAGACGCTGGGAGAAGACCTCCACGTGGCGAGCCTCATCCAGGGTCTGGGTCGCGAGGAAGCGCTTGCTCGCCTCGTCCGGGGCGGCATTGATCAGCCCCGAAGAAGCGGCCAAGGCACACCGCTCACCCGCAACGAGCTGGACGGTGAGCGAGATGGCCTGATCGCGCATCAGCGGATCTTCCAAGATGAGCTCCGGCTCTTTCTCGCCGGGCTGGTGGCCGTACTCGGTGTCCGTCAGGTAGCCCTGCGCACACGATTCGAGCCAATGCTGAATGGAATAACCCTCGAGGAAGTCCGTCATAATGTATTGTTTCTCCTGGTTTCGGGCACGAGACCGACCGATCGGTCGGCCAAGACCTCGCAAGATGAGTGCCAGAGGTCATCAGCGCTGGCGCGGTGCGAGGGTCTTTTTACCCGCCTGGCGGACGATCACTGAGGCCAATCGCCTCAGTGATCTGCCCCGTTCAGGGGCGAAGCACCCCGGGTTGACTCCTCCCCCACGGAGGCCCTTTACTCCGCCGATGCCGCAGAACACCCGAGAAGTCCGCTCCCTCTACTCCCGCACCAAACAAGTCGACATCTTCCCGCTGGGTCACGATCGCTTCTTGATTGCCGCCTTCCTCCAGGACGAGATCCACGACATCCACGCCGAAGTCGAAATCCTGTATCCCGCGCTGGAAATCGTTGCCGCCCGCTCCGAAGTCCGAAACGGCCCCTTCACGAACATCTGCGGGATGACCCGGACGAACATGGAAGGGTTGGTCGGGATGCGCGTCGCCCGCGGCTTCACCCAGAAAGCGCGGAGTCGTGTCGGCGGGGTCGGCGGCTGCCATCGGATCTCCGAACTGGTCGTCGAAATCGCGCAGGCCGCGTACCAGATCCACTTCGTGCGTGCCTTCTCCAAAGACGCCACGGAGACACGCGAGCGGGAGGACGATCCGGCAGCACGCCACCAGATGGTCATGGAGAGCATTCCCGGCATGCGCAACACCTGCTTCTCCTACGCCGAAGAGAACACGAAGCTCGTTCGAAGCCAGGGTGACAAGTTGCGCCTTCGCGCCCAGGCGATGCCGACGCGGGAAGTCGTCTGGCAAGACGACACGAAGACGTAGCAGCCAGAAGGCAAGGGCCGTCCGGCTCACACCCTCAGGGGTTCGCCAACCATGCCAGGAGCGGAGGCCCGAGCAAGAGCAGGCCGACGACCACCGCTCCCGCAGCCGCAATCAACACGGCCGCAGCCGCCGCGTCCTTGCAACGAGCGACCAGGGGGTGCGCGTCCGGTGCGACCCGGTCGGCCAGGGCTTCGATCGCCGTGTTCACCGCCTCGAGGGCCAGCACCAGGCTGATTGCGAAGACCAATGCCGCCCAGTCGCGCGCCGGCAGGCCGAGGAAGAATCCCATCGCGACGACGAGGAGAGCGACGAAGGCGTGGATTCGCGCGTTGGCCTGGCTGCGGAAGAGTTGGATGAGCCCTTTGAATGCAAAGCCGAAGCTTTGGAGGCGACGCTCCACGACCGAGCGAGCGTTCATGCCGCTGAGCCCTCCGTTCGGGCCCATGCCTCCCGCAGAGCTGCCAGCTCCTCCGGGGTGTTGACGTTGGCGAGCGCGGTACCGCTGGCGTCCAACCGGGAAAGATGCGCACCCTCCAGCCAACTCGGCTCGAGTGCGTCGAGGAGGGAGCCCAGGGCGAGCTTGCCTTCGGCCAAGGCAGAGGCTGCTGCGGCTCTTGCAGGCTCGCGGCGATAGAGAGCGCATAACGGATGCCGGTGCTTCTCGTTTCGCGGTACGACCACATCGGCCTCAGGAAATGCGAGCACCCCCAGCAGGAACTCGGGTGTGACGGCAAGGTAGTCCGTCGCCAGAACGAGTACCTTCTCCGTTCGTGCCGCAGCCAGGGCGCCGAGCAGCCCGCGCAGGGCAGAGGGCGGCCCATCCGGATCGACCACGACGCGCCCCGGCGCGTCTGCCGGCGGCGTCCCCCCGACCAACAAGACCTCTGCACAGAACCCGTCGAGCAGCCTGGCGATGCGCGTCGCCGCCGCCACACCTCCGGCATCGAGATGCGCCTTGTCCTGGCCCATCCGGGTGGATTCTCCGCCTAGCAAGACCGCACCCGTCACATCCGCAAAGCGGTCGGCGCCGGGCTCGCTCACACCAGGGGCTCCCGGGTCCGGAAGAAGGTCTCGTCCAGCACTTGCACACGAACCTCGTCCCCGGCTGCGAGCGCAGTCGTGTCGGCGGGGAATACCAGCAGACCCTGGGCCAGGGTCATCGAGCGAAGCACTCCGGATCCCTGATCCCCCGTGCTCGACGCAAGGATCCGCTCGCCATCGTGCTTCAAGTGCACGCGCACGAAGTGCAGCCGGCCCGGCTTCTTGGTCAGGGGCTCGGCCAGGACGGCCGTGACCACCGGACGGAAGCAGGCCTCGTGCCCGCCCATCCGCATGAGCACTGGCCGAACGAATTGCTCGAATGTCACCATCGCCGAGACCGGATTGCCCGGCAGCCCGAAGACCCACGCGCCCTGCTCGCCGATCCGCCCGAACGCCAAGGGGTAGCCGGGCTTCATGCGCACGCCCCAGAAGCGCATCTGCCCGCCGAGTTCTTCGAGCACCGCCCGCACATGATCGTGGTCGCCGACGGAGACACCGGCCGAACTGACCAGTAGATCCGCCGAGAGCCCGGCACGGAAGACACGTGCGAGATCTTCCTTCGTGTCCCCTGCGATCCCGAGGTTCGTCGTGGTCGCGCCGGCGTCCTCGCATTGGGCCGCCAGGGAGTAGGCGTTGCTGGCGACGATACGCCCACCCGAAGGATCCCCATCCGGCTGGATCAGCTCGTCCCCCCCGGATGCGATCGCCACCCTCGGTCGTCGATGGACGTGGACGAGCGTACGCCCAAGGGAAGCCAGCATGCCGATTTCTGCCGGGCCGATGCGGGCGCCCGGCTGAAGGACGAGATCGCCGCGCGAAACGTCGCCACCGGCGACGCGAATATGCTCTCCTCGGGGTGAGGCCACCCGGATCGCAACCCGTTCACCGGCCCGATCCGTATCCTCCTGACGCACGACGGTATCCGCACCCGCCGGAACGGGCGCACCCGTGAAGATCCGTGCCGTCTCGCCGCTTTGAAGGGGGCGCTCGCCGCGGCCTCCCGCGGCGACTTCGTACACGACCGCCAGGCTACACGGCGCATCCGTCGACGCCCCGGCCAGATCCTCCGCTCGAACCGCATAGCCATCCATCGCCGAGCAGTCCGCCGGGGGCAGCGTCCTATCCGAATCGACCGATTCAGCCAGGACCCGCCCGAGGGCTCCCGAGGCCGGAACGATTTCCGCCGGTAGAGGCGTTGCGGCCTCGAGAACGATCCGTCGGGCCTCCTCGACCGAGATCCCAGTCTTCATCCCGCGACCTTACCTGAGCCGGTCGCTGGATGCGCGGCGCGGCCGGCGAACACCCCCGATTCCACTTCGGTTTTTGCCCGCATTTGGATCGGCTCGACGGCTCGGGCGGTCATCGCTAGCGTGCCTGTTTTCTAGGCACAGCCGAGGAATCCATTGCCCGACGGCAGCTCCAGTCATCAATGGGCGAAGCCCCTCCGGATCGGCGGGCTCGAGCTTCCGAACCGGCTCGTGCTGGCGCCGATGTCGAGTGTGTCCACGTTGTCCGCGCGCCTGATCGCCCAGACGGCCGGCGCCGGGCTGGTGGTCACCGAGACGCTCTCCGCATGCGCGCTGGTGCGCGGCTCGGAACGTCGGCACCTGCAGCGAAGCACGGTTCCCAGCGAAGACCGGCTTGCCGTGCAGCTCTTTGGCGCCAAGCTGGAAACGCTCACGGAGGCTTGCTGGTTGCTCAGCGATCAGGGCGTTCAGTGGATCGATCTGAACCTCGGCTGCCCGGTTCCCAAATTTCTTCGCAAGGGTGCTGGATCGGCCTTGATGCGAACTCCGCTCGAGATCGGACGCATCGTCGAAGCCATGCGCAGAAGCTTCCACGGTGTCCTCTCCGTCAAGATGCGAAGCGGCTGGGACGCGCGCTCACGCAATGCACCTGAGGTTGCACAGATTGCCGCCAATGCCGGCGCCCAGCTGATCACGATCCATGGCCGGACCCGCGCCCAGCAGTACCGGGGCCGGGCAGATCGCCAACTCATCCGACGAGTCGTCGAAGCGGTTCCGGAACTCCCCGTCCTGGCGAACGGCGACGTGACGGAAGCGACCGACGTCCTGGCCATCACCGCGGAAACCGGTGCGGCCGGCGTGATGATCGGAAGGGGTGCGATTGGCAATCCCTGGATCTTCGAGGGAGCCCTCTCTCTGGCGGCGGGCAAGCCGATTCGCCCTCCCACGGTGGCAGACCGCATGGTCACCCTCGAACGCCACGCGGAACTGATCGCCTCGGTGGCCCGCGACGATCGGGAGCGCGTGCGCGAGCTTCGCCGCTATGCGAGCGCCTATTCCAAGGGGTTGCCAGGCGGACGGCATTTCCGGGTCCATGCCATGAAAGCCGAAGACGCCGAAACGCTGGTCACCCTCACGCGGAACTTCCTGGCCGATGCCAGGCCGGAGGCCGCATGACCGCTCGCGATCTGGGCAGTGTCCTCGAAGCGATCGTCGCAGGCGTGATCGTGTTGGATCGCGACGGGCGGGTGGAAGAGATCAATTCGGCCGCTTCCCGCATCGTCGAGCGCTCTCGCGAGCAAGCCCTTGGCCGGCCGGTCGAAGATCTGGTGACGCCGAGCCACGCCTTCGCTCGGCTGGTGCGGAAGACGTTGTCGCAAGGCAGCGGCTTCACCGAGAGCCACCAGAAGGTCGAGAGACGGAACGTCGAGGATGCTGTGGTCGATGTGGCCGCGACCCCGCTCTTCGCGGAAGGCGAACTCGATGGCGTGGTGCTGGTGTTGCGGGATCGTACGGCGCGCAACCGCCTCGAGCAGCTCGAAGAAGAGCGCGAACGCTTCGAGACCTTCGGTCAGATCGCGGCGGGCCTCGCCCACGAGATCAAGAACCCGTTGGGCGGAATTCGCGGAGCGGGCGAGATCCTTGGCCGCCGCTCGAGCGACGCGAAGAATCGGGAGATCTCCGAGCTGGTCGTGCGCGAGGCCACGCGCATCGCCAGCCTGGTCGATGATTTCATGGTCTTCGCCCGTGGTGATCGTCTCGATCTCGTCCCCTTGAATGTCCATCGGGTGCTCGACCACGTGCTGGAGCTGGCCGGAATGGACCCCGCCTTCTCTGGTGCACATGTGGAACGGAACTTCGACCCCTCCATCCCGGAGCTGCTCGCCGACGGCGACCGCCTGACCCAGGTGTTCTTGAACCTCATCCGCAACGGCCTTCAGGCCCTGGGCCAGGACGGCGGAACGATCACGATCACGACGCGCGTGGCCCTGGAACGACGGCTGGTCACCGACCTGGGGCACTCGCGCCCTACCCTGGTGATCAGCATCGAGGACGATGGCGCCGGCATGGACGCAGAGGAGCTGCGCCAGGCGACCGTGCCGTTCTTCACGACGCGTACCGGCGGCACGGGCCTGGGGTTGGCCGTGGCCGAATATTGGACCGCGCAACACGAGGGAACGCTGGACATCGAGAGCGAGAAAGGCGTCGGGACCCGCGTCCGGGTGGCCTTGCCCCTCGTACCCGCGCCCACGGAAAGGAGCCCTGAGTGAAAGACTCTGCCCGCGTGCTGGTGGCGGACGACGAGCCGTCGATCCGCTTCGTGCTGCGAGAAACCCTGGAGAGTGCCGGCCACGAGGTCGTCGATGTCGAGACGGGTGAGGAGGCGCTCGAAGCTCTCGCGAGCCAGACGTTCGAGATCGCCTTCTTCGACATCCGCATGCCGGGCCCCGGCGGCATCGAGTTGTTGCGGCATGTGAAGGCCATCGGCAACGACGTCGCGGTCGTCATCATCACGGCCCAGAACACCCTCGAGAACGCCGTCGAGGCGATGAAAGAAGGCGCCCTCGACTACCTGGCCAAACCGTTCAGCACGGAAGAGATTCTCCCCCTGGTCGACAAGACCCTGCGCACCCGCGCGCTGGAAAGCGAAGTTCGCTCGCTTCGTCGGGAGGTCTCGGGGCGGATCCCGCCCGGCGAACGCCTGGTCGGACTCAGCTCCTCCCTGCTCGAAGTGTTCAAGACCATCGGTCGGGTCGCACGGGGAAACGTTGCGGTGCTCGTGACCGGCGAGAGCGGCACCGGCAAGGAGCTGGTTGCGCGCGCCATCCATGGGGCGAGCAATCGGGCCGACGGCCCGTTCATCACCGTGAACGCCGCCGCGATTCCCCGCGACCTGCTCGAAAGCGAGCTCTTCGGCCATGAGCGGGGCGCGTTCACCGGCGCCGTGCAGGCCCGCGCGGGCCGATTCCGTGAAGCCTCGGGCGGAACGATCTTTCTGGATGAGATCGGCGACATGCCGACCGATCTCCAGGCGAAGCTGCTGCGGGTCCTGCAAAGTGGTGAGGTATCACCGGTTGGTGGAAATCAGGCGGAAACCGTCGATGTGCGGGTGATCGCGGCGACTCACCGCAACCTCGAAGCAGCGGTTGCCGACGGGAGCTTCCGCGAGGACCTGCTCTACCGCTTGCGGGTGGTCCCCATCCACATGCCGCCACTCCGAGAACGGCCGGAAGACATCCCGCCCCTCGCCCAACACTTCCTGCAGCGCTACGACGCCGAGCTCACCGATCGGCCGCATATGCTTGCGGAGGAGGCCACGGCGTGCCTTGCCCGGCACGATTGGCCGGGAAATGTGCGCGAGCTGGAAAACGCCATCAAGCGGGCCCTGGTGTTGGCCTCCGGGGATGTGCTGACCCCGGAGGATTTCGCGTTCCTCGAGCCGCGCACGGCATCAACGGACCTGGATGCACCGATGCCCGAGTCCCTGGAAGAACGGGCGATCGCAGAAACGCAGGCCGCCCTCGAGAGCGGCGAAGACGACATCTATCGGGGCGTCCTTCCGAGAGTCGAGCGTGCCGTGATCGAAACCGTGCTGCGAGAGACCGGCGGAAACCAGATCAAGGCCGCGGCCAAGCTCGGCATCAATCGGAACACCTTGCGCAAGAAGATCGTCGATCTCGAAATCGACGTTCCCGGACGGACATGAGCTTCGCTCTTGCAGGCTTGTTCGTCCTGGCCGACGACGATCCGCGTTGGTCTCATGACCCGGTAGCCCAGGCCCGTGCAGCCTGTGCTGGAGGCGCCGCGGTCGTGCAGCTCCGCACCAAACACGCCACCGATCGTGTCGCGTTGGCCTGGGCGAGAGAGATTCGCGAATTGACCCGAGAGGCGGGCGTGGGCTTCTTCGTGAACGATCGCTTCGATCTGGCACTTCTGGCCGAAGCAGACGGCGTGCATCTGGGCCAGGAGGATCTCGCGCCGGAGCAGCTTCCCGCAGAGGCCCGTGCGCGTCTACAGGTCGGCCGGTCGACCCATGACGAGGCCCAGCTGATCCGAGCCATGACAGAGCCGGTCGACTATGTCGCCTTCGGTCCGGTCTTCGGCACGCGGTCGAAGGAAAGCCCCTACACACCACGAGGGCTCGAAGCCCTGAGCAAGGCCGCGGCGCGGGTTGCCCCGAAGCCTCTCGTCGCAATTGGCGGCATTGGCGAGGCGGAGGCCGGTGCCGTGGAAGCCGCAGGCGCGGCCGGCTTCGCCGTCATCTCGGCAGTCGCCGGAGCCGCCGATCCGCTGGAGGCGACGCGCCGGTTGGTCGAAGCATTCGGTGTGACGCGATTGGAAGAATCCCGATGAGCGACCCGGGCCTGCGCCTGACCAGCGCCTTCGGGCTGTTGGCCATGATCGGCGTGGCCTGGGCGTTCTCCGAACATCGGCGTCGCATGCCCTGGCGGGTGATCGGCTGGGGCCTGGGCCTGCAGCTGGCCCTCGCCGTGCTGCTGCTGAAGACCACGCCGGGCCAGGTCTTCTTTCGCGGCGTGAATGACGCCGTGCTCGGCTTCCTGCAATTCACGGATGCGGGCACGACCTTCATGTTCGGACCGATCAAGGCTTTGGGCTTTTCCTTCGTGCTCGACGTGCTCCCGATCATCCTCTTCATGGGAAGCATCTTCTCCATCCTCTACCACTGGGGGATCGTCCAGCGCGTGATCGATGGAATGGCATGGGTGTTGCGGCGCACGCTTCGCACCTCGGCAGCCGAGAGCCTGGCCGCAGCCGCCAACATCTTCGTGGGCATGACCGAAGCGCCGCTGCTCGTCCGGCCCTACCTCGAACGCATGACGCGAAGCGAACTCTTCACCGTAATGGTCACCGGCATGGCCACCATCGCCGGCTCGGTGCTCGTCGCCTACGCGAAGATGCTCGGAGAGGGCGAGTTCTCGGGGCATCTGGTCACCGCCAGCCTGCTCTCGGCCCCGGCTGCCATCCTGATCGCCAAGGTCATGGTTCCGGAAACGGAGACGCCCGTCACAATCGAATCCGGCCACGCGGCGGTCGAGCGAACCTCCGTCAACTGGATCGACGCAGCCAGCCAAGGAGCCTTGGCGGCACTGCGTCTTGCCGGTTACATCGGCGCACTCCTGCTCTGCTTCGTCGCGCTGATTGCCCTCGTCAATGCCTTCCTCGGAATGGTCGGTGGTTTCGTGGGGCGGCCGGATCTCACGCTCCAACAGATCCTCGGCTTGCTGTTCTGGCCGTTGGCGGTATTGCTAGGCGTGGAACCCGCGGAAAGCTTCCAGGTCGCCCAGCTCCTGGGAGTCAAGACGGTGTTGAACGAGTTCCTGGCCTTCGACCAGTTGGGCGCTCTGATGGCCGACGGAGCGATCTCCCACCGCACCGCCGTCATCTCCAGCTACGCCCTCTGCGGCTTCGCAAACTTCGGCTCGTTGGCCATCCTGCTAGGCGGAATCGGCGGCATGGCGCCCTCGAGGCGCCCCGAGCTCGCAACCCTCGGCTTGCGATCGATCCTGGCGGGCACCCTCGCCACCCTGATGACCGGCTGCGTGGTCGGCATCCTGCTCTGAGGCCTGGGAGCTCACGCCTCCAGGAACGCGCGAATCACCGCCATGCCGCGCTCCGGATCGTCTCTGAAGACACCGTGGCCGCAGCCCTCGAATTTTTCGTACTGGACCCACTTCTCGGGCAACGCGGCCGCGATGTCGTCCTGATCTTCGATCGGGCAGACCGGGTCGCGCGTGCCACCGAGCACGAGCGTCGGGCACTGCACCCGCTCCAGCGGGTCCAGATAGTCGAACGTGCTGCTCTCGCCGCCCGCGAAGTGGAAGAGCACATCGAGGTTCATGCGAACCCGAGCGAACTCGTCCGGAGAAGCCGGCTTGCTTCCATACACGGAAACCGCGTTCCTCGTGTACTCGGGCAGGGTTTCGAGCCCAGGCTGCGTCCAGAATCGCTCCGCAGCATCTCGCGCAGCCTCGCCGCCGACCTCGAGAAATCGCTCCAACATGCGAGGCAGCGTCATCCGTGCCGACGTGCTCGAGAAGATCAGCTTCGAAGGGTGCTCCGGATGCCGCGCGGCATAGGCGATGGCAACCATTCCTCCGAAGGATTGCCCCATCACGATCGGACGCTCGATCCCCAGCGCATCACATAGACCACGCACATCATCGGCCCACTGGTCCAGGTGCCAATGCTCCGTTGGCCCGTGCTCACTCCGCCCGTTGCCGCGGTGGTCCAGATACACGATCTGCACCTGGTCGCGCAGCTGGCCGAACTCCGGCTTCCACATCGAGTGGTCGAAGCCCGGCCCGCCATGAAGCAGGATCAATGTCGGCTTCTCCCGCATCTCGGCCCCATCGGCGACGAACTTCTCACCCTCCACATCGAAGAAGAGCCGGACGCCGTTGACTTGGATGTACATGGGAGAAAGCTAGCGTGGTTGGCGGGGGCATTCCTTGCGTTCTACCGGGCTCGTCCTTCCCGCCACGCCTTGATCAGCTCCTCATAGCGCACGGTTTCACCCTGCGGCTTCTCGTTCGCGAGTGCGGGCTTCGGCGCCCCGGGTTTTGCAAACCAGATGGAGGGATCGACTTCCGGCCCGAGCTTCGGGCCACATTCCCCCTGCACTTTGGCGCGCTCCAGGCGTTGGAGCACGCGATCCTGTTGCGCCGCCAGTGAATCGAGCGCCTGCTGGGGGGTGCGCTCACCGGATACGGCCTCCGCGACGTTCTGCCACCAGAGTTGGGCCAGCTTCGGGTAGTCGGGCACGTTCGTTCCGGTGGGCGTCCACGCCAGACGTGCCGGGCTGCGATAGAACTCGACCAACCCGCCAAGCCGCGGGGCGGCATCGGTCATCGCCTGCGACGCGAGATCGGATTCGCGGATCGGGGTAAGGCCGACCAGGGTCTTCTTCAGGGAGACCGTCTTGGAAACGGTGAACTGCGCATACAACCAGGCGGCCTTCCGACGCTTCAGGGGTGTGCTCTTCAGAAGCGTCCAGGCACCCGCATCCTGGTAGCCGAGCTTCATTCCCTCTTCCCAGTACGGCCCGCGCGGCGAGGGCGCCATGCGCCAACGCGGTGTTCCATCGTCGTTCATGACGGCGATACCCGGTTGGGTCATATCCGCCGTAAACGTCGTGTACCAGAAGATCTGCTGGGCTATCTGGCCCTGGGCAGGTACGGGCCCTGCCTCGGAAAACGTCATGCCGGCAGCTTCAGGAGGAGCGAAGCGCTTCAACCAATCGATGTAGCGCGTCAAAGCGAAAACGGCGGCCGGGCCATTCGTTGCACCGCCCCGTGTGACGCTCGAGCCCACCGGCTGGCACCCCTCGACACGGATGCCCCACTCGTCGACGGGCTTGCCGTTCGGAATCCCCGCGTCCCCGGCGCCCGCCATCGACAGCCAGGCATCCGTGAAGCGCCACCCCAGGGAGGGATCCTTCTTGCCGTAATCCATATGCCCGTACACGCGAACACCCTCGATCTCCTTCACGTGCACGCTGAAGAACTCGGCGATGTCCTGATAGGCCGACCAGTTGACGGGGACGCCCAGCTCGTAGCCGTAGCGCTCGAGAAAACGCTCGCGGAGATCCGCGCGCTGGAACCAGTCGTGGCGGAACCAGTAGAGGTTGGCGAACTGCTGGTCCGGAAGCTGGTAGAGCTGGCCATCGGGCGCGGTGCCGAAGCTCTTGCCGATGAAATCATCCACGTCCAGTCCTGGGTTCGTCACCGCCTTCCCCTCACCCGCCATGAACGCCGAGAGCGAGACCGCTCGGCCGTAACGGAAGTGCGTTCCGATCAGGTCTGTATCGTTCACGTAGGCGTCGAAGATATTGCGACCCGATTGCATCTGGGTCTGCAGCTTCTCGATCACGTCACCTTCCTGGATCAGGTCATGGTTGACCCGGATGCCTGTGATCTCTGCGAAGGCCTTGGCAAGAACCTTGGCCTCGTACTCGTGGGTCGTGATCGTTTCGGAGACGACGTTGATCGTCATGCCCTGGAAGGGTTCCGCCGCTTTCCGAAACCAGGCCATCTCGGCCAGTTGGGCCTCGCGATCCAGCGTGGAGGGAGAAAACTCCTCATCCACCCACTTCTCTGCGGCAGCCTCACGTTCATCCGCAGCGGCTGCGCTCACGAAAGCCAGAACGAGCAAGAGTCCGAGCACGCGTCCCATCATCATCCTCCCTATCCGAATCGCATGACGGATACCAGAAGCAACGCCGACAGGCCCAACGCGATCAACGGACTCCAGGGCGTGAGCCCCAGCCAGGCGAGATGCAGGAAAGCACTAGCCAGGAGCCCGATGAAAAGACGGTCGCCGCGGGTGGTCGCGATTGGAAGCAGACCACGCTGCAAACGCGTGGGCGAGAATCGCTGCCAGACCGTCATGCCGATGAGCAGGCCCGCGATCCCCAGGAAGAAGGCCGCGGTCGGCGCCGTCCATGCCATCCATTCGAAATCACTCATGCGCGCCCCATGCTGAGCCCCTTGGCCAGGTGATGGCGGACGAACCAGATGACCAACGCCCCGGGGACGATCGTCAGCACCCCGGCGGCCGACAGCAAACCCCAATCGAGGCCGGCGGCGCTGACGGTGCGGGTCATCACGGCTGCGATCGGCTTGGCCTCGACGGTCGTGAGCGTTCGAGCCAGCAGAAGTTCGACCCAGCTGAACATGAAACAGAAGAAGGCCGTCACGCCCACTCCAGAGCGGATCTCGGGCAAGAAGATCGTCAGGAAGAAGCGCGGGAAACGGTAGCCATCCAGGTGTGCCATCTCGTCGAGTTCGCGCGGCACGGAAGACATGAAACCTTCCAGGATCCAGACGGCCAACGGAACGTTGAACAGGCAGTGGGCCAGCGCTACGGCGATATGTGTGTCGATCAATCCGAACGTGGAGTAGAGCTGGAAGAAGGGCAGCAAGAAGACGGCTGGCGGCGCCATACGGTTGGTCAACAGCCAGAAGAAGAGATGACGATCGCCAAGGAAGCGATAGCGGGAGAACGCGTAGGCCGCAGGAAGCGCCACGCCGAGCGCCAGCAGCGCATTGAGCACGACGTAGGCCATCGAGTTCAGGTAGCCCGAGTACCACGACGGATCGGTCAGGATCGTCATGTAGTTGGTCAGCGTCGGAGCCTGCGGCCACAACCGGAAGTGCCCGAGGATGTCCGCGTTGGTGCGGAGGGACATGTTCGCCATCCAGTAGATGGGGATCAGCAGGAACGCCAGGTACGCAGCCAACCCGACACTTCGCCAGCGAAATTTCATCGCTCGTCTCCGGCGGTCATGAAGCTGAACAACACGAAGCAAAGCGCGAGAATGACCAGGAAGTAGATCAACGAGAACGCGGCCGCGGGCCCCAGATCGAATTGGCCTACCGCCATCTTCGTGAGGTACTGGGAGAGGAAGGTGGTCGCATTGCCGGGGCCGCCCCCGGTGAGCACGAACGGCTCCGTGTAGATCACGAAGCTGTCCATCAGCCGAAGCAGGAGCGCGATGGTGAGTACGCCTCGCAGCTTGGGCAGTTCGACATGGCGGAAGATCGCGAAGCGGCTGGCCCCATCGATATGCGCAGCCTGATAGCACGCCTCTGGGATTGCGCGGAGGCCTGCATAGCCCAGCAATGCGACCAATGAGGTCCAATGCCAGACGTCCATCACCAACAAGGTGACCCAGGCGTCTGCCGCATTCTGTGCGTAGTTGTAGTCCGAGCCGAGTGCTCGCAGGAGCGCACCCCCGAGGCCGATATCGGCGCGGCCGAAGATCTGCCAGATCGTGCCGACGACATTCCACGGAACCAGCAGCGGCAGCGCCAGGATGACGAGCGTGAACGAAACGCCGATCCCGCGGGTCGGCATGGCGAGGGCGAGGGCCACGCCGAGCGGGATCTCGATCATCAGGATCGACGCGCTGAACATCAACTGCCGACCGAAGGCCGCATGGAGCCGGGAATCGCGGAGGATCTCCCGAAACCACTCGCTGCCGACGAAGACGCGTTGGCCCGGCCCGAAGATATCCTGGACCGAGTAGTTCACGACCGTCATCAAGGGAATCAGCGCCGAAAAGGCGACGACCAACAACACCGGGAGCACCAGCCACCAGGCACGCGGATGTTCCGTTCGATTCACGTCAGAAGCCGCCCGTCGCGATACAGACGAATCCACTCGGGCGGGAATCGAAGGAAGCCGCACTCGGTGGGGATGGGGGTGCCGTCGGGCACGCGAACCTGGAGCGGCCGCTCTCCGAGAGCAACTCTCACCAGGTGATGGTCGCCCAGTGCAGACGCGGAACGAATCCGAACGGGCAGAGCGCCATCCACCTCTTCCCGCGCCAACTCCAGGAATTCGGGTCGGATGCCGAGTTCGAGTTCGCCCGAGCCCGGATCTGTAAATGCATTGCGATCGACGGGCAGGCGATGGCCGTCCACCAGGAGTTCACGACCCGCGAGCCGACACGGCAGGAAGTTCATTCCCGGGCTGCCGATGAAGTGTCCGACGAAGGCGTGCTTCGGAGTCTCGAACAATTCGCGCGGCGTGCCGACCTGCATCACCCGGCCCTGATCCATCACCACCACTTCATCGGCGAAGGTCAGCGCCTCGGTCTGATCGTGGGTCACGTAGACGAGCGTGGCGTTCGTCTCCTGATGAACATGGCGCAGCTTCTGTCGAATTTCCCAGCGGCGAAGCGGGTCGATCACGGTGAGAGGCTCATCCAGCAGCAGGGCCGCCGTATCAGGGCGAATCAGGCCCCGGCCAAGACTGACGATCTGCTGCTCATCCGCAGACAACCCGCTCGCCCGCCGGTCGAGGCTGGCCGTGAGCCCAAGCAGCTCCGCGGTCGCTTTGACCCGGGTCTTCACCTCGTCTTTCGCCATGCCTCCGTTGCGGAGGGGAAACGCGAGGTTCTCGAAGACCGTCATCGCTTCGTAGACCACCGGGAACTGGAAGACCTGGGCGATCTTGCGCTGCCGCGGTGGCAAGCCAGTCGCCTCTCGCCCGTCGATGCGCAGCGTGCCCCGCGTCGGATGAAGCAGGCCCGAGAGAATCGACAGCAACGTCGTCTTCCCACAACCCGAAGGACCGAGGATCGCGGAAGCCGAGCCATCCCGGAACGAGTGTGTCAGCGCGTCCACGGCCCAGGCGGCATCCGCGGTATACCGATGCGCCACGTCTTCGATGTCGATGCGTGCCATCAGAGCCCCGAGGCGGCTGCCAACCGGCCCGCCTCATCGAAAGCATGCAGCCGCTTCGGGTCGATGAAGACATCGACCCTCTCCCCGATCGATCGCGGGCGGGTCCCAGCCTGGTGAGCGACGAGCGGCGCCCGGCCTGCGTCCGCCGGCCGGAGGTGCAGGAAGGTTTCGGAACCACTCAGCTCCGAAAGCTCCACGGTCGCCGTGAGCTTCAGCGAATGCGGGGACGAAGGGTCGAGCTGGAGATGGTGAGGCCGAACGCCAAAGCGATAGGCCCCGTCCGGAAGTGCCTCGAACTGCGAGGGCCGAACCACCTCACTGCTCGGCTCCAACTGCAACCGGCCGGATGCGAGCCGCCCGGAAATCCAGTTCATCGGCGGAACGCTCGTCAGCTCCCCCACCCGCACGGAAGCGGGCCGGCGGTAGACGTCGATGGCTGAGCCAGTCTGGAGAACCCGCCCGGCATCGAGCACCAGCGTGCGCCCTCCCAAGGCGAGAGCCTCGGACGGATCACTCGTGGCAAAGACGAGGGTCGCACTCCTTCGGGCGAAAATCGCACGCAGCTCGGCGCCCAGCTCTTCGCGCAGCTTGTAGTCGAGGTTCACCAGCGGCTCGTCGAGCAGCAGCAATCCGCCCTCCCGAGTGAGCGCCCGGGCCAACGCCGTCCGCTGTTGCTGGCCGCCGGAAAGCTCCGAGGGGCGACGCTCGAGCAGGCCATCGATCCGCAGCATCTCCGCGATCGCCCGAACCTTCGCGTCGACCTCCGAGCGCGAAACCCGCTGCGCCTGACGAAGCGGCGCAGCGATGTTCTCGTAAACCGTCTTGGCCGGATAGTTGACGAATCGCTGGTGGACGAAGCCGACCTTGCGCTGCCGCGGCGTGACGCGATGGACGTCGACACCGCCCTGCGTCACGCGGCCAGCGGCCGGCTTGTCCAGGCCGGCCATCAGACGCAAGAGGCTCGTCTTCCCCGCGCCGGTGGGGCCCAGCAGAACCGTGAGCGAGCCGTCCTCCAACTCGAAATCGATGCCCGCCAGGCCACCCCGTGCAACGCCCTCGAGGCAAAGTGTCAATCAGTCACCCTCGGATCCACGATTCGGAAGCGTACCACGGCATTTCACGAGGCCGAATGATACGATCGCGGTGCCGACCCCAGACGCCCTGGGCTCGACGAGGAGAAGACCCGTGAACCGTTTCCAGCAGACCTTCGGTGAACCGAAGGAGTTCGTGCGCAAGAAGATCTTCTCCTCCCTCGACCCGATGATGCAGGATTTCATCCGCCAGGCGCCCTTCGCCGTGCTGGCGACCGCGGGCCATTCCGGCGAGTGCGATGCCTCACCCCGAGGCGGGACCCCTGGCTTCGTGAAGGTCCTCGATGAGAAACACATCCTCCTTCCCGACATCGCCGGCAACCATCTCTTCCACTCCTACGAGAACGTCGACAGCAATGCCCATGCGGCCCTGGTCTTCATGATTCCCGGTTGTGATTGGACGGTGCGGGTCAATGGGCGAGCCCGCGTCGTCGATCGCGGCAGCGAGCGGCTCGAGGGCATCGCCCCTGAGGTTTTCAGCGAAGACGAGAACACCAGGATTCTCCAAGGGCTGATGATCGAAGTCGTCGAGACGTACGCCCATTGTCCCCGCGCTTTCTTGT
>JAFDCZ010000085.1 GCA_019312665.1 Deltaproteobacteria bacterium | reverse complement strand
GCCGCGTCGAAGAATCGCCAGATCAGCTCGGCAGCGGCCGCGTCCCGGTTGGTCGCACCCAGCAATCGCGGCATCCGCTGGTCCGGATGCGGAACGGTATGGCCGCCGCCGTGGACGGCGTAGAGCCATACCGAGGCGCGCCCTGGGGCTTGCCAGCCGATCCGCTCGATGTGACTGCCGTCGTCCGGGGCCAGGTCGGGTAGAAGCTCCCGTTTCGGTTCGGTCTCGTGGCCGGCCAACTCACGCCAGTAGTCGAGCATGTCCTCGCTGGAGAGCACGTCGCCCCGATCTCCCCAGCGGCCATACAGCGCCACCTTTCCTCCACCGTACGGGTTCATCGGATCGTCGGTGCCGTTCAGCATGAGAATGGAGGTGGGGCGACCGGCCGGTTCGCAGCCCATGTTGTTGCCGGCCGGCAGGCTTGCGATCACCGGCGCAACGGCTCGAAAACGCTTTGGAGATTCCAACGCCAGACGCAGAGCCAGTTGGCCGCCATTTGAAATGCCCGTGGCGAAGACACGGGTGCGGTCGATGCCGTCACTGGCTGCGAGCCGTTCGATCAGCGCAGCGGCGAAGCCGACGTCATTCACGTTCTGCAGGTTGGCCGCGTAGGGACCGGCGCGTCGGCAGCCATTCCAATGCCGTTCGAAGCCGTCCGGATAGGCGACCAGGAATCCGTGCTCTTCGGCGAGAACGTCGAAGCCGTAGCCAAAGCCGGTTCGGGCGCGCAGGCCGTCTCCATCGGAGCCATGAAACACGAGTACGAGCGCCGGCTGTTCCGCCGGACGGGACGGGCGATATACCCAGGTGCTTCGTTCGCGTCCGTCCCGCTCGAAGCTCTCGGCTCGGAAGCTTCCGGCGAGTTCGGGTTCTTCCACCCACGAGACGCTCAGCAGCCACCACCCGGCGATGCCGGTGAGAGCGGCGAGAGCGAGCGCCAGCAGGCCGAGACGGGCGAGCCATTTCATACGCGCAGGCTCCGAGGCCGGCGAAACCGTGCCCGGGCCGCTTCGGCCTCGGCACGCACATCGCAACGATCGAGGTGGTCGTTCACCAGACCCATGGCCTGCATGAAAGCGTAGGCGGTCGTCGGCCCTACGAAGGACCAACCGCGCCGCTTCAGCTCCTTCGAAAGCGCGCGGGATTCCTCGGTTTCCGTCAGCTTGCTCAGGGCGGCGCCGGTCATCCGCTTCGGACGGCTCGTCGCTTCCGGTTCGAAGCTCCAGAAGAATGCGGCCAGGGATCCGAACTCGTCGACGACCGCACAGGCCTGGCGCGCATTGTTCAAGGTGCTTTCGATCTTGCCCCGGTGCCGCACGATGCCCGCGTCACGTAGCAGCCGAGGTACGCTGCGTTGGTTCCAACGCGCAATCCTCTCGAAGTCGAAGCCGGCAAATGCACGTCGGAAATTCTCCCGCTTTCTCAAGATCGTGAGCCAGGAAAGTCCGCTCTGGAAGCCTTCGAGGCAGATTTTCTCGAATAGCCGCGTGTCGTTTCGGACCGGGAAGCCCCATTCCTCGTCATGATAGGCGCGGTAGTCGTCATGCTCGCCGGGCCATCCACAACGCACGATGCCGTCTTCGCCTCGAACCGCCTTCAAAGCCATCTCAGCTTCCCTCGCGCAATACGAAAAGGGGCGATGACCAGGCTCGCTCCTGGGTGGGTGCAATGCAGTCTGCCGGAACGGGCTGGTCGAAGCCATTGGAGCGACAGATATGCGCTCGCACGCAGTGCCCCCCTGCGTCCCGTTCGCAGGCCAGCGGGTCGCCGTTGATCGTGGGTGTAGGCATTTGCAACGCGCGCACGTAGTAGACGAATTCCTGCCCGTTCTCAGTGAGTTCCGGATCATCGAAGACGACCCGGCAGCCTTCCGGATCACCACTGCAGGGGATGACCCGCCACGGGTCTTCGATCGCACTCGTGAAATCGCCGCCGGGGCGCACGCCGGGCCGGATGCGAACGATCTCGATGCGGTCGATCGGAATGCGGACCTCGCCCGGGTGGTGACACTCGTTCACGCATAGCCGGGTCATCTCCTCGGCCCCGAGGCGTTCCTCGACGAAATCCGGGCAGCCCGGCTTCTGAACGAAGGCGCCGGCGGCGCGCACCTCGAAGCGGGGGACACCGGAAAGCGTCACCTCGGATCCCATCGGATGGCGCACGCCGTCCTTCGAGATCAGGTCGAACCACAACTGAATCCGCGGGCCCGAGGTTCCGTAGGTCTCGCGCCGCTGGAGAGCCGCGAAAATTGATTCCCGGTCGCGCCGGGCTGTGTGCACGGCCGCCAACCCACCGCTGTAGTAGAAGCTGTCCCCGCGTTTCATGCCCGACGCCCGGAGAATGATGCGTGCGCGCAGATCTTCGCGATCCTCGGTCCAGGCCGGCGCCGGTCGGTTTCCGTCGGTCATGGCGCCAAGGCCGAACTCTTTGTAGCTGGAGCCTGGGCGCGCCCGGTGGTTGTCGCTCGCGCCGATCAGGCCGAACCGGAAACGGCCGTTCTCCTGGTGGGTCTCCAGAGCCAGGCCATATTGGGCCGATTGCTTCGGGCGGTAGCCGAAGGACGGCAGAAAGGCGTCCTCGAGTTGACCGCAAGTTCCCCAGTCTTCGGCGCTGGCACCTTCCCGGCGCGTTCCGATATCGCCGAGCGGAAGCCCGCCGAGTGAATCCTGGCGTGCCTGCACGACATCCGCCTCGCATGCGGAGGAGGCCGGGTCGGTACAAGCCTTTCGCGCCAGCTCTCCGGCCTGCCAACAGCAGGGCGTGAACCCCGCGCGAGGAGCGGGGCAGGTCCAATCGCCGTCAGCACCGACCTCCACGTGGCGTATATCCCGCCACACCTCCGAGCTGCCGTGGCCCGAGTACATCTCGAGAAGCCGTTGTCGCGCCGGGTCGTGCATGGGGCCGAGTTGGTGATCGAAACGCGCGCCGGGGGGATTGGTCGTACCCCAGGCCAGGCCGTGAGGGATGACCAGGCTCGGGAAGCCCCAATCGTCGAGCTTCTCGAAGAGCAGGTCGGGGGTCGGAACGACCTCGGCACAATCCTCGGGCAGCTCACGGACGGGCACACCTTCCGCGCAGGCCGGCGCCGTGAGGCCGTTCCAGAGGGTGCGATGGTAGGCGGCGTAGTCGTGGGTCGGGTCAGGATCCGCGGCGGCAACGAGCCCACCGATCAGCCCCCAGACGTTGATCCGCGAGGCCGCGATGGGTCGGGTCGGGACCGCGTCCTCGGCGGTTTTCAGAAGGATGACATTGCGATGGCCATAGTGGCTTTCAGGGCCACCGATACCTGTCTGGCTCCACTCCCAGCCAAGGAATGCCACGACGTCCGGGTCGTCGGGCGGACCGGCGATGGCGTTGCACTCGCGGATCATCTTCTTCGTCTCTCGCCACTGCTCGCTCAGCAAGCCCTCGGCGTGGTCGTTGATGCTCCAGAAATCGACCCCCGAGCAGAAGCGTGCGAAGTCGCAGGCGTCGGCCGGGGGATGGGCCAGTTCCCCGCCCAGAACGGGCAGCCCGAACACCCGGGCATCGGCAGAGAACTGGGTGTGCACGTGGAGATCGCCAAACAGGATCTGCCGGTCGCCCTCCCGGGCGACGCCGCTTTCTGCCAGGGCAGTGGCACGGGCGGCCAGCACCGGAGCCGGAATGCTGGATTGGGTCGGTTCGCCCGCATTCGCAGGGCTTCCGCCGCGCCCGGCCTGCCAGAACAGGAAGAGGCCAACCCCCGCGGCCAGCAGCAATGCCCCGGTGACGCCAGCCAGAAGCCAGGCGAGTCTGAGAATCCAGCGTTTCAAGGGAGGATGCATTCCTTTCACGTCGGCGTCGGTTCAGGGTACCGCGGCGAAGAATTGCAGGCTTCGCGGCGAGTTGGAAAGCTCCATCCCATGAAACCGATTTGCCTCGCACTCGCGGCTCTGCTCCTGCTGGCTTCCACGCCGGCCCTCGCCCAGGACGAGGGCGCGGCGCCGAGCGGCCTGGTCGAGGCGCGGGTAGCGGAGAGGGATCGCGCACGGGCTGCCCGCCTTGGCAGCCCGCGTGCCACCATGCGCAGTTTTCTCGTGGCGATGAACGATCTGTGGAATCGACCCAGTGCCTGGGAGGAAGCGGTCTCGTGTCTGGACCTCGAACTCCAGCCGGAGACGGATGGTCGCGAGTTTGCGCGGCAGCTCTACGCCGTTCTGAACAGGTTGGAACTGATCGACGTGAACCTCCTTCCGGCTTCTCCGGAAGCTGATCTCAAGGAGTGGACCTGGTTTCCTGATCGCCAACGCCACCGGGCCCTCCTCCGCCAGATCGGCCCGCCGGCGGGTGGCATCGTCTTGCGCAAGGGGGAAGCTGGCCTCTGGCGTTTCGATTCGGAAACGCTGGCGACCCTGCCGGCTCTCGAAGCCCAGGTTTCCGATCTCCCGCTGATCGCGGGCCGCGAGCTCCTGACGGTTGGCGATTGGGTAGAGCGCCGGGTGCCAGGGAGGCTGATCTCGATCCGGTTTCTCGGGCTGAAGGCGTGGCAGTGGCTCGGCATCTTCAGTGTGATCCTGCTCGGTCTGATCGCCGATGCGTTGGTGCGCGGTGTGCTGCGGGTGGTCTCTGGTCGAATGGCCAGCCGGGCGGGCGGGCGCGAAGACCCGGACCAATTGCGTCTGACCTTACGCCCGATCGGGCTCACGGTGGCGGCGCTGGTCTGGCTGCTCGCCCTGCGCATCGTCGATCTCCAGACCACCCTCGAGATGATCCTCGAGGGTGCGCTCCAGATCTTTCTGGTGTTCACGGCCACGCTCTCGGCATGGCGGCTGATCGATCTGGTGGCCGGTGTGGCGATCAGCCGCGCGGAACTAACGGCAAGCAAGTTCGACGACATTCTCGTCCCGTTGGTCAGTCGCGCGCTCAAGCTCTTCGTGATGACGATGGGGATCGTCTACGCGGCCGGCGCCTTGGACCTGCCGATCGCGCCACTTCTGGCTTCACTCACCGTGGCCGGCGTTGGCTTCTCGTTCGCGGCCAAGGACACGGTCGAGAATTTCTTCGGTTCGGTCGCCGTCATTCTCGATCGGCCCTTCGAACTCGGCGACTGGATCGTCATCGATGACACGGAGGGAATCGTCGAAGCGGTCGGCTTCCGTTCCACGCGAGTGCGCACCTTCTACAACTCCCAGATCACCATTCCCAACGCGAACCTGGTGCGGGCGCGGGTGGACAACTACGGACGCCGGCGCTACCGGCGCTGGAAGACGACCTTGGGCGTGCAGTACGACACCCCGCCCGAGAAGCTGATCGCCTTCACCGAGGGGATTCGCGAGCTGATCCGAACCCATCCCTACACGCGCAAGGATTACTACCAGATCTGGTGCAACGAGTTCGGCGCGTCGAGCCTCGACGTCATGCTCTACATGTTCTTCGAGGTGCCGGATTGGAATACCGAGCTACGCGAGCGCGAGCGGCTCTTTCTCGACATCGTGCGCCTGGCGGATCAGCTGGGTGTGCAGTTCGCTTTCCCGACCCAGACGCTGCACGTCTTTCCCGGTGAGCCCGCCGGTGATGCGGCTACGCCACCCGGTGCACGCACGGACGACGTCGCCGCGACCGAAGGCGTCCGCACGGCCCAACGCTTGATGGCCAACCAGCCCTGGCAAAGCGAGAAGCCCGGGCCGGTCGTGTTCTCCACGGCGCCGACCGAACTGCTCGACGCGGCTGGAAACCCGGTAGAGGCGGATGAAGGCGAGCCCGACGGAGAACCCGAGAAGCCGAGTTGAGCTTCAGCTCTATTCCTGGTCCTCGGTGCGAGCGTGGAGCGCAGCTGTGCCGGGCCCGAGGATCGGGGCAGGGGGAAGGGCCTCGATGTTCGCTACGAAGCGTTGGGCCTTCCCTTGAAGCAGGGCACCCACCTTGCGGGCCGCACTCGCCGCATCGATGTCGCTCACGAAATCGGCAAGCCGTTCCTCGTCTGGCTTTTCGAGCAGACGAACGGCATCCACCAGCCGCTCGATCTCGAGCAGATGGCTGTCGCGCACTCCGTCGCCGCGCATCACCTGGACCGGCATGGCTGCAAACAGCCGGTCGAGCTGCTCGAGCCTCTCGTCAAACGATTCGGACGTGCCTGACAAGAGGATCTGGATGCCGCGACCATCGTGCTCGATCCGCGCGATTGCCCGGCGCTCGCCATCGTCGCTCCAATGATCCACCCGGTAGGTGATCGGCCCGAGGCCCGAGGCCGGCGGGTCGTCTGGAAGCTCGAGCGCCACCTCGGCGAACCGCTCGCCCGAGGCGTCCTTCAGGATGAACGCCTGTACACGACGGGCCAGGTTGCGCATGCGTAGCCGATCGCCGATGCCGAGCCACGGGAATGCGGCACGTCGCTCGAAACCGATGAAGAACTCGGCTCCCACCCGGTCGTCGAGCCAATCCGCTTCGACGTGGTAGAGCGAGCTTCCGAGCGTCATGAAGTCGCCGGCGATGGCATAGCCATAACAACCGCATTCATGGGCGACGAGGGCGTCTTCGCCGATAGCCGTGATGGCATCGGCGAGTTCGAGGCTTTGCCGGTGGTAGTTGAAGCGGCCATTCTCGCCCGGTCGCTTGTGGTGGATCTTGAGGTCGCCGCCCTCGCTGCGGAACAAGGATTCCACGAGGGCCATGGGAGTCTCGCCCCCGAGCCGTCCGAAGCGGCCATCGATTCGGCGGCCCGAGATCTCGTACCAGACACGCAGCTCGCGCCCGGTCTCCTGCTCGTGAAGCTCCTGGAACGGGCGGGTATCCGCGGGCAAGCCTTGCGCAGCGAGCCATTGGCGCAGCGAATCGTGTTCGCTCTCGTTGGTCCCGTCCGCATCACCCGAGACGCTGAGTCCGTAGCCTTCGACGGGGAGAGGGCCCGCCGGTGCGAGCAGGGTGTACTCGTTGCGAAAGCCAACCGCGCTGCCGGTCATCCTTCCTTCGATGCGAATGCGTCGCGGGTAGGCCTGCGCACTGTCCTGCCGCTGCTCTTCGAACGTGAGCGCGGCCTCGACGCTGGCTCCGTTCAAGCGGAAGCCACCGGTGCCATCGGGTCGAAGCTCGCCGAGCATCTGGCCGTCGCGGAGGATCTCGAAGGCTTGCGCTCCCTCGTGAGCCCAGGAGAGCACGACGGAAGGATCCCGACCAGGCGTGGCGGTCGAGCCCGAACACGAGACGAGGAGCAACAGGGCGAGAAGGCTGGAAGGGCGCACTTCGCCATGAGGGTACCAGGCTCATGTCCATGTTTCGCCGGGGTCGTATCGGGAGATCCCCAGGTAGAAGCCTGAAGGAAACACAGGTCGTCGGATTCGTGCGCTCGCCGATGAGCCGTACGAGGAGGCATGTGTGGGATCCGTCAGCGAGCGTGAGCTCCAGAAACAGATACGTCAGATGGCACCATTCTCAGAATCCGCCAAGCAGCTGTTGGGGCTGATGGAGGATCCGGAGCACGCCATTCCCGATGTGATCGCGGTGGTCGAGAAGGACGGTCCGCTGACGGCCCGTGTGCTGCGGATTTCGAACACGTCCGCCTTGGCACCGCCCAGCCCGATCGAACGTCTCGACCACGCGGTGTCCTACCTGGGTGAGCGGACGGTCGCGTCTGCAGCCGTGCTCCAAGGCTGCGATGCCTGGCTCCAAACGGGTCTCAAGGGTTACCTGACCGGGCCCACCGGGCTCTGGGCCGGCGGTCTCCAAGGCGCCATCGCAGCGCGGTTGATCGCCCAGGAGAGCCACGCAAAGGTCTCTCCTTCGTTGGCCTACACCGGTGCGTTGCTGCGGGACGTCGGCAAGGCCGTGCTCTCGCCGTTCCTGGAGGGGCGCGTGGCTGGGCTCATGGCACGGGTGGCAAACGGAAGTGTCAGCGATTGGCTGGCCGCCGAGCGGGAAATGTTAGGCGTCGATCACGCGCAGATCGGTGTCCGCGTGGCCGAATCCTTCCAGCTCAGTCCTGCTCTCACCGCCGTGATCGAGCATCATCATGCGCCCTCCGGCGCCAAGGCCGAGTTCGTGGATCTGGTTCGAATCGTCCATGTGGCTGATGCGATTTCGTCCATGACCGGTGGCGCGCCCTCTGCCGACGCAGGCCTCCAGCCCGTGTCCGCAGATGATCTGGCGAACGTAGGCCTGGATACGGACGGGCTGGCTGGGGTGATCGCGACCGCCGTGGAAGAGTTCCAGCAGGCGTTCGAGAGCATGCACTAGGCGGGCGAGGCAGCTCTCCGGCGTCGTGCAGCCACGAGCAGCGGCAGGGCGAGCACCAGTTCGAAGCCGATTCCGCATGAGCTGCTGGGGCCGGCCTCGCTGATATCGAAGGACGACGTGCAGCCGAAGTCCGGCGATGCTCCAGTGAAGTCGATCCTTCCGTCGCCGTCATTGTCGATGCCGTCTTGACAGGCCGGGTCTTCGGGCCAGAGGCCCGTCAAGCAGCCCGGATCGCTCGGGTAGTCGGCGAAGCCGTCCAGATCGTCGTCCAGTCCGTTGAAGCATTCGCCGGGCCCGAGAGATTTGATGGCCAGTTCGAGATCGATCCGCGGCTTGGTGATGCCGTTGCGCGAATCCGTGACCGGCGTGCCGGTATCGATCAGTGCCTGAAGCCCGTCATCCACCGTGAGGCTCGGGATCGCCGAGCGCATGGCGGCAAATGCGCCGGAGACATGCGGCGCTGCCAACGATGTGCCCGTCGCGACGGCCCACAGGGTGCCGCCAAAAAGGCTCGGGGGAACCGATGATTTCACCGAGGTTCCGGGGGCAAGGAGCGTCAGGTAGGACGCGCTGTTGGATGAGGAGCTGACGACGTCATTGTCGGTGGTGTTGCCGACGCTGATCATCCCGGTGAAGCAGCCCGGTGAGCCCATTGCGTTGGTGAAGCTTTCGTTGCCGGAAGACGCGACTGGCGCGATCCCCGCAGCACGAACGGCGGCGACCTCGGAGGCCATGGGTGGGTCGCTGGCATTGCAGGCACCCTGGCTCCTGAACTTGCCTCCACCCAGGCTCATGTTCACCGCCGCGATCGGGGAGGTTGCGCTGATTCGAACGAAATTCAGGCCGGCGAGGATGTCCGACGAGTAGGCCAGGGGGCAGGGATCGGGAGCGCTACCGCAGTTCGCACTTCCGGTGAATTCAGAGAACACGCGGATCGAGACGATATCTGCGCCTGGGGCCACTCCGGTGTAGGTGGTGTGTTCCCCGGCGGCGATGCCCGTCACATGGGTGCCATGGAAGCAATCCGTCGAGTAACTGCAGTTGGGGGCGGCGCCGGTTCCGACCAACTGCGTCACGCCGCCGGCGCAATCCCCCAATATCGAGAAGCAGGCTTCTTCAACGACACGGCCGCCGAACGTGGGATGCCCCGAGTCCACACCCGTGTCGATGATTGCCACGGCCCAGCCCCTGCCGTCGTACATGACTTCAGTGGTCAGGTCTGCACCGATCAGTGGGATGGTCTGGTACAAGCCGGGCGCGTAGAGCCGATCCGGGTACACCGCGACCACGTCCGGCGACGCAGCAAGCGCTGTGAGCGTGGCCGCGTCCGCCTCGATCGCGAGCAGAGGGAGTTCGTCGAAGCGCCGCATGCGTTGCATGGCCAGGGCCGGAAGGCGCGCCTCGACCCGGGCGCCGGTGTCGGCAATGCGCTGGCGATTGACGGCCGACCGGCCTCGCTGGCGGGCACCCGCCGCGAAGGCCGGGTCCGCGAATTCCACGATCACCCGGGCACTGCCTTCGCTCAGCACACGGGAGTGCACCTCCGCGGGGATGGCGGACGGCGGAGCCGCCCCTGCGGTGCCTGCCAGCAGAGCAACCAAGGCGAGGCCGAGCAATCGAAGCGAGTACGGGAGCATCATCAGAGGATCGTCAGCCTAGGGGAGGGTCTGAGAAGCGTGGGTGACCGCCCTCACAGTCTAACCCATATGGGTGATCCCGAGGGCGGACATCTGCCCTCCGCGGCTCGCTCCGCCTCCCACAGGTGCGTATCATCGCCGCCCATGACCGACCTCGCGGCCGACCTCCTGACCTTCATCGATCGCTCGCCAACGCCCTACCACGCGGTTGAGGAGGGCCTTAGCCGGCTTGCAGCAGCCGGCTTCGAGCCTCTGGACGAAGGCGAGGCCTGGCAGCTGGCTCCGGGGGACGCCCGGACCATCGTGAGGGGAGATGGCTCCCTGCTGGCCTTCCAGGTCGGAGAGGTGTCGCCCGCTGAGGGAGGCTTCCGGATCGTCGGCGCCCACACGGATTCGCCGAATCTGCGCGTGAAGCCGCTTCCCGATGTCAGCCGCGAGGGCTATCAGCAACTGGCGGTCGAGCCCTACGGCGGCGCGCTGCTGCACACCTGGCTCGACCGGGATCTCAGCCTTGCAGGCCGCGTGAGTTTCGAAAGGGAAGGGCGGCTGTGCTCTGCCCTCATCGATTTCGGCAAACCCCTCCTGCGCATCCCGAATCTCGCGATCCACTTGTACCGCGAGTTGCGCAGTGACGGCTTCAAGGTGAATGAACAGAAGCACACGGTTCCGGTGTTGGGCCTGGAAGGCACGCCGGAGCTGGCCGAGCTGGTTTCGGCCGAGCTGAGCCGGGCAGGCGAGGGCAACGTGAAGTCTGAGGATCTGCGTGGCTGGGATCTGATGACCGCCGATTGTCAACCGGCCGCCTTTGCGGGCAGCAACGAGGAGTTCGTGGTGGCGCCGCGGCTCGACAATCTGGCGTCTTGTCATGCCGGGCTCACGGCTCTTCTTGCGGCCGGCAGCTCGCCCCTTCCGGCAGCCACGCGGGTGGTCGTGCTCTACGACCACGAGGAAGTGGGCAGCCGAAGCGCCCAGGGTGCCGGGGGAACGTTCCTGTCGGATGCCCTGGAACGCATCGTCAGCGGTTTCGAGAAGCCCGAGCCGCAAGGGTTGGCCCGCGCGGCCGCGCGATCCACGCTGATTTCAGCGGATATGGCCCATGCCGTGCACCCGAACTACGCCGATCGGCACGAGCCGGGCCACCGGCCGAGGCTCGGCGGGGGGCCTGTAGTCAAGGTGAACGCGGGGCAATCCTATGCGAGCGATGCGCAGACCGTCGGACTCTTCACGAGCCTCTGCCGCCAGTTGGGCTTCGAGCCCCAGCATTTCGTCACGCGCAATGATCTGCGTTGCGGCTCGACGATCGGGCCGATCTCGGCGGCCCGCGTCGGCATTCGCACGGTGGATGTCGGCAACCCGATGCTCTCGATGCATTCCTGTCGCGAGATGGCGGGTCGAGCGGATGTCGTTCCGATGATCGAGGTGCTCACTTCGTTCTTCCGCGGCGCGTTGGAGGGCTGAGTGGCCGCTTTCGATCCTTTCGCAGAGAAGATGCGCGCAGAGGGGCTACCGGAACTCGCGATTCGCACCTTCCAGTACTACTACGAGCAGCTCGAGGAGGGTGCGAGCGGAACCATTTCGCGGAAGGAGATCGATCCGGTCGCCGACATACCGAGCGCCGAGGAGCTCGATACCTGCGATGCCGGGAAGAAGGCGCTGGCCTATACCGTCGTGCTCAAGCTGAATGGTGGGCTCGGCACGTCGATGGGTATGACCCGGGCAAAATCGCTGCTGCCCGTGAAAGACGGAAACAGTTTTCTCGACGTGATCGCGAAGCAGATCCTCTGGCTGCGGGAGCAGCATGCCTGCCCCGTGCCGCTGCTGTTGATGGATAGCTTCCGGACCCGTGACGATTCGCTGGCGGTCCTCGCGAAGCACGAAGGCCTCGCCGGAGAGTTGCCCCTCGATTTCCTGCAGCACAAGGTTCCGCGCATCCGTGCCGACGACCGCACGCCGATCTCCTGGCCCGCCGAGCCGAACTACGAGTGGTGCCCGCCGGGCCATGGCGATCTCTACACGGCGCTTCTCACCTCGGGCATCCTCGACGCCCTGGTCGAAGCGGGTTTCCGCACGGCCTTCGTTTCCAATGCGGACAACCTGGGCGCCGTGCTCGATCTCGAACTGCTTGGCTGGTTTGCGGAATCCGGCGCGCCCTTTGCGATGGAGGTCAAAGAGAGGACCGTCGCGGATCGAAAGGGCGGCCATCTGGCGTTGCGCAAGGAGGGCGGCCTGCTTCTGCGCGAGACGGCCCAATGCCCCCCGGAAGAGCAAGCCGAATTCGAGGACATCAAGCTCTACCGCTTCTTCAATACCAACAACCTGTGGCTCGATTTGCACGCGCTTCGTGAAACGCTCCGCGAGCGGGACGGCGTGCTCGGCCTGCCGATGATCAAAAACCTGAAGCCTGTCGATCCCCGGGATCCGAACTCTCCCCAGGTGATCCAGCTCGAAACCGCGATGGGCGCAGCCCTCTCGGTCTTCGAGGGTGCACGCGCGATCTGCGTTCCGGCCCACCGCTTCGCGCCGGTCAAGACCACCAACGATCTACTCTCCGTGCGCTCCGATGCCTACGAGCTCGCAGCGGATTTCCGCATCGTGCCGGCGCCCGGTGCCCATCCCGAAGATGCCCTGATCGATCTCGACCCGCGCTACTTCAAGACCATGGATCAGCTGGAGGCGCGCTTCCCCGAAGGCCCGCCTTCGATGCGGGAATGCAAGGAGTTGGTCGTGCGCGGTGACGTGCATTTCGGTGCAGGCGTGGTGGTTCGTGGGTCGGCGCGGGTGGAAGCGCCAGACGGCGAGGTGCTGCGCGTGCCGGATGGGGCCGTGTTGAGCCAGGCCTGAGCGAGTCCTCGCCTCAGTGCACTCGCTGCCGCAAGGCATCTCTTCGCGCTCGGATCGTATCGGCGGAAGGTTCGGCGCCGGCACGGTCGAGGAACTTCTCGTAGTCGGCGATCGCTGCGCCGTACAGCTCGAGGCGTTCATGGAGGATCCCCCTGTCGCGCAACTCACCTAGCAGCTCGGGGGCCGTCAGCAGCATGCGTTCACAGCATTCGGCCGCCTGCGAGTACCGCTGGCTGGCGATATGCACATGCTTCAGATTACCCAGCATTCGGAGCAAGACTTCGCGAGGTGTCGCCGCGCGGAGGTTGCGGCGGTCGAAGACCGCATCGGGTCCAACCGCTTGCTCGAGCCGGGCGGCGCAGTCGTCATCGGTCAGGGTGCGTCCGGCGAAAGCGTCGATGATCAGATCGACATTGCCGGTGGCCCGAGCGAGGAAATGGCGGGGGAACGAGACGCCATGGATCGGAATGCCGAGCCGCCGGCCGACCTCGATCGTCACGATGCAGAGCGTGATGGGAATTCCCGTGCGGCGTTCGAGCACCTGATGCAGGTAGCTATTGCCCGGGTCGTTGTAGTCTTCGGTGTTGCCGCGGAAGCGCTCCTCCCGGTGCAGGAAATCCACCAGGGTGAGGACGCGGCCACCCGGATCCCGGAGTGAACAGAGGCGCGAGCCTGCCCTCTCGGCAAGCCCATCCAGCAGGGCGCGCGAGAGGGCCGGGTCGATGCCCGGGTTCTGGTCTGCGTCGAGGGTGAGGGCGACTTCTTCCAGGCTCACGTCCTCGTCGCGACGCAGACGTAGGGCCAGATCGCGGAAGGTCTCGCTGGGGGCACGGGGCTGCACTCAGGTTGGGTACCGAACCCGGGCCTCCGCTTCCAACCTTTCGACATCCCTGCTCGAATAGAATCGCAGGCCCGAAGCCGATACACTCCCATGCCATGTCCGATCGCCTGCGTCGTGAGATCGCTGGAGTGCCGGTCGCGGATCTCGCTCGCGATTTCGGGACGCCCACCTACGTCTACGATGCCGCCGTCATCACGGAGCGCATCGCCGATCTCGCCCCTTTCGATGTGATCCGGTACGCGCAGAAGGCGAACTCGAATCTGGCGGTTCTCGATCTATGTCGCCGCCACGGGGTGCTGGTCGATGCCGTCAGTGCCGGGGAGATCCACCGCGCCCTGGCCGCGGGCTACGAGCCTGGCGGGGATCCGCCCGCGATCGTCTATACGTCGGATATCTTCGACCGGGAGGCCCTCGACCTCGTCGTCCAGCACGGTATTCCCGTGAACTGCGGCTCCCCGGACATGCTCGACCAATACGGCGAGCGAGTGCCAGGTGGCGAAGTCACGTTGCGCATCAATCCTGGCTTCGGCCACGGCCATAGTCAGAAGACCAACACCGGCGGAGAGCAATCCAAGCACGGCATCTGGCACGAGAGCCTAGACGCCGCACTCGAACGCGCAGCCGCGCATCGGCTGAAGGTCACCGGCCTGCACATGCATATCGGTTCGGGTGCCGATCTCGAACATCTGGCCCTGGTGGCGGGCGCCATGGAGAAATTCGCCCGACACGTCGGTGCGGGCGTGCGCATGATCAGCGCAGGCGGCGGGCTCCCGGTGCCCTATCGGCCGGACGATCCGCGCATGGATGTGCCTGCGTACTTCAGTCTGTGGGATAGGACCCGCAAGCATCTCGAAGCGGAGTTCGGCCATCCGGTCGGCATCGAGATCGAGCCGGGCCGCTTCCTGGCGGCCGAGGCCGGATTCCTCGTGACCGAGATCCGGGCGATCAAACAGAGCGGATCGAACCTTTTCTACCTGGTGGATGCAGGCTTCAACACCCTGGCGCGCCCCGTCATGTACGGCGCCTACCATCCCATGTCGATCGTTCCGGCGGACGACACGGCTCGGGCCATGCAGGAGGTGGTGGTCGGCGGCCCCCTCTGTGAGAGTGGCGATATCTTCACCCAGGAAGAGGGCGGCATCGTGCGCCACGAATTGCTGCCCGAAGCCCGGGTTGGCGAGTACCTGGTCGTGGAGGTCGCCGGTGCCTACGGCTTCGTGATGGCCTCGAACTACAATTCGAAGCCCAAGCCCGCCGAGGTGCTGATCGTGAATGGCAAGGCGCATCTGGCCCGCGCGCGCCAAAGCGTTGCGGACCTTCTCCGCGGAGAGTGCCTCCCGCTGGGCGACGACGCCTAGCCCCAACACTGTTCAGCTTGCGATTCTCACGGTGATTCCTGGCCGGCTTGGCCGGTAGGGTTCGAGTGAAGTTCGCAGCGGGAAGTTGCTCATCTTCCGCTTGACGCCGCGAGGGTTTCTGCGTCCTCGGCTCGAGACGACTCGCTCTTCGAGGGTCTCCCCGAGCACAGCCTCATGGTGCCTGGGCCAGCGCTGAGGGGGAATAGCAGCGAATACGGGGAGCTTGCGTTGCACGACGTGAACCGCGTGAAGGAACGAAAGACGATCGGGATCGAGGTTGGCCTTCAAGGCGGCTTCGTGCATCAACACCTTTCGGTCCTTCGGTATGAGTGAAACGCGGCCCAGGCGCTTGAGACCAAGTCGAAGAATCGACGGTGCGTAGACACCGCTCCGGCACGGCGATCAGTCTGAAGCCAGAAGACTCCAGTCGAGTCGGTAGGGCAGGAGCGCTTCGAAGTCTTCGAGGCGAGCGGCCTTGGGAAGCTCGGTGAAGAGGTGGCGGAGGTAGGAGAAGGGCTCGATCCCGTTCGTCTTGGCGGTCTCGACCAGGCTGTAGAGTTTCGCGCTCGCTTCGGCACCGGCCACGGTTGGGGTTCTACTCAGGTGGCTTGGCGAGGGTCGGTGGCCGGCCTAGCAGCTGAGCCGCAAGTCCGTTGGGCGGCGCGGTCCGCGCTTTCTGGCGTCAGTAAAGTTGGCTCTCCGACATGCGAATCGCGACCGGCAAAGTCGTCAAAGGCAAGCTGGAACTCGATGGAGACTCACTTGAGGAGGGGGCGACCGTTACCGTCCTCGTCCCGGAACCCGACGAGACCTTCGAACTAACCCTCGACGAGGAGGCCACCCTCGAAGAGTCTCTCAGGGAGGCGGCACAGGGCCAGTTCGTCGATGCGGAGGCCCTGCTCCGAGAGGATAGGAACTCCAACAGGGGATCCATGTCCGACAAGGGGTGCCTTGACAAGTAAAACATACACCCCCCGGCCGTTCAGGGCCGTCACCGGTGCCGCGGTGTGCCGCCCCTTGCATGGTCGGAGCTGCAAGTACGCGTCATCGCTCAGGGTCGTCGGGATCTGCTGAGCAGCAAGTCGCAGGTTCGAGGCCTGCTTGGGTTACCAACTTCTTGCTCGCTCGGTTCCAAACCAAGTCGCAGGTTCGAGGCCTGCCCGTGCGACCCTCCGTCCAGGGGCCGGAAGGCAACCGACCCCGCGGCCACCGTTTCCGTAGGCCACCTCGTTGAGACGACCGGCAAGTGCCTCGGCAACTCCCAGCAGACGCTTCCGTTTTTCGTGATACCCCCGGCCTCGACCGGTGGATGGTATGATGTCCCTCGACCACCCCTTGGGAAGGGGGCGAGATTGGCGTTCCGCCTCTCACCACCCTGTTCGAGTCTGGCAGGTTTGCTGCCGGCTCCGCTGAGTCAAGGAGTTTGTTATGCATCGTCTCGTCACGATCGTCGGATTGGGGATGCTCGCCTCGGTTCTTCTCGAACCCAGCCCCGTCCGAGCCACGACACTTGCTGTCGACCTCCTGAGTGGCGGCAGCCCTGCACCCTTTGCCCAACCGCCGCGCGCTGCAGGCTGGCAATTCTCGCTGTCCGGCAACCAGACGGCCACGGCCCTCGGCTTCTGGGATGAAGGTGGAGATGGGCTCGCGGCGAGCCATCAGGTGGGTCTCTGGACGGATGCCGGCGTGCTCCTGGGCAGCGCAATCGTGGACAATACTGGCACGGCCGTCGCGTCGGCCCACACCGGCGGGCACTGGGTGTTCGCCACCCTTGGAACGACGATCGCTCTCGGGCCTGGCACATACAGGATTGCGGGGGTCATGAGTGTCGACTTTCAGCGCCATCAGATAGCCAACGCCCTTCCGCCGCTGATCGAGAGCTTCGCGCCGGGCGTCACCTGGCTCAACGCCGCATTCGGCCCTGGATTCGGAGGCTTCGTGTTCCCGGGCTCCCTGTCGTCCCAGGACGGGTTCTACGGGCCCAACCTGATGCTCACTGCTCCCGAACCCTCCACCCTGGCTCTCCTGGGTCTTGGCCTGGCTGGGTTCGGCTTCGTGAGAGCAGGGAAGCGGGGTGGCCCCTGAGCCGATAGGCAACGGGAACGATGGCGTGAATACCCATCATCCGTTCGTTGATGAGGAGACGGTGATCTGAACGCGGCATCGGGGCGGTTGCGGCGGCCAAGATGCCCGGCCGCATCGCAGCCGTCGAAGGCCAGCTGTACTGGGTCCACCTCGTCTTCGTCCTGTAGCTTCCGGGAAGCGACGTGGACCTTCCCTAGGTTCGTTCTCGTCCTCACGATCCGGGCGGGGAGTGTCAATCAATGGAAGGCTCAGATGCTCTTGCAGCGCTAGCCGAGGTCGCTATCGGCATCACTGGATTCGCTGCGATTGCGCTCGTGCTCATTCGCAGCCGCGATTCGTTGCCGCCGAACATACTGCTCGTCATCCGGACCATGA
>JAFDCZ010000084.1 GCA_019312665.1 Deltaproteobacteria bacterium | reverse complement strand
AGACCGTTCCGTTCAAGTCCGAGCGCGCGACCTCGATGAGACCCCCATGCTCGGCGACGATGCCGTGGGCCACCGAGAGTCCCAGCCCATGCCCTTCTCCGGCTTCCTTCGTCGTGACGAAAGGGTCGAAGACTTCGTCGTGATCCTCGAGAGCGATCCCAGGGCCCGTATCCGAAATCTGGATTTCCGCCTCGCCTTCCGCGGAATCGCCCAGCTGGATCCGAAGCTCGCCGCCGTCGGGCATCGCATCGGCGGCATTGAGGAACAGGTTCAGCAGCACCTGCTGGAGGCGCTAGGGATCTCCGGCGACGGAGCCTATGTCCGCCAGCTCGAGCCGTGGTTCGATGCCCCGCCGATTGAACTTCTCCCTCAGAAACGCCACGGTGTTCTCGATCAACGGCCGAAGCTCGACCGGCAGCCGGCGTGAACGTTGGGGGCGCGCCATTCCGAGCAGGCTCTCGATGATGCGGGAGATGCGGCCGATCTGTTGCTGGATCGTCTGCAGGCGCCACTGGGCGTCTTCTCCCTGGACATGCGGCTCGAGAAGCTTGGCGTGCCCCCGGATGACGCCCATCGGGGTGCCGATCTCGTGGGCCAGGCCCGCCACCAGCACGCCGATGGAAGCGAGCCGCTCGGCCGCCCGAGCGCGCTCGGCGGTCTGGCGAAGCTCGACTCCAGTCGATTCCAGATCCCGAGCCAGCTGGCGCCCGGCCGCGGCCAGCTCGTCGTTCAAATGCTGCAGATCCCGTTCGCGGCGCCCGATGTAGCTCTCCATCGCGATCTGCATGTCGAAATTCATCAGCTTCTGGAGAGCCACCAGGATACGCTCGCTCCGCAGCGTATCTCCGGCGGAGTGTTCGCAGATGAGCGGCACGAGGAGCCCGAAATACAGGCTGTAGGCGCCGATGTACCAACGGGGACCAAGGCCGATGCGCTCGTGCATCTCACCGATCCGGCGGCGTTCGAGCACGTAGGCCGCGTCCACCCCCGGGCCCGCGAGGCTCAGCAGGTAGCGCCGCTGCTCCCGAAGGAGCCGCTTCGTGACTTCCGGGTCACGGAGGTGCTGCTGGGTTTCCGGAAACGAGAGCAGGTGGCGGTAGAACGCCGCCACCAGGCGCTCTGCGTGCTGTTCCAGCACCGGCTTCAGCTCGCCCAGCAGCGCCCGGTCTTCGGGACCGTACTCGAAGAAGGCGAGCTCGTTTTCCAGTTCCGTTTCCGGCATCGGCCCAGACGATGGCCCGGAACGGAACTGTGTCAAGGTGGGTCTTTCCCCGGGGCTTCAGATCGGGCCCACAGCCGCCTCGCCCTTCACAGCCTTGCGGAGGGCCTCCAGGATGTCGCGTCGCGAGATGATCCCCACCAGCTCGTGATCCTCGACCACCGGGAAGCTCTTGCTGCGTTGCTCGACCATGCGCTCCAGCGCTCGCGTGAGGGGCATGCGCGGGGTCACCGTCATGACATCGCGCGTCATGACCCCGGACACCGGCCTTCTCATGATCTGCTCGTAGGGCGGAAGGGTCGATTCATCGCCGAACCGGAACGCCCCGAGCAGATCGAGCTGGGTCACGAAGCCGAGCAGCCGGCGGTCGTCCCGTGCCACCGGCAAGGCGTTCCAGCCCTTCTCCTGGAGAATCGCCTCCACCTCCGCGAGCGAGGTTTCCGGGGCCACCACCACGGGATCCCGCGTCATCACATCGAGGACCCGGTAGTCAAGAAACTCGTACATGACTGCCCTTTCGTTCTTGCCTAGAGGCGGCTGCGCAGATGCTCGAAACCAGCTCGGCTGATGCAGTCCCTTCATCTCGTCCTCGAAAAACTCACTGAGTTTCGACATTCCGGTCTCCTTGATTGCGATCCATCCAGAACCTAAGCACGCCTTGTGCGTGGGCAATGAGCTCGCGCCTCCAATTGGGCCGATCGGTGCACACGACGAGGTGTTGCGCCCAGGGCCACTCGGAAGGTGCCTGAAAGGCTCGCATCGAATGGCTCAGCAGCTCGGGGCCGGCATCCGAGGGGCCCTTCCCGCCCCGCCGTCGTCGGGCCAGGCGTTGAAGAGCCACGTTGTGCCCGGCGCGAGCCTCGACCAGGTAGACCGGGGCTTCCCAACGGGCCGCGAGAGCACGCGCTGCCAAGCGCTGACGTTGGGTGGCGAAGGTCGCGTCGAGCAGCGTCGGGCGGCCTGCACGAAGGGGCGAAGCCGCGCGTTCGAAGAGCGCCCGGTAGACCGCTCGCCGACGAGCCGGCGTGTAGAGCCCCTGGTCCGGGCCTGTGCCACCGCGCGGTGCCCTGCGGGAGAATCCCTTGCTGGCCTTGCGCACCCGATCGGTCGTGACGACCACGCCGCCGAGCATCTCAGCGAGTTCTCGCGCCACGCTGCTCTTGCCGCTGCCGACGGTGCCACAAAGCACCAGGAGCGGTGCCTTCGGCGGAGGGCCGAGCAAGCCTTCGGCCAGCGCGACGTGCCGCTTGGCACTCTCCCCTGCGTCGCGCCGTCTTGCGTCGGGCAACCCTGCATCTCCGGCAACGATGGCGGCAACCTTGCCCCGCACGGCAGCCCGATACGCCATGAACAGATCCACCACGTCGTAGAGGCCGAAATCGTCCGCGCGCTCTGCATAGCGGGCCAGGAAACCCTCGGCGAGGCCAGGCTGGCCGCGATAGTGAAGATCCATCGCGAGGAAGGCGACCTCCGAGGCGGCATCGATGCAGCGAAGCTCGTCGGAGAACTCGAGCCCATCGATCACCCGCGGATCGGAAGGCCCGCGCTCGAACCACACGTGCTCCAGGTGCAGATCCCCATGGCCATCGACCGCGCGCCCTTCCCGGCGCCGACGCTCCAACGCCGGCGCACAGGAGACGAGCGCGGCCTCGGTCGCCTCCCGAAGGCGCTTCGTCGCGCTCTCGCCCAGACGCTCCTTCAAGATCACCAGGTTGTCTTGCATGGGTGCCGCCACCCGTTCCTGCCAGGCCGCGGCGGGCCAGGGTGCAGGTGTTCCGAGCCCGTGGCTTTCGTGGAAGCGGGCGATCCGCCTGGCGACTGCGTCCAGGTGGGCGGGGGTGAGTTCTCCACGGCCTAAAAACGAGAGAGCATCGCGCTCGGCGCGAAGCCGGCGCATCACGACCACGTGCTCGGCATCCGCATCCAGCACGCCCGCACCCAGGGCTCCGAGCCTCACCCCTTCAGGGCCCTCTAGAACTGGCGCGATGCCCAGATAGACATCCGGGGAGAGGCGGCGGTTCACCTCCAGCTCGCGGAGGCAATCCCGGTTGCGCGCCGCGCGCTCGCTGAAATCCACGAAACCGAGATCGACGGCTTTGCGGAGCTTGGCGACCCGATCCCCCGTGAGGAACACATGGGACAGGTGGGTCTGGATCCACTTGACCTCGTCTCCCGCACCCTCGAGATCGGCGTAGGCCTGAGACCGAGCCAGGCCTTCGGCCAGCTGATCGAGGTGGAATGCGTCACCCTTCATGTGGGGGTTTGCTGCACGTCGAATGCCAAGCCTCCTGGCGGACACGCCCCATGCCAGGCCCAAAGCTGGCACGCCGCGTGCAGCTGACGTCTAGGATCGCACAGGAGGAATATGACCATGGACCTCGTAGCCAAGAATGTGATGACCAACCCGGTGGTGGCCGTGAGCCCCGAGACCAGCTTGGCCGACGCGCACCGCCTGTTCGTGGAAGAAGGCATTCACGGGGCCCCCGTGCTCGAGGACGATGGCAGCATCGCTGGCGTGGTTTCCAGTAGCGACCTGCTCCGGGCGGTCCACGACGAGCGCGACACGGTCTCGACCGAAGGCGACTATCTGCGTGACCTCCTGGAGTTCTCGGCGCCGGATTGGGCAGGCGACCCCAACGACTTCCAGGACCGGCTCGGCCAGCGAACCGTGGCCGAGGTCATGACCCCCGGGGCCGTAACCGTCGCGCCCGAGGCCCCGATCTCCGAGGTGGCCCGCACCCTGCGCGAATACAAGATCCACCGGGTCTGGGTGGAGGAAGAAGGTAAGCTCCGCGGCGTGATCTCGACCTTCGATCTGATGCCGATTCTGGAGGAGTTGAGCGAATGAACGCATCCCTTCGCTGGGGCAAATGGCCTCAGTTCGGGCTTCTGATTGCGACATTCTTCCTCGCTTGCCAGCAATTGCCGTCTCCGGTTCCGGAGCCGCCGGAGACCCGGGTCTCGATGGCGGAGATCGTGGCAGCCCTTCAGGTGGCTCTCCCGCTGAGCCTCAGCGAGGACGCGTTTTCTGCGCCGGAGAACCGGGAGGCCCTCCACCGCGCAGTGGCGCAGCTCAGCCAAAGCGCTGGCGTTCTGGAGGCCCATGGGCTGGGGCGGGACGCGGGCTTTGCCCACATGAGCCACGCGCTCTCGCGAGACTCCGCGGAGATCCAGTGGCGCCTCGAGCAAGGGCGATCGGAGGAAGCGCGCTTTTTGTTAGGCGAGCTGGTGAATGATTGCGTTGCCTGCCACTCCCGCCTGCCGAGCACCGAGACCTCCGACCTGGGGCGCTCGCTGTATGACGCTGTGGACACGAGCACGCTCGCCCGCAGCGAACGGGTCAAGCTCGAGATCGCCACGCGCCAATTCGACCGGGCGCTCACCAGCCTGGAGGCGCTGATTGCCGATCCGATCCTGAGCCCGTCCCACCTCGATCTCGGCGGTTTCCTCTCGGACTACCTGCGCGTGAGCATCCGCGTACGGGCAGACCTCGACCGGCCGCGTCTCACCCTGGATCAATGGCAGCACGGAAATGCGCTACCGGCTTACCTCGATCATCTCGCCACGAGCTGGATCGATGCCCTCGCGACGCTTCGTGTCGACGCTCCGCCTGGCACCGAGCTGGATGAAGCTCGCAGCGTCGCCGCCCAGGCCGGGACGATCCGCCGCTTCCCCGCAGACCGCGCAACGCTCGTCCATGACCTGGTGGTTTCGGGCCTGCTCAATCGGGCGCTGGCCCGCCAGACGCTGCCCGCGGATGACAACGCTGAGGCCTACTACCTGCTCGGCCTGGCTGAGTTGCGCGTGGCGCATTCCTACTGGCTGGCCGCACCCGAGGCCTACCTTGAAGCGGCCATCCGCACGGCTCCGGGCTCGACATTCGCCCACCAGGCCTACCTGGTCCTCGAAGAAGAGACGATCGCAGGCTACACCGGCTCCGGCGGCACCCAGTTGCCCACGGCGGTGGCAACCTGGCTCGACGAACTACGGGAACTCGCGCTGACGGAACGCTAGCCGGCCTCCATCCATCGACGGCTCTCCGCCGAGGCGCGAGCGATCGTGGCATCCCCTTCAGGGAGAGACCTCTCCGGGCGAAACCTCTCCGGGCGAAACCTGAATCGACTCGAGATATTCGACCAGCGCCTCGATCCTTCCCCGAACCATCGCATCGCCGAATTCGTCTTCGGGCAGCCCGACGAGAAAGCGGCGTCCCCAGACCGGCATTTCGCGGCTGCCGTGGGCGGTCAGTTCAAAGCGGCCATCGATCACGTAGGCAATGTCGAGCCGCGGGAAGGTTCCTTCCCTCCGAGCGGCGATACGCGTGAGATCCGCGGGGGGCACGATCAACGCGACGGCGGCAGGCCCACCGCCCCGCCCGTCGAGGCCATGGCAAGAGGCGCAGTTGTCCGAAAAGTCGGCGGCGCCCTGTTCGATCAGGAATGGGTGGGTCGTCGTTTGTTCGGGCTGTGGCGCCGGAGTTCCAGCACAAGCCAGGGCGCCCAGCAGGGCAAGGCAACTCGTCGCAAGACGGGACACGATTCGGGCGTGGTTGAACATGGAGCAGGTGATAGCAAGACCCGGGCCCAGCCGATGCCAGCGGGTCCTCGGGACGCGAGCCCAGGCGGGGCGACATGACCCAAGCTGGGGCACAAGGAGCCCGAGGACTCCGCCAGGAGCCCCTTCCGGTCCAGGCGGATGGCATGCCAGTTGCTTTCTCATGAGGCATGGAAGTCCATTGGCGCAACCCCGGGGAGTTGGAAGATTCAAATCGTGAGGCGGCGGAAGAGCGGATTGCAAAGCTCGCCGAGGGCCACCAGGACCTGATCGACATCTGGGTGGATGTCGAAGTCGCGAACCCGCACCACCGACAAGGCCCTCGCAAGGTCACGATCCGCTGCCAGGCACGCCGCGCGGAACTCGTCGCCCACGGCACCGCTTCCGAGCCGGAGCCCGCACTCCACGACGCACTCGAAGTCTTTTCCCGCGAGGTCCATCGGCTTCGCGACAAGCGCCGCGAACGGCGCTAGCGCCCAGCCGCCAAGAACGGCGCTAGCGCCCAGCCGCCAAGAACGGCGCTAGCGCCCAGCCCACGTCACCCATCACAAGGAGAGCACACGTGACGGACTTCCTGAAAGGCTACGACATCCAGTATTGGCTCGAATCGGCCGCCCAGGGTTACCTGGAGAATACGGAGTACGGCCACCAGGCGGGCGAACGCGAACCCGACTTGCTCCTCGAAGAAGACACCCTCCGCGAGCAAGCCATCGACACGACGGTCCAGCTCGTCGTGGGCGAACGCTGTGCACTGGCCGCTTCCTCGGGCCTGATCAACGCAGCACCGGACGAGGCGAGCAAGCGCTTCCTCGCAACCCAGACCCTCGACGAGGCTCGCCACGTAGAGGTCTTCACCCAGCGTCTGTACGACCTCGGCGTCAAGCCCAAGGAGCTGGAAGGCGTGCTCAAGGATCGCGCCAACCCGCATCTGGTGAAATTCGCCGAGGCCTTGCTCGAAAAGGTCGACAAGAAGGATTTCGTGGCCGGCGTCGTGGGGCAGAACATCGTGCTCGAGGGCATGGCCTTCCGCGTGTTCGAGATGCTTCAACAGGGGAACGCGGAAGCCAATCCGAAATTTGCCCACATCCTTTCGGGTACGATCGCCGACGAGCGACGCCACGTCGGGTTCGGGGAGAACCGGATCGGGTCCCTGATCCGTGAGCATCCCGAGCGCAAGGCGGATGTGGAGAAGCTCCAGAAGGAGATGACCTACCATATGCTCGCCACGTTCGGATCCCAGTTCGGCAAGGGTCCAAGCCCGAAGCAGATGGATGAAATCATGGCCGATCATGGTGCCAAACGAAGCGGCGGGGAATGGCAGGGCGTCAAGCTCGCCGAGGCCTCGCCGGAAGAACTCGAAGCGGTGCTCAGCGATACGATCCTGAAGGAGTTCAAGCTCCGGCTCGAGCGCATCGGCATCGAGTACCAGACGCCGGCTCGGCCCTGATCGTGGATCCCAAGAGCCCGGAGGCGGGCGACGAACCGCAGGAGTTGCACGACCTGCCCCCGGACGCCTTTCACGAACGCGTCCACTCCTTCGAGCATTGGCTCACCTCCGTGCACGGCTACCTCGAGGAGCGGCCCTGGGGCCACCGGGAGGATCTCGACGCCGGCGAAATATCACCGGAGGTTCGCGACCGCCTGATCGCCACGCTCTGCAACTACTGCGTCGGAGAAACCGCGGCCCTCGAGGGCGCCGGAGGGTTGATTCGAGTGGCTCCGAACCGGGCGTCGAAGATCTTCGTCGCCACCCAGGCCGTCGACGAGGCCCGCCACTTGGAAGTTCTCGTCCATCGTCTGCGTGAACTCGGCGTAGAGGATCCGGAGACGGAGATCACCAACCGGGCCCATCCGAGCTTGCTCTCGTTCAAGGAGAAGCTGCTCGCGCTCGTCGCGAACGGCGAGTGGTTGAGCGCACTCTTCGCCCAGAACGTGATCCTCGAAGCGATGGAGTTCACCGTCTTCCGTCACCACGCGGGGCGAACGGATCCGGTCACACGGGATCTGCTGATCGGCATCATCAAGGACGAGAGGCGCCACATCGGGTTCGGCGAGAACGAGTTGGGCCGATGCCTGAAGGCCGATCCCAGTGCTTCGGCGAAACTCGTGACCGTTCGGAAGCAGCTCGACCCGCTCGTGCTCGAGACGTTCGATCTCGCTCTTCGAGATCTCGGTGCACCCGTGGAGGAGCGGACGGAACTCGGCCGAGATTATCTGGGCGCCGTGGGAAGGCTCGGCATCGCATGAGCGCACAGGAAAAGCGCCGCCGCTTCGAGCTGGACGACCGCGGCTTCAACGAAGTCCCCCGCAAATACCGCAAGTACTACCGACGCTGGGAGGGTCCGGGGGACAAGCTCCAGCCGAACGAGATGCTCTGTCCGGTCTGCAAAGTGGTCGTCCGCTCGAATCGCGAACTGCGACCAGGCGATCGGCTGTATTGTATGGCCTGCCTCACGAGGTTGCGTATCGCCGAAGGGGCGAACGACGAGTTGGAGGCCGAGGTTGAATACTGATGCGCGGAGCGCAGGGTTTCCGGAACTGATGCGCGAACCCGGCACCCACAAGCGCATGAGCCGGGAGGCGAGACGGATCTCCTCCCAGCACCGCAAGCTCGACACCCTCTATGGCCTGGTCGTCGATGCCCTCGGGCACGGGCGATTGCCCGAAGGGCGCTCTGCCTTCCAACGTTTCCATGATGCTCTCGAAGCCCACTTCTCCCTCGAGGACGAGCTCTACTTCCCTGCGCTCCACGGCCTCCGGTCGGACCTCGGTGACGAACTGGCCCGCCTGAGCGGGGAGCACGAGGCGCTTCGTCGCGCGCTGGACGAGGTCGAGAATGCCTTCAGGGGTGCACACCTCGGGGACTGCGAACGGCTCCTGGATCACGTGGCAACCGCCATCGCCGACCACGAAGAGCAGGAAGAGCAGCTCCTTCGGCACTTCCAACCGGGCTGAGCAAAGCGCCCTACTCCTCCAGATCTTCCCGCGGCCCGTTCTCCCGCTCGGGGCAATCGTCGTCGTCGTAGAGATGCCGAAACGACGGCCCCTCCCAATCCTCGAAGTGGCCCTCACGCACCGCGCGCACGACCAACGCCAAGAGCACGCCTGCGAGCAGCAGGGAGACGGGCAGCGTGACGGCGAGAAAATTCATTCCGGCTTCCAGCTCAGCAGGCGGATCGCGTTGCCGGTGACGACCAGTGAGGATGCGCTCATCGCGATGGCCGCGTGGAGCGGTTCGAGGATGCCCGCTGCCGCGAGCGGCACCGCACAGAGGTTGTAGAGGAGCGCGAATCCGAGGTTCTCGCGGATGCGCGCCACGCAGGCACGCGGGCAACGGCCCGGGCCAGAAGGCTACGAACGCGATCCTGGAAGGTCACGACGACAGCACCGAAGTTGGAGCCCGAACCTTAGTTGACCCCGGCCGGCGTCCCCAACTCGCCCGGTCGCTCCGGGACCTCGAAGATCATCGAAATGGAGTGATCCCCGTCCTGCAGGAAACCCTGAACGTCGTCGAGGGCCAGGGCCGCTGTGAGCACTTCGTCCATGTGCTCCACCGGAATGATCTCCATGTTCCGCTTTACGGCAGCCGGGACCTCCTGGAGATCCCTCTCATTCTCCTTCGGGATCACGACGGTCGTAATCCCACCGCGATGGGCCGCGATCAGCTTCTCCTTGAGCCCACCGATGGGCAGTACACGCCCGCGGAGCGTGATCTCACCCGTCATCGCGACGGTGGAGCGAACCGGAACCCGTGTCAGCGCTGAAGCGATCGCGGTCGCGATCGTGATGCCTGCGGACGGCCCGTCCTTCGGCGTTGCGCCCTCGGGCACATGGATGTGGATATCCACCTTCGAGTAGAAGTCCGGCACCAGGCCCAATTGCTTGGCCCGTTGGCGCACGTAGGACATGGCCGCATTCGCAGATTCCTGCATGACCTCGCCGAGCCGGCCCGTCACGGCCAGCTTGCCTTTGCCCGGGGTCACCGCCACCTCGGTCTGCAGGAGTTCGCCTCCCACTTCCGTGTAGGCAAGGCCCGTGCAGAGCCCGACCCGATCGTCTTCCTCGACCTGGCCATGGCGAAGCTTGCGCGGCCCCAGGTGACGCTTCACGGCGGCGGGAGTGATGCGCGCCTTCTTGGCGTCCTTGCCCTGCTTGACCACCTGCTTGGCAACCTTCCGACAGACCGACGCGATCTCTCTTTGAAGGTTCCGAACCCCGGACTCGCGGGTGTAATAGCGAGCGATCTCGAGCAGTCCGGCGTCCGTGAACTCGATCTGCTCCTCTTTCAGGCCATTCGCCTCGCGCTCCTTCCGCACCAGGAAGTTCTTGGCGATCTGCAGCTTCTCGTTCTCGATGTAGCCAGGGAGCTGGATGATCTCCATGCGATCCTGGAGCGGCCGCGGGATCTGATGCAGCGTGTTGGCCGTGCAAACGAACATCACATGGCTGAGGTCGTAGTCGATATCCATATAGTGGTCGTTGAAGGTGTGGTTCTGCTCCGGATCGAGCACTTCGAGAAGCGCAGACGAGGGATCCCCTCGGAAATCCATCGACATCTTGTCGACTTCATCGAGCAGGAAGATCGGGTTTCCCGAGCCGGCCTTCTTCAGGCCCTGGATGATCTTGCCGGGTAGCGCGCCGATGTAGGTACGGCGGTGGCCGCGGATCTCCGCTTCGTCCCGCACGCCACCAAGGCTGATGCGCACGAAGTCGCGCCCCGTCGCCCGCGCGATCGATTTCCCGAGCGACGTCTTGCCGACGCCGGGAGGGCCGACCAGACAGAGGATCGGACCCTTCATCGTCTCGACGAGGGTCTGCACGGCCAGATACTCGAGGATGCGTTCCTTCGGCTTTTCCAGACCGAAGTGATCCTCGTTCAGCACGCGTTCGGCTTCATCGATATCCTCGTGCTCGTCGGCGTACTCCTCCCAGGGGAGCGCGAGCATCCAATCGATGTAGTTGCGCACGACCGTGGCTTCGGCCGCCATCGGGGACATCATCTTGAGCTTGCGGATCTCCTTCTCGGTCCGCTCGCGCGCCTCTTCGGGCATCGACTTGCCCTGAAGCGTCTCTTCCAGCTCTGCGATCTCGTTCTTGAATTCGTCGCGCTCGCCGAGTTCCTTCTGGATCGCCCGCATCTGCTCGTTGAGGTAGTACTCCTTCTGACTCTTCTCCATCTGCTTCTTGACGCGTCCGCGAATGCGCTTCTCGACCTCGAGCACCTCGATCTCGGCCTGCATCAGGCTGTAGACCTCTTCCAGGCGCTTGCCCGGATCCACCAGCTCGAGCAACCGCTGGCGATCCTCGATCTTGAGGTTGAGATGGGTGGCGACCGTATCCGAGAGCCTTCCAGCCACGGAAAGCTGGGTGATGTTGCCGAGGACTTCCGAGGGAACCTTCTTGTTGAGCTTGACGTAGTTCTCGAAGGTGGCGTGAACACTGCGCACCAACGCCTCGACGGTGGAGCCCTCGGGCTCACTCTCTTCCACGAGCTCCACTTCGCAGGCGAAGAACGGCTCGTCCTGGGTGAACGAGCGGATGCGTGCACGGGCCTTGCCTTCGACCAACACCTTCACGGTCTGATCGGGCAAGCGAAGCAGCTGGATGATCGTGCCTAGCGTTCCAAGCCGGAAGAGATCGTCTTCCGCAGGCTCATCCTTGGAAGCCACCCGTTGGGCCGAGAGCACCAGCTCGCGCCCACCGGCCACGGCATCCTCGAGAGCCTTGATGCTCTTGGGGCGCCCCACGAAGAGCGGCACCACCATGCTCGGGAAGACCACGATGTCCCGGAGCGGAAGGAGGGGCACCACCTTCGAACTTCCGTCGGAGGACTCGGGTCCCTCCGGGCCCGGGGGGGCTCCGCTCGAATCATCGCTCCGGAAGAAAGACATGGGTTCTCCTGGCGGTGGCGCTAGGCCGACTCCGCCTCCTGCTTGAGGACCAACAGCGGCTCGGCGCCCTGCTCGATCACTTCTTCGTTCACCACGCACTCGGCCACATCATCGCGCGACGGGATGTCGTACATGAGATCCAACATCGCAGCCTCCAGGATGGAGCGAAGGCCGCGGGCACCAGACTTGCGTTTCAAGGCCTGACGGGCGACCGCGCGCAGCGCGCCTTCGCTGAAACGCAGGTGCACATCCTCGAACTCGAAGAGCTTCTGGTACTGCTTGACCAGTGCATTCTTCGGGCGCGTGAGGATGTCCATCAGGGCGTCTTCGGCGAGCTCGTCCAGGGTGGCCAGCACCGGCACCCGGCCGACGAACTCCGGGATCAAGCCAAACTTCAGCAGGTCCTCGCTCTGCACGGCGCGCAACGTCTCCCCAAGGTTTTGATCACTCTTGGTCTGTACATCGGCGCCAAAGCCGATCCCCTTCACCCCAATCCGCTTCTGGATCACCTGATCGAGGCCCACGAATGCACCACCACAGATGAACAGGATGTTCGAGGTATCGATCTGGAGGAATTCCTGCTGGGGATGCTTTCGGCCCCCCTTGGGAGGCACACTGGCGAGGGTTCCCTCGATGATCTTGAGGAGGGCCTGCTGCACCCCTTCCCCGGAGACATCTCGGGTGATCGACGGGTTTTCGCTCTTGCGGGCGATCTTGTCGATCTCGTCGATATAGATGATGCCGCGCTGGGCCTTCTCGACGTCGTAGTTCGCCGCCTGGAGCAGGTTGAGGATGATGTTTTCGACATCTTCGCCGACGTAGCCGGCCTCGGTCAGCGTAGTGGCGTCGGCAATCGTGAAGGGAACGTCGATGATCTTCGAGAGCGTCTGGGCGAGGAGCGTCTTGCCCGAACCTGTCGGCCCGAGCAGCAGGATGTTGGCCTTCTGCAGCTCGACATCGCCGACCGTGCCCTGGTTCTCGATGCGCCGGTAGTGGTTGTGTACCGCGACAGCAAGCACCTTCTTGGCCGCGTCCTGCCCGACCACGTACTCGTCGAGGGCCGCCTTGATCTCCTGGGGCTTGGGTACCTCCGAAGTCGGAGAGCTCGCTTCGTCCTGGCCATACTCTTCCGCGATGATGTCATTGCAGAGTTCGATGCACTCGTCGCAGATGTAGACCGTGGGGCCCGCGATCAGCTTGCGGACTTCCTTCTGGCCCTTCCCGCAGAAAGAGCACGAGAGGTTCGCGTTGTCGTCCCGCTTCTTCACGACTTCTTCTCTCCCCCGTTCGGCGCGCTCCCAGCAGCCCCGTTGACGTTCGGGCGCGGCCTTTCGGCTGCCACCACATCCACGAGCCCGTATTCGCGCGCCTCCTCTCCAGAAAGATAGTAATCGCGCTCGGTATCCCGTGCGATCTCTTCCAGGCTTCGCCCCGTATGATCGGCAAGAATGCCGTTCAACTGATCCCGCATGCGCAAGATTTCCCGGGCCTGGATGTCGATATCCGAGGCCTGGCCCTGGGCGCCTCCCCAGGGTTGGTGGATCATCACCCGGGCATTGGGGAGCGCGAAGCGCTTGCCCTTTTCGCCGGCGGCCAGCAGCACGGCCGCCATCGAGGCGGCCGAGCCGACACAGAAGGTCGAGACCGCCGGGCGGATGTAGTTCATGGTGTCGTAGATCGCGAGACCGGCTGAAATCGAGCCCCCGGGCGAATTGATGTAGAGGCTGATGTCCGCCTCGGGATCATCGGACTCGAGATACAGGAGCTGCGCCACGACGACGTTCGCGATCTCGTCGTGGATCTGGCCACCGAGGAAGATCACGCGGTCGCGCAGCAACCTCGAATAGATGTCGTAGGCCCGCTCTCCGCGGTGGTCCTGCTCGACGACGATGGGAATCAGCGACATGGCTCTCCACCCCTTCCTGGCCCCGAGAGTCAGTGCCCGGAGAGGTCCTTCCGGTTCCAGTCTAACGGGGGGTGGCGTGCGCGGGCCCCCCCATGGAACCAGCGACCGCATCGAGCGCGCTCAGATGGTGCAGCTGCGGGGCTAACTCCCCGCAACCTCTTCGACTTTAGCCCCAGCCAGGAGGAATTCAAGCGCCTTGTCAGAGCGAATCTGGGCCTTCAGGGCATCGCCCATGCCCTGCTGATCGTAGACCCCGCGCAGCCGGTCCGGGTCGATTCCCTGATCGCGCGCCATGCCGTCGATCTTTTCATTGACCTCGTCGTCGCCGCTTTCGATCTCCTGCTGGTCGGCGACCGCGTCGAGCAGCAGATGCTCCCGCACATCGCGTTCGGCCTCGGGCCGCCAGCTCTCGGACCACTCACTCAGCCGCTCGTGCAGCTCGGCTTCGGGCATCGACTTGCCGAGTTGCTCATGCGCCCGTTGCAACTGCTGGTTCAGGCGCCGCTCGATCATGCCCGGCGGCACGTCGAACTCGGTTCGCTCGATCAACGAGTCGATGACACTGCGCTGCAACACGTCCTTCGCCTGGCGTTCCCGGCCTTCCGTCAGATCGCCGCGGAGCTTCTCGCGCAAGGCGTCCATTCCTTCGTGCTCTTCATCGATCTCCTTGGCGAACGCGTCGTCGAGCTCCGGCATGACCTTGCGTTGCACCTTCGTCAGCTTGATGTCGAAGGTCGCCGCTTTGCCCGCCACATCTTCCGAGGGATAGTCGTCCGGGAAGGTCACGGAGATCGTTCGCTCCTGATCGACGGCCATTCCCTCGAGCTGCTCTTCGAAGCCGGGAATCATCCGCCCCGAACCGAGCTCGATGGTCGCGCCTTCGGCGGTGCCGCCCTCGAACGCCACGTCGTCGACCTTGCCCAGGTAGTCGATCGTGAGAAACGAACCCTCGGCCGCTTCCGCACCCTCCGGCTCGTCCTCGAAGCGCGACTGGCGTTGGCGGAGCTGCTCGAGCTCGTTGTCGACGTCTTCATCGGTCACATCGATCGGCGGCCGTTTGCCCGGCAGTCCGGTCAGCTCCGGCAGCTCGATCGAAGGCCGCACCTCAATGGTGGCGGTGTAGGCGAAGGCCTCGCCCTCGACCGGCGCCTCCGCCTCGACCTGCGGCTCGGCCACTGGCTCGAGGCCCGCCTGCTCGATGGCCTCGGTAAGCGTCTCGCGCACCAGTTGCTGCTCGAGCTCCTGGCCCACCGACGCGCCGTACATCTTCTGGAGGACCGGCCGCGGAACCTTGCCCGGCCGGAAGCCGCGCACGCGCACCGTCTTGCCCAGATCCTTGTAGGCCCGGTCGATCGCCTTGCGCACGCGCTTGCTATCCAGCTCGATGCGCAGGGTCCGCAGGATCGGGCTCGTCTCGGTGGTTTCGACCGCCAGGGCCGGTGTCTCGTTCTCGCTCATGGAGTGTCCTCGAGGAAAGGGACGGAAGAGTGGTGCCGGGGACAGGACTCGAACCTGCACGTCCAAAGGACGGTGGCTCCTAAGGCCACTGCGTCTACCAATTCCGCCACCCCGGCACGGCCCGCCAACCGGCGCGCCAGGGGGCCCGGTCATCGGGCGCAGCGCTGCACCATAGCGGAACCCCCGAGGGAAGTTAACTCCGGCCCGCGATCCGAGGCCTCCGGGAGTTTGCGTGGGGGGGCCAGGGTGCGTACGATCCGCGTCGCGTGGGCGCGTAGCTCAGTTGGCAGAGCAGCGGACTCTTAATCCGCCGGTCGTAGGTTCGAACCCTACCGCGCTCACCACGCTGCGGCCGCTTCCTAGATCTTGCCCACCGCCTTGCAGCTATGGGGGTGACCCGACGTTGCGTAGGCCTCGAAGCTCGGGCCCACCACGGTCTGGCCGGGTGCGAGGCTGGAGGTCAGCGAGAACTCGCCGATCTTGCCGCCGTTCAGCCAGACGATCTTGCTGCCGGCCGGGAAGGCGACCGTGTCGGTGTTGCGAAAGACCATGGACGGGAACTCGGTCGCGCCCTGGGCGATGCAGCTCGCGTGCTTCCACTGGGGCGATGCCGGCTGGAACGTGTTCGTGGGGGCGACCTGTACGGCCACGCGCCGCGACATGCGATGGCTCTTGGCGGAACCCGCCTGGGCGGCCGGTGCGAGCACCAGGCCAGCGAGGGAAGCTGCACAAACGAGAGAGAGAAGACGTCGCATGATCAAGACTCCTTGTGATTGCTGGCGACCCTCGGGGGCCGCGATTCCAGGTGGTTCCGAGCGACCCTCTGGGGCCGCTCTCGAATGGGGAGTCGGGCTTCGGCCGGTCGAGGTTCAATCTTCTCGAGGCGACCGGTTGCTACGTTGCGCCTTTTCCGTGAGGCGATTCCTGTGAAGACTGCGCTGCCCCTCCTTCTCTCCTTGCTTGCCGCCGTCGCCTGCACCACGACGCTCGGCAAGGGAAGCCCGCCGACGAGTCTCTCCCAGGCGGTCGAGATCTACGCATCCCAGGGCGGCACGAAGGCCATGGCCCTGGCCGTGGATCCGGAATCTGGACGCCGGACCTGGGGCGTCTCGACAGCGCCCCTTCAATCCGGTGCCATTAAACGCGCTCTCGAGGCGTGCGCGAAGAACGTGGCTCGTCTGCGGCTGAACGCGGATTGCTCCCTGCTCGCGGTCGGCAATGAGCCCGCCCAGGAGACCGAAGCGGCCTGCTTCGCCGGAACGCTTTCCAAGGCCCGCTGTGACGCCCAACGGATGTTCGCCCCGGGTCGCAAGAACGCACCCTAGGCCCAACGCCGAGCTTCAGGCCCGTCCGAAACCCCCGCCTCCGGGTGTCTCGACGATCAGCCGATCGCCCGCCTGCACTTCCACCTGGACGTGGCCGCCGAGTTCTTCGAGGCTGCCGTCCGAGCGTCGCACCGCGTTTCGACCAGGCTTCCCCGGCTCTCCGCCCTCGAGCCCGTACGGCGCGCGCACTCGCCGCTCGGTGAGCAGCGAGACCGTCACCGGCTCCGTGAATTCGAGCTCCCGCACCAACCCGTCGCCACCCTGCCATCGGCCCGCGCCCCCCGACCCGGTGCGCAACGCGAAGCGTTTCAGGCGAACGGGGTAGCGCGTCTCGAGAACTTCCGGGTCGGTGATGCGCGTGTTCGTCATGTGGACGTGCACGCCGGAGGCACCGTCGAAGCCACGGCCCGCGCCAGCCCCACCGCCCAGGGTTTCGTAGTAGCCGAAACGCTCGCCCCCGAACGCCAGGTTGTTCATCGTTCCCTGGCTCGCGGCCACCTGGCCGATGGCACCGAGCAGCACGTCCACCACCCGCTGGGAGGTCTCGACGTTGCCACCGACGACCGCACGGCCCGCCGGAGGATCGAGCAGGGAGCCCGGCGGAATGTGGAGACGCACCGGCGCGAGGCAACCGCCGTTCAACGGGATCCGCTCGGCGACCAGACAACGCAGCACGTAGAGGACGGCGGATTCGACCACCGCCCGTGGCGCATTCAGGTTGCCATCGACCGCGGCCCCGGTGCCCTCGAAATCGATCGTGAGCGTCTCCCCGTCGACGCCGAGAGTGACACAGATAGGTGTCCCATCATCGAGTGCGTCCTCGAAATGATGCTCACCGTTCGGCAGCCGACCGATCTCGTGGGCGACCTTGCGGCCCGCCGCCACCTGCAACTGGTCCATCGTCACGAGAACGGGCCCCTCGCCCAACTCGGTGACCATGCGCAGGAGCAGCGCCTCGCCAGCACGATTGGCGGCGACCATGGCCTCGAGATCCGCCACGTTGTCGTCCGGATTGCGGGCGGGGAAGCGGGCTTCGGCCAGCCTGCGACGAACCCCCTGCTCATCGAAATGCCCGTCTCGAACCAAGGGGAACGGCTCGAGCACCACACCTTCTTCTTCCAGGCTGCGCGAGTCGGCGGGCATCGAGCCCGGCGTCTTGCCACCGAGATCGGCGTGATGCCCGCGGCTGGCGACGAAGAAGCGCAGCACCTCATCCACGAAAACGGGAGAGACGACGGTCACGTCCGGCAGGTGAGAGCCGCCGGCTGAGGGATCGTTCGTCACCAGCGCATCGCCCGGCAGGAGCTCCGGAAACGCGGATTTCACGGCGCGCACGGTCGCGCCCATCGCGCCCAGGTGGACCGGGATATGCGGCGCGTTGGCGACGAGCCCGCCCTGGGTATCGAAGACAGCGCAGGAGTAGTCCAGACGCTCCTTGATGTTGGTCGAGACCGACGTATTGCGGAGAACCGCGCCCATCTGCTCCGCGATCGACATGAAACGGTGGCCGAAGACTTCGAGGCGAACCGGATCGGGTACGGAAAGGTCTTCGCGGCGCGTGCCCGTCGCCTGCTTGCCCTGCCCGCTCAAGACGAGCAGGCCGCCCTCCCCCACCTCGGCCCGGAAGCCCGGCTCCAGCACGATCGTGCCCGTCCCTTCGAGCAACACCGCCGGGCCCTCGAGGGCGGCACCGGGCGGCAACGCATCCCGATCGTAGACAGGGGTTTGCGTCCAGCCCGTGCCGGCGAACCACACCTCATCGCGACGCAGCGGCGAAGCGCCCTCAGACCCGCGAGCCGTCGCAAGCGTTGCCGCTGGCATCGGCTCTGCGACGGATGCGCGTACCCTCGCCGTCACGACCTCGATGGTTCGCCCCGGCCTTGCGTAGCCGAAGCGAAGCTCGTGGAGCTGGGTGAAGGCGTCCGCCCAGCTCTTCCCTTCAACGGGCGTCGGAACCGGCAAGGGCGTCTCGGTCCCGGCGTAGCGAAGCTCGAGAAGGCGCTCGAAGCGGATCTCTTCGGGCGCCGCGCCTTCGTCCGCCAGGCTGCGGCGCGCATCCTCCTGCAACGCGTCCAGCAGGGCATCGCATTCTCGAGGCGCCCCACCGGTTTCCGGATCGAGCGGCCTCCTTCCGGCGTCACGGTGACGATCGCAGGCCAACTCGGCCACGCCGATCCCGTAGGCGGAGAGCACCCCTGCCAGGGGATGCAGGAGAACCCGTTCGATGCCGAGCCGCCTTGCCACCGCACAAACATGCTGGCCCGCAGCACCGCCGAAGCCCACCAGGGCGAAATCTCGCGGGTCGACACCCCGGACCACGGAAACCTCCGCAATGGCCTGGGCCATGCTGGCGTTGGCGATCTCGAGGAAGCCCGCAGCGATCTCGACAGGTGTGCGCGTATGCCCCGCAGCTTCGAGCTCGCCACGCAGCGCCTCGAAGGCGGCCTCGACCGGCCCGAGCTGAAGCGGAAACGGGAACCGATCGGGGCGCAGCCTTCCGAGGAAGAAGTTCACATCCGTGATCGCAAGCTCCCGAGCGGCCGGATCCCCGTAACAAAGCGGGCCCGGTCGGGCGCCCGCGCTCTCGGGCCCGACGGTCTGACGAAAGCCGTCGAAGCGGCAGAGCGAACCGCCCCCTGCCGCCACCGTATGCACCCGGAGCATCGGCGCGCGCACGCGAATGCCCGCCACCTGGGTCTCGAACGCGCGGTCGAGTTCGGGCCCGTCGATCAGCGAGACGTCGGTGGAGGTCCCACCCATATCGAAGCCGATGGCGCGCGGAGAGTTCCCGGCCCGGGCGACCTCGCGGGCGCCGACCACACCGCCCGCTGGACCGCTCAACAACGC